>NZ_JBSWYJ010000041.1:0-50226 GCF_056161045.1 Flammeovirga sp. AWQ4_249
CTAACCCATTTAATCGTCAGGTATTTTTTTATCATTGCGTATCAACACCTGAAACTTTTGAAAAATACCACACCAAAGAACAACTCCTCAATTGCCCTTTCATCAAAGTAGAAGAATGGGAAGATGGCAGTATAGAAATGTTGCATTATAACCATCCTTTAGATATCGAATCAGAAGAGAATATTGAGCAGCTTAGGAAAGTGAGGAAATATCTGAGTGAAAATAATTTGTATAATTAATGAAGAATAAGCCAACCTACAAAAGCTAGGTTGGCTTACTATTTTATATAGGTAAATCTACGTTTGTAGAGGCACGATTTATCGTGTCTCCAAACCACAAGCAAATAATGAAAAACGCCAATACACGTATTCCCATGATTGAAATCATGGGCTTGAGGTTGGCTATCCTTCTAAAAAAGCGTAGAATATAAATTGAAAACATTCCCATGTAGAGACACTCTTTATAGCGTCTCACGTCCCACAAAAAATGACCTCATCAACTTAGATATAGTCTAAAAGTTGATGAGGTCAATTCTTTTTCATTGAAAAACCCCAACTGTTCGTAATGTTAAGCGACAGCGTCATTACGAACTCACTCATTGTGAAAGTTTGTAAATTATCACAACACTCTCAAACAAAAAACTTTCTATACTTATTATTATTGTACTTCAATCCTCACAACTGCTTAAACGAACTTTGGGATAATTTTTGAAATACAGAAATCATGAGTTACAAACTCACACAATGTTCTAGTTCCGAGTGACGCCTTCGGCTTAACACCCGGAACAGTGAGGTAGATTTTCCAGCATTCAAAAAAAAGCGTATTCCAGATGGTATTTTTCATGTAGACTCTCAAGGTAAATTAGTGATCTACGATGTGAAATCAGGTTATGTAAATGGACAAATTGATGTTGAACAGTTGGAGGATTATGCGAAGATGATTGAGATTTTATCAACTGAAGGTCTGAATAGGACCAAACTTGTCAATAAATTAAAAGAAAAAGGTATCAATATGGATGGTTTTTCAGGTGATGTTGAAGTTCAGTATATTGTGATGCCTGGGAAAATAAATAAAGTAGATGAAGCTGTTAATGCAATTAGGAGTAAGAAAGAAACTATTTTTGAAGGTCTTCAACAGTACAAAAGTATTAAAGATTTAATTAAAATAGATAAACTATAAATGATGACGATTTTATACAAGTTAGATAATACTGAGAAAATACAGGATTCGATTTTTGATTCTTTAATAGAAAGTAAATTATTTATAGAACTAATATCTATAAAATTGATAGATTTTAATAATGGAGAAATAATAAATATTTTCCAAGATTTAAGAGACTTAAAGAACTATGTAGGAAATAATAAAATTATAACATATAATGATTCTATTACAATTAATGTATCAGAATTCATTAATATGAGTATCAGAAGAACCTGTACACTAGAGGTAGCAATTAGCATTGATAAAATTAAACATGAAATATTTATAGATTACGACACCTTCTTCTTCAACCTCTACAAAAGCCTTCCTAACGGCTTAGGCTATGTGAGTTGGGTGGATGTAGGAAACGTTTTTGAATTTAATGAGAAACATAATTTAGATAAGTATATCATTTATTCTGATTATGCTTTTTTAAAGAGTTATTTCTATCATTGTGTATCTCCAAAGAATATTTATGAAGAATACCACACCAAAGAACAACTCCTCAATTGCCCTTTCATCAAAGTAGAAGAATGGGAAGATGGTAGTATTGAAATGTTGCATTATAACAATCCTTTAGATATAGAATCAGAAGAAAATATAGAGCAGATAAGGAAAGTGAGGAAATATTTGAGTGAAAATAATTTGTATAGTTAATGAAGAATAAGCCAATCTACAATAATTAGGGCTTAGTTTTGGTCAAAACCCAAAAATTAAGCCCTAGTTGAACAATGGCGGTGTAGCCATGAAATGCAAACTTGTATGGAAATTAGGATGGACTTTTCGATTACTCGAAAGGTCTTTTTTGTGGATACTATTTTTTCTTTCCTCCGATTTATTGTCGAAAGTTGAATTATTAGAAGAAATCTTCTTTCTTTTTTTGCTGAAACTTGCTCATTTTGGAAAGTCTAGGGTGTAACGTTCCAGGCTTATTTTCATAAGCAAAAAAATGAGGTCAGAAGAAGTTAATTCAAAGTATCCACCACATCACTTTTTGGTTTTGGAGGTGCACGCTGATGAGTAATTCTAGGCATTATCACCATTGTTCTTTCACCACAACAAGGACATTTTTTTGGATCATAACCTAGTCTTTCAACTGAGATTTTAATCCAGTCCCATTCGATGATTTTTGGAGGTTTTTGACCAATGGATACTCTGATTTTCTCCACTCTCTTTTTCTTTATAGCTCCATTGTAAAAGCCAAAATGTCGTATCCTTCGGAAGCCTTTTGGTAGGAGATGTCTAGCATACCTTTGGATGAATTCAATGTCAGAAAGAGTCATCTCTTTTTTCTTTCCACCTTGCCTGTAATCCTTGTACGCGAAAGTGACTTTCCCCTCCGAATAATCTAATAATCGATGATTAGAAATAGCTGTTTTATGCGTATATCTTCCAAGATATTGGATGATTTGTTTCGCTCCGCCAAATGGTCTTTTTGCATAAACTACCCATTCTTTTTGAAAGCAACTCTTTGCTATTTCACCTTCGAAAAGTGTTCTTATTGTACTTTTTTGTCTGATTTTATGGATAAGCTTTGCTCTAAACATTTTCGCAAGTCCTTTTGCAGGGAAAAGATATTTCCCTGTTTGATCAGTACTCTTCCAATGTTTACCATGACATAAAGCTCCACCCGGAATAATACAATGTAGATGAGGGTGTAATGTCAAGTTTTGACCCCATGTATGCAAAACGGCAATCATTCCCATTTCACCTTCCAAAGAGACTTTTCCGAAGGTTTTGATTGTCTCCCAAGTCGCTTCAAAAAGGCAATTATACATCTCCTTAGGGTAGTTCAAGAACAGTGAATTTAAGTGATGCGGCACTGTAAAAACTGTATGAAAATAAGGCACATCAAGTACTTCTTCTTCCCGTTTCAAAATCCACTTTTCCCTATAGGTAACCTGACATTTTGGGCAATTTCTATTGCGACAACTGTTGTAAGAAACACGCACTTCTTTACAATTATCACAATGATCCACGTGCCTTCCCATCTGAGCTGTTCGGCAGATTGTCATGGCATGTAAATCGAATTTTTGCCTTGCCAAAAACTGTGTCGAGGTCCTCCAAAACTGTTGCTTATTTAGAATCTGATCGATCTCTATTTTCGGTTGCATAGATCTTATCGAAAGGAGAAAAAGAATTGGACTTTTTGACGGTGGCAAGGTTGATATATTCCAAAGTAGTTTGAATAGATTCATGCCCGAGTAGTTCCTTTAGCGTAAAAGGATCCATTCCCATTTCGATACAATGCGTGGCGTAAGTGTGTCTGAGGGTGTGAACAGTAACATGCTTTTGAATACCTATAGCTTCAATAGTTTGCTTAAACATTCTACCAATAGACGTCGTGGCGATATGTTTTTGAAAACCATATCCTTGAAAAAGCCATATTTTAGGATTATCAATTTTGAGATACTTCTCTATCCCAACTTTCATGTTTTCAGAGAGTGGAACGACTCTGTTCTTAGAGTATTTTGTATCTCTAACGTAAATCGTCATTCTATTTAAATCAATGTCTCTAACTTTTAGTTGAGCAGCCTCCCTGATTCTCAATCCAGCAGCATAAATTAGCGAAAACATCACTCTATATTTAAGCAATTGAGGAGTTTTAAAGATCAATTTACATTCATCAACTGATAAAATATCAGGAATTGATTTATTCTTTTTTAATACAGGAAGAGTAATATTTTTTTCTTCACGCCCTGAAAATTTGAAGATATACCTTAAAGCGTATACATAATGTTTGAATGCGGTATAAGAAGTGTTCTCTTTTTCTTTGAGAAAAAGGAGATAATCATTAATTTGATCGTCGGAAAGTTCAAGTGGCGTCTTGTTAAAGTGCAAAGTGATCTTTGCGATTGCTTTGATATAATTATCAAAAGTCGATTTAGATTTTCCACTTAGAGACATGTTACGATATACTGTATCGTGCATGTTTTTGAAATTATTTATTTCAAATGCTCTGTCTAGAATTGTTCCTACTTTTTTTTCATCTTACAAATTTTAATGAGTTATAAGTGGTATTATCACTCAAAGATAAGAAAATGAAGGCTTTAGCTAGCGGAGCTTTTGTTCAACATCAGCTAATCTCCATCCATCGGTCGACACGCCCGCTGGTCGTAGTTTAGCATTTACGTTGTATGCTATTACATGATAACTACAATTTAATAGAGCTAAAGTTATTCAAATGGGTTTAAACTTAGAATTACAAAGATAGAATATTGCAAATAATGAACTTAAATATTATAGATAATGACGGTTTTATTGCATTAGTTAATTCAGAAAAGTATCAGTCTTTTATTACAGAAAATTGGGAATTTGAACAGCTAATTTCTCATTTTATTCAACAATCCAACAAAGGACATATGATAATTTGGAGAACTGGTGACGAAGGAGATGAATGGAATATTAAGATTGAAAAAGAAAGGACAGATAAAACTGCTTTTAGAGAATTTGAAACATCAATAGAAGTTACTAATGGATTATTATTCTTAACAGAATATGCTGATTTATCAATGTCTGCATCTTATCCTAATTCAACAATTCCTTCTAAACATAACTCTGATTTAAGTATACCATTAGATAATGGAAACTATAATGTTATAATCAGGCAACTTTTTAATCCTGATATTGATTACAGTGAGGTAAATGTTCATTTTGAAATTATATTAAATAAGTCCAAAATGAACGATAATAATAGAGCCATAAATAAAATACAGTGGTTTAATTCTTTGTAAACAGCATACAATAATTAGGGCTTAGTTTGGCTTGAAAATTCCAAATTTTGCCCTAAAGCAATGGCGGTAATACATGAAATTAGAATGGACTTTTCGATCACTCGGAAGGTCTTTTTTGTGGTAGTCATTTTTTATTTCCTTCTTTTAGTGATTAAAAGGAAAAATGTTTTTTAATGTTCTCGTTCAAGTGCCGTTCGATCCCAATTCAATGTTTTTGCAGCGGCTTCATAGGTAGTTTGTAAGAAAGCTAATAAGGTCTCTTCCGGATGGTCGGATTGAATTACATCTTCATATTTCAAGAAAAACTCACCCATTTCTTGACTATAAAAAGCAGCTTCAGGTGCCACAGGTTGTTTGCCAAATTCCGGAGCTGTAGGATAGGAGTACGCATAAAAGGAGGGAGAAGGCATTTCTTTTGAACCAGGCCAAAATCCTGCACTACTGACTTCTTTGGAATAGGCTTCTTGCATTACTTCTTGTGGCATATTCGCCATTGTTCCTTGATGAAGTGGGGCGGCATTTCCAGAGAAACGTGTAATTGCTAAATCAAAAGCACCCCAAAACAGGTGGACTGGACTACATTTTCCCACAAATGAACTTCTAAATTTCTGGAATACTTGATTGGTCTTCATCATCGCATCCCATAGGGTGCAAGAGGCTTTATGATCATATATTTTATTAATAGTATTTTCTTTAAATGGAATAGCGGGATCCATTTCATTAGGTTTACCATAAATTTTGATATCTCCCAATCCAATGGCAGCAAGTTTATCAAAAACTTTAGTATAAAAATCAGCTACCGTCATGCTTTCTAATTTAAAGGATTGGGGAGCATGATCAGTACGAGTAATGACAAATTGTTGATGTTTTATGTCTAGGTCAATTTGGAAAACACCCTCTTCGTAGGGAATAGGCTGGGTAGTGTATCCACATGTAGAAATATAAAGAGTCGTATGCCAAGAATGATTCTGCCAGGGCATTGTTTTTAATCGAATTTTACCGATAATTTGAATCCATTGATGAAGAGTGGCCAAAGTATCTTCAATTTCATTAAAATCTAAAACAGGCCAATTGTGTTTCGTGCTCATATTTTTGGGTGTTATTTTAGATTTAATTTAATGGATAATAATGGTTTATTCAAATTGGATAGATCACGAAAAGCAGTTTTATATAGTCATAAAAAAACCGGTATCACCTTTCGATGATACCGGTTTTCTTTATTTTACATATAATTTATCAGACTTTTTATGCCCTTGATCATCTGTAATAACGATCAGGTATAATCCTTTTTGGAAATCTTGAACGGAGAACTTTGTCTCTTGCTCAAAAGATTTATTGAAAACAGGTTGACCTAATAAAGTATAGACTTGCAAGTTGGAAATGCCACCTCTTGAGAGTGTTTTAATATTGACTTCTCTGATGGCAGGGTTTGGATAGATATTAAATTCTAATTCTTCTTTTAGAGAAACTCTTTGTCTACCGTTACTGCTGCCTTCCACAATACTCAAATTAGTAAGATAAGCACCGCCCGATGAGCCTCCTGGTCTCCAGAATCCAATTCTTGTATCTTCAGAATCTGAATCTGTCGTAAATATAAGAACATCGTCCGTCATCACCGTTTCATATACATCTTTACTTGCATACGTTCCGCCACCGTTTCCTTCAGCAATTAAGAAGTTGACTTTCACACTTGGATCATCCACTTTGGCAGTAAAACGTACCTCATAAGTAGTATTTGGTTTGGTTTTGATGAATTGATTCGCTCCACCATTCCCCGTCAATGTTAGTTGGCTATTAGAAGTAACAAATGAAGCAGAACCCCATGTTTTCCATCCTAATAGATCTTTTTCGAAAGTTGGGTTGATGATATGAGCAGTTTCTTCTAAAGAAATTTCATCAATAAATGAATTACCAACACCGTTACCAGGTCTCCAGAAAAAGACTTTTACGGAATCTGTAGACGAACTTGTCGTAAACATCATATTATGTAAAGTATAGTCAGTATCTGTGATTTGTGCATTTGTAATGCCGTTGTTCTTTTCATCATTTACACCAAACACCACTCTGTCGTTTTCAGGATCAACTACTCTCGCGTAGCCAGAAAGTGTATAGGTTGTATTTGGTTTTACTTTTACCCATTGATTAATAGAAGAAGGACCTGTAAGTTGAATTGCTTTACCACCGTAATAATCTCCGGAAGTGGTCACTGTAGGATTGTTCCAATTATTCCAATGTGTTAAGCCATTGTCAAAGCTACCGTTCAATAAGTTAACCGCAATATCAGTACCTACGCTTACATTCGTAGAAGCTGTCTTACCATGTTGTTCTGTCACTACCGTAATGGTTGCAGAACCCTCTGTAACAGCTGTTACCAAACCATTTTGATCTACCGTTAATACATTCTCATCACTACTACTCCAAGTAACATTCTTATTTGAAGCATTGGCAGGAAGAACAGTTGCTGATAATTGTAAAGTTTCACCAACAAATAATGGAGAAGTTTGAGAAGAAATTTGAACTCCTTCTACTTGAATTTCATTTGGATCAATTCCTGAATTGTAATTATTATCAGCACCAACATTTGGAATAAGACTTTCAACACTAACAGCATTGCCATAGATATCATGTTGAGGTGTAAGTGTAAAGTCTTTGAAAATACCTTTTCCTGCTTCTGGGAAAGTAGGTTCTGGGAAAGATAAGCCAGCATCAATCACAGGGCTTCCTGATTGAATCTGATATCCTTCTATATTCTTTGCTCCTTTATTTGTAAACTGAGGATTTCCATTGATTTGGTTTTGATCATAATTCTTAAAAGCTGAATTAATATTTCCTTGGAATAAGTTGTGAGATACTATAAAATCAGCATTATTCTGAATATCAATTTCTACTTTTTCACCAATAATACCACTTCCTTCTTGATAGAAAACATTGTTGTAAATGTAGGTATTCGCTGAGAAAATACTAAAGTCAGGTTTTTGATTTTCTCCTAAATAAATAGTGTTGTTATAGACAAAAACATCATTGGAAGGGACTGGCGTATTTCCTGTTCCTACATATCCTGAAGTCCAGATTGTACTTCCATGAAAATCTCTGATACCATCATTGACACTGACATTAAAACGATAAGCGACATTATGATTGTCTCCTAATACTTCCACGAATCCACCTTCACTATCTTCGCTGTAATTGTATTGATAAATGATATTTCTATTTCCAAAATCAATATGCATACCATAGGAATCATTAGGTCCTCTGACACTGTATGAACGATTATATTGACCAATTACATTGATACATTTGAAAACCCACATACCACTACCACGACCAGCAAGGCGTCCTTCTGAACCATTGCTATGCCCCGTGTGATCAAAGTCGTTATTTTCTACCATTGCATTGTGCATTTTTGATAGAATAACTCCAGAACCACCTGTTTGGAAGAACGTGTTATTTCGTATTACAAAATCCTGATTTCTGTTGATGGTATAATCGTTTGCGTCTTCAGAACCTTTGTGTACCGCCCATACACCTGCCTTTCCAATGTTCGTAAAGTAACAATCTTCAATTAAAACATCTTTAATCGTTACTTCAAAATCAGGTTCGTTTTGTTCTGATTCAAAACGTAAACCTGTTACACTTAAATCGTTGAATTCATCAGGAACTCCAACACCAAATATATCTGAGAATTTTAGATTTCTAAAAGTAAGATCTTGAGAAACACCACCCCATTTGTTGGCTGTAACTCTTAGACCATAAGAATTCGTTTCTCCGTAAGTATATCGGTTATTATTTTGACGGTCATTTTTGAACCATAATTCTTCAAAAACCAAGTGAGAACCATTGATCACTTTTGTGGCTTCAAAGTAATCACCTCCGGATACATTGCCTGAACCTGAGATGATAGGGAATTCGCCTGTTCCGTAACTACTGAATTCAATTGGTAAATCTGTCGTACCATCACACTTGATTAAAAATTCCCCTTCAAAAACATCTCCTCTTCTAAAAAGGAGTTTGTCTCCAGGAGCTAACGAACCTCCACTGCCTATCTCTTGTGCCGCTTCAGTAGCTTTTGCTAGCGTTTTCCAAGGAGCAGTAACCGATCCATTATTATTGTCATTCCCGTCGTTACTCATGTAAAAGACATTAAAATGACTTGTAAGCACCAATTTATCAATCAAAACAGTCGCTTCATCTGTCTCTAAAGTGATGGAATTGCTTCCTGCATTTAAAGAAACATCTAAATAAGTGATTTTTGCTGAATCAGCGAATGCCCAGTTTGAAGGTTGTAATTGTATTGCTTCATTAGCACCTCCATTTGTGGACATAAATAGGTTTTGTGTTGCCCCTCCATTAAAAGTATAAACTTGTAATTTGTAGAGACCTGCACTCGGCACATCGTCTACAGAAAAAGTTATACTACCTGAAGGTGAAAGCATTTTGACGAATTGTCCATCTGAGGCAAATTCTTTACTTACAATTTCAGTGGAGGAAGATCGAGACATTGTTTCAGCCTCTTGTGTCACTTCATAGTCATACGCCATAGTGGGTAGCCCACAGCAGAGTGATAAAATAGAAAGGAGTAAATAATTCAGTTTCATTTTTCGGTGTTTATAAGTAATAATTTATTTAAAATATTGCCTACTATCTATGCTTTATTTAATGTATTGTGCTGGTTAAAGAATAAGAGCATAGTAGATAGAAAAACAATAAGTAGTTAACAGTGATAAAGGTAGATGTTGATTATTTCTATTACGTGCAAAATTGACACTTATTAATGACACATTTCAATACTTTATTAACGTATTTCTTACAATTATTGATTAATTGCTTGTATCTCTTTAAATACTAATGGTTTTAAAATATAGCATTTATATATTTTGAGTATAATTATTGTGTACAATACAATGAATTAATAGAACATATAACTAACTAATAATATATGTTTTGATATTAATGATTCATTAAAAAATGAAACTAGACTTAAGACATGAAATTTATTCTAACATTCAGTTTACTATTTTTTTCTTTCAACTTAGTACAAGCACAAACTTCTGACGTTGAAAAATTTTTCAAGAAAACAGGAAAAGAAATTAAGAAGGTAACCAAAGATATTGGTGATGCTGTTTCTAAAGAAAAGCCCAAAGTGGAGAAAGAAACAGCAAAAGCAAAAAAGACAGCAACCAAAGAATATAAGGTTGTAGAGAAAGATGTAAAAAAAGAATATAAGAAAGGAGAAAAAAAGGCAGAATCAGGGTTTAATAAATTAAAAAATAGTACGAAAAAGGCCTTTTCTGGAGATAAAAAGAAGAGTAGCACATCTGGTAAGAAAAAATGATAAAAAAGTCATACCGTAAATAATACAGTATGACTTTTTTGTTCATCTACACCTATTTAATTTTTTTTGAGAACTCTTCCATTCTTTCTTTATAATAAGGAGTAGGATGTATCTTATTTGCTTTCTTTACCAATTCGTAGGCTTCTTTGTAATCGTTGGAACGCACATAGAAATCGGCCATTGAATCGTAGCAATTCGCACTTTCAGGGTAGTATTTAATATTTGATTCAAAATAGAGTTTTGCCTTATCCATTTGCTTCATATCCATATTCATATATCCTTGGGCATTCATCAAATCTTGTGGATAGGGAGGAACTTTATACCCAAAATGTCGGGCCAATTTATTTGCTCTATTATCGATTATTTCTTGTAATTGTGCAGTAGTTGTGGCTGGATTATTTAATGCATACGTATTTTCCATTTGATACCATGAAAATATACTTAAAAAGGCATTGCGAATTGAAGGGTATACAATAGTACCATGCAAGTCTTTTGAAAAATATTCCCATTCAAAATTCTTTAAGTTACTATGTTCTTTTATCATTTCTCTAAATGCAATGTTTGAACGAGGAAATACTGTCATAGGTGATTCATTATCCATTACATTTTCAATCGTAACAGAAGGATCTTGCATGTCCAATTGACTACCTAATGACATATACAAACCAATATTTTCAAAATTCTGGCTTTTCAATTGGTTTGCAGCCTCTTTCAAGAGAACTTGTTCGTCCCATTGTAAACTAGGGTCAATAGCTACATAATTATCAAATAAATCCGACTGTTGAAGTAGGGTATGAATGGTAAATAAGCCACCATATGAGTGACCAACGAGTGTTTTATAATCTGTAGTTCTGTATTTTTTATCTATATAGGAGATAAGTTCCTCAGAAAGGAATTTTCTAAATTGATCTGCTTTTCCAGTTTCAGAAGTAGCAGGTCGGCCAAACAATGTTTCGACTTTTGTTGGTGTTAAATCTCTGTTCCTGTTGGGTAGATTTGCAATTCCAACGATAATCATTTCAGGAATAAACCCACCATAATAACTTTCATGAGCCATTGTAATCGTTGGGAGTAAAAATTCACCATCTATGACATATAAGACTGGATAATTTTGAGCTTTATCCAAATCATAATTTGAAGGCAATTGAATGTAAATTTCTCGATTTTCCTTCAATACATTAGAGTAAAGACTGTCTACCTCACCAAGACTGATAAGGTGTTTTTTCTGTTGTTGAGCAAAACTAATGTTATTTAGGATTGAGCATAATAATAGAAAGAATAATTGCTTTTTCATATATCAAAGAGTTTAGCAAGAGGTAAAAAGTTATGATAGAAGTAAGGCAATCTCTTTTAGATTTCAATTGGTTTTAACAGGGATTGTGATAGTTGTTGGTCTATTTTAGTTTTTACAACAAAAAAGAGTTGAACTGGGAGTATAACACAAACTGTGTAAACTCTAAAATCTTGAATTGTGAGTAAGTCAATTAGAAATGTAATATTGAGGTAAATTGTGTTATTTAATTTATCTTCAGGTGATCGTAATTTGACTTTAGATCCGGGTAGATCTTTCACCTCTATTTTCTTTAGTCATTCAAAATAAATATCTCCTGACCTATTTAAGTTGGCTTATTGTAATCTGATAAGATTTCTTCAAATTTCTGTAATTAATATAATAAATGTAATTACAATACTAATTTACAGACAGATAGAATGATAAATGGCAGTTGTTTCAGAATTGGTATAATTGAGAAAGCTCTAATAGGGTATGTTTATTATGAAAAAAATACATTTATCAATGTAAACGAAATGAAAATATGGAGATATTTGTTAATCAATAAAAAATATATTTTTTTTACGAAAAACAAGAACCAAAATACTCACTTTATTAGATATTTATGTCTAATGTATTGTCTAAGAACTGCTATATTTTATATAAATTTTAATAAACTTTTAAATTCAAAATTATCTAAAACGTTATGAAAACTATTCTCAAACTTTTCTATCAACAAATAATAAAATGAATATTATGGAGTTTAAAAAGAAAAGGTACGCGGCGATATTTTTTCAAATGTTGCTAATCACAGGTTATGTTATTTATTCAACATTTAATAAAGTTATCAATGAGGATTATGGTGAAAATTACTTAAAAGTAATCTTATCAGGATCATCAGCATTCATTCTTTTAACATTTACCTTTTTTTTATATAGCAGGTTAAAAAGTAAATCTTCATAAATTTATTAAACGAGTTACTATTCAAATAGTCACTCGTTTTTTTATTGCAATAGTTCTATAACATAAAAGTTAAAGAATGATCTCCTTGTATAGAGAGTTTAGTCATCTCACTTTATGCAAAAGGGATGAGCGTTTCAGATATAGAAAATCAGATCAAAGAACTTTATGGTTTTGATGTCTCAACGGCTACTAATTCAAGAATTACAGCTTCAGTAGTTGAAGATATTGAGATCTGGCACAAGCGTCCTTTGAAACCTGTTTATCTTATCGTTTGGATGCATGGGATCGTTTTTAAGGTGAAAGAAAACTCCAAAGTTATCAATAAAACCATCTATTTAGCTGTTGGATTACGTACTGACGGTAAGAAAGAAGTATTAGATATGCGGCTTGGAAAGAATGAATCCTCAGCATTTTGGATGACTGTACTTACTGATATTCAATCGTAGGGAGTGGAGGATATTTTAATCACATCCACTGATAATCTCAATGGTTTTACTGAGACTATTAAGGCAGTATTTCCAAATGCTTCCACTCAAATATGTATCGTTCATCAAATTAGAAATGCTTGTAGGTATGTAGTCTGGAAAGATAAAAAAGCCTTTACTAAAGACATGAAAGATATCTAAGGAGCATCACATATAGATGCGCCCAAAGAGGCTCTTGGTTTCTAGAAAAGAGATGGGGTGATAAATATGGATATGCCATCCAAAGTTGGCGGAATAACTGGGATGGATTAACTGTATTTTTTTAATTCCCTCTTGAAATTCGTAAAATTATATACACTGCCAATCTGATAGAAAATCTGAATGGTAAAATTCGAAAATACACAAAGAACAAATTATCCTTCCCAACAGATGATGCAGTAAAAAAATCTGTTTTCTTAGTCTTGCAAGAAGCTACTAAAAAATGGAAGATGCCAATCAGAAACTGGGGAGTAATTTTGAATCAATTTCAAGTATTATACAAAGAAAGGATCAGGTTTTAAACCCAATCCTTCCTTGTAGTACTTACACACTTAGTGAAAGAGTGTCGTTGAATATCAATCCAACTCTTTTTTCTCTTTAATGTTAATAAAATATGATTTATTTCAGCAAAAGTACTGGAATCACCATTTTATCAGTGACATATTCACCTCTATGTGTGGCAGGGTTCCAATTGTATTGAGAACGTAACAAAGCGGTTTCCACACTTTTCAAAAGATCTTGGTTATCGCAATTAAATAGCTTTACATTTTTTACTTCTTTATCTTTTGTGATCGTGCAGGTAAAGTAGATTTTACCAAAATCACACCCTGCAAAATTTTCTCGCTTATCGATAATGGGTTTCATTTCAGACCATAGTTCTTCGAAACCACTTTTATAAATAGGATGTGTTTTTAATCGATTGTAAGTAATAACTTCCCCTGATTCGGTATAATTTGTTCCTTCTACGAGATTGTTTTTATTGAATACTTCTTTGAAGTGAACTTTTCCATCTTTATAATATTCAATCCATTCTCCTTGGTGCATACCTTTTGTAACGTGACCTTCTATTTTTAATACATGATTCTTAAAGTAATATTCTTTGACCACACCTTCTCCTTTTGTAACAGTTTGCTCCCCTTCTTTTGACCAGTAATTATCAATTAATGAGTTGATCTCATCTTTACCTTCTACCAATGTATATTCAATTTTTAATTGACCATTGGTATAATATTCTTTCCATTGCCCTATTCTTTTTCCTACATCATAAAAACCTTCTTTTCTTGGTGAACCACCCTTGAAGAAAGATTTAAAATACCCATCTTTCTTTTTCCCTTTTTTATCTGATGTATAGTATACTTCAGCTATATTATTCTTCTTAATAAAGCGAACTTCATTTTTGTAATTATTCTTAGATTCCTTCGTGATAGTCTTTACATAAATGGCCTTTTCTTTAGGCACTGTTTTCATTTTCTTGTTTAAGTAGACTTCTTGTGCAAAAAGAGAAGTAGAAAATAGACTAAGCATTAAAATTGTTTGTATCAGCTTTTTCATTGTAACAATAGTTTGATTTATACTTCACTAACCTACTATTTCGTGTTTTGAATAGGAAGAGGCACTTCCAATTAGTTGGGATTTATGCTATAAAAAAATGATTGATTGTCAATTTTTGAATGAATTAGAATGTGCCGAATTACTTCAGACCTTTGATTCTTTATCATATAATAACACTTTACTTCCAAAAAATATCACAAATTTGCATCGCTTAAAGTCCGTTAGTAATCTACTTTTGTGTGTATAAGCATTTTATGAGGATACATTACCTTAGTAGAGAGATGAAGCAAAACTTTTAATTTTTTGAAATGAAACAAGTACTATTATTATTTATATCACTCCTATTTATTCAGGTCAGTTATGGTCAGAATAATGATTGGGAGAACGAACAACTAACACAATTAAATAAAGAAAAACCACACGCTTCTTTATATTATAACGCTACGCCTAACAATGTGGAGCTATTAAATGGAGTATGGGATTTTTCTTATTTTGAAGATGTAAGTCAAACGCCCAAAAATGATCAACCTGCAGAATGGGGAGAGATTCCGGTTCCTTCAGCATGGCAGATGCAAGGTTTTGGAGCACCTTTATATACAAACATCACTTATCCTTTTGAGAAAAACCCTCCTTTTATCAAAGCTGAAGATGGAAATGCTGTAGGGTATTACCAGAAAGAGTTTGAAGTAAAGAAGACCAATGAAAAGACATTTATTCGCTTTGAAAGTGTTTCATCTGCTTTTTATTTATGGATTAATGGTCAAAAAGTAGGGTATAGCCAAGATAGTTGGTCGCCTGCTGAATTTGATATAACAGAATATGTAAAAGAAGGAAAGAACACCTTAAAAATGAAAGTTTTCCGTTGGTCTGATGGTAGTTACCTTGAAGATCAAGATGGATGGAGAATGAGTGGTATTTTCAGAAATGTATATTTAATTGGAAGAACAAAAACACATATTGCCGATTATTATGTCACTACTTCTGAAGTCTCAGAACAGTCTGCTAAGTTTAATCTTGATGTGAAAATTACTGCCGCTGACCAAAAAGGATATACAGTTCATTATAAAGTTTTAGACGGAAAGAAAAAAGTTGCTTCAGGTGAACAAGTAATCAATAAAGAAGAAATTAATTTTTCTAAAACATTAAAATCACCAAGACTTTGGTCTAATGAAACACCTAATTTATACACTTTAGTCCTTGAAGTTGTAAAAGAGGGGAAAGTTATCGATGAGATTCAAAGTCAAATTGGTGTTCGTGAAATAACAATTTCAGATAAGCAAGAAATACAACTAAATGGGAAGCCATTCTTAGTAAAAGGTATCAACCTTGTAGAGCATGACCCAATTCATGGTAAACACGTCACCAAAGAGCGATTAGAATTGACAGTGAAACGTTTGAAACAAACGAATATCAATACAATCCGTACTGCTCATTATCCTGCTACTCCTTATTTATATCAATTGTGTGATCAATATGGCATCTTTATCATTGATGAAGCCAATGTTGAATCACATGGTATGAAATACAATCCGAAAGAGACTTTAGCCAATAATCCTACTTGGGAGAAAGCACATGTTGAAAGAATGGAGGCAATGGTGCATAGAGATAAAAACCATCCTTCTGTGATCATGTGGTCTTTTGGAAATGAAGCAGGAAACGGTGTTAATATGGTAGCCATGCAAAAAGCAACAAAGGCAATCGATAAAACACGTCCTACAAACTATCATTTTGCAACAGCACCTTTGGCTCCAGATTCATTTGGTGGTGGTTTTCCGCATAAGAAAAAGAAATGGAATCGATATATTGATGTACATGAAGCTGTCGAGATCGGTGAAGCAAATCAAACGGCCCCTTATCTTCTTAATGAGTATGCGCATGGTATGGGTAATGCGATGGGTAATTTAATCGAATACCAAGAAGTATTTGAAAAATATCCTGCATTGATCGGTGGTTGTATCTGGGATTTTGCAGATCAAGGTATTACAAAATCTGTAGATGGAAAATGGGGAGCTGCTTTAGAAAATGTAGCTTTTGCCAATGAAGAAGCGAAAAAGCCTGGTTCTAATTTCGTCTACGGTGTAGGAGGTGACTTCGGACATGATATGTCTGTCGATTATAACTTTTGTATGAATGGCATTTTCTTGTCAGATCTTACACCTACGCCAAAAAGTGTGGAAGTAAAAAGAGTATTCCAGAATATTCATTTCACTCTCGAAAAGGATGCTGTATCGATGTACAATCAATTCTTGAATACAAATCTCTCAAAGTTTGATTTCCAATGGATTTTACTGGAAGATGGTAAGGAAATTCAAACTGGAAAATTGAATGTAAAATTAGCTGCTGGTCAGACAAAAAAATATCCTTTGAAAGGAATCCAAACTACATATACAGAAGGTAAGGAATACATTGTCAAAATTTCTGCTAAGTTAAAAGAGGCTACTCCAATGCTTTCTGAAGGATTTGAAGTGGCATATGATGAAGAAATTCTACAACCTTATGCGTTTGCTTCAAACACACCAAATGAAGGTGCTGTCAATGAGGTAAATGAAAATACGACTGAAATCATCCTTACTTCTGGTAATGTGAAACTAACTTTTGATAAAAGAAAAGGTGAAGTGGTACAATTATCAAAAGATGGAAAAAATATGTTGGCAGGGCAATTTAAATTATCCTTCTGGAGAGCTCCAATTGATAATGACAAGAAGATCATGCCGGAATGGAACGCAGGTGGTTTCAGAGATATGATGACGAAAGTTCAAAATGTAAGTTATAAGAAGGGTGTGATTACAGTCAAAAAAATGCACAAATCGCATATGTCTCGTTTTAATTATTACACGATTGAGACATTCACTTTACAAGAAAATGGCCAACTTCATGTTGCACTAGATGTGACACCAAATGTCGGTGGTGTAAAAGTGAAATCTATTCCAAGAATAGGCTACGAAATTTATGTAGACAAAGGCCTAAATACTACAAAATGGTACGGTAGAGGTCCAGGTTCTTCTTATGTAGATCGATTTACAGGTATGACTTTTGGTATTTATGAAGATGTAATTGAAAATCAATTTGTCAACTATGCAAAACCTCAAGAAAATGGCAATAAATCTCAAGTAAGGTGGATGCAAGTATATGACAATTCAAATAATACGCTCACATTTAAGGGAGCAGAAGAAATCAACTTCTCTTTACGTCAATTCACGACTTCTGATTTGGCAGAAGCATGGAGTACGGTAGAACTTCAACCACGTAATTTTAATGTCTTGAATATTGATTTTATCCAAGGCGGATTAGGAAATGGATCTTGTGGGAAGGATATTTTACCAAAATATTACGCTCCAGTACAAAATTATCATTTTGAGTTTGAACTCAATTTAAAACAAGAGAAACCTTTGTAAAAAGTCACACTCTCAACATATGTTGAAAATCAACTATGTATTGTCAATAACACAATGAATACTTTGGATAATTCAAATGCTAAAATTATTTTTAAGTGTAATACATACGTAGTTGATTTTTTAAACTGACGTTTTTACAACAAATATTAAACTCTTGCTCAACTATCTTCGTATTACTCAACCACTAATTATCTGACGAAATGAAAGGAACTTTACTTTTTTTACTACTTACTTTTTTTACTTTTACCTCTTTTGCCGTCGAACAGCATTTAGAGTTTTCTCATCTTAACCTACCAAATAACATCAGTTCTAAATCCGTAAAAACGATTGTGGAAGATGCAAAAGGGTACCTTTGGTTAGGAACTACGAGAGGATTGTATCGCTATGATGGCTATAATTACAAGAAGAAAGATGATAAAAGTATTCATAAAATTTTATCTACTAAAGACGGTCTTTTATGGATAGCTGCCTATGACGGTTTGTATACTTATGATATTCATTCCGAAAAAATTTCTAAAGTAAAGTTGCCTATCGAAAGGCACACAACACATAATGTAGCCAAAACAAGTAGAGGAGAGATTGTTTTAGGATCAAGTAAGGGTCTATTTATTATTGATCAGAAAACAAGAAAAGTTAAGCATTATCAAAAGGTTCAAGGATTAGATAAAGGACTTTCAAGTGATATTGTAAGAGTTATTTATGAGGATAAAAAACAAAACCTGTGGATTGGTACACACGATAACTTAAACTATTTTGATAGAGAAAAAGGGAAGTTTACCAACTTTAGATTACAAGATAAAAACGAAATCAATAAGAAGAATAACCTGATTCTAGACATTATACCTCTTCAAGATGATAATGATGATATTCTATTAATAGGAACAGAAACAGGATTGGCTATTTTCAATACTATTGATCACACTTTCAAGAAAATTCACCATAGTACTACAAATAAAAATTCTTTAACCAATGAGGTGGTGAAATCGTTATTAAAAGTGAGCGATGAAGAAATATGGGTAGGAACTGGTAATGGTTTAAATATTTATAACCCAAAGACCAATAAGATCAACCGATTCTATTCAAGCTACACGAATCACTTTTCTATATCAGATGACATTGTGCATACTTTCTACAAAGATTGTAAAGATAGAATTTGGCTTGGGACAAGTAATGGAGTTGATTTTATCAGTAGAGCCAATCATAATTTGATGGTTAACAAAGTTCCAGGTTCAAAAAAATTGATGAAAATGGGAACAACCATCACAAACTTTGCTTTTGATCATAATGGGAATGTATGGTTTGCGACAACAAAACAAGGTTTAATTAAGTATACGAAAAAAACAGATAGTTATACATACTATAAAACGCCACAGATTCTTCACAGTGATGTTAAAGATGTTCTCATTGATAAAGCAGGAAATATTTGGGTAGCTACTCCTGGAGGATTGAATGTTATTGATGGAAAAACAACAAAAATTCATGCTTACACTGCCGATTGGAAAGATCCGGATGCCTTAAAAACCAACTATTTATCTAGCCTTTCGATGAGTCTTTCAGGAGATATTTGGTTAGGAAGTATGCGTGGTTTATACAAAGTAAACCAAGAAGGAAATCACAAATTGAGCTTTAAGTTATTTAAGCATGATGAAAACAATAAGAACTCTATTTCAGGAAATTACATTAGAGATGTTCTTTTTAATAATGAAGACAATCTTTGGGTGTTGAGCGGTAATGGTTTAGATTATTTTAATCTTGAGACGGGGTCAATTGAACATATTAAAAGACCTGAAAATAGTGAATATTATTTTGTTAATTCTATTGATTTTATAGATAAGGATAACGCTTGGATTGCTATTGGTAAACACATTTACCAATATCATATACCCACAAAAAAGTATACATTAATAAAATCAGCAAAATCTGCAATACGTAATTTTGCAGCCATAAATAATCAGTTATGGTACACGACTTCTATACGTTTATTTCAATATGATTTAGAAACTAAAACAGAGAAAATTTATTCTTCTGAACTAACAGGCATTGAAAATTATAAACATTATTCTATTGCTACAAATGAAAATAATATTTATTTAGGTGGGGAAAATGCCTTTTTGACTTTCAATCCCAATGAGGTGACATTAGAAGCTCAGCTATCTAATGTCACATTGACTAGTCTAGAAATTTCAAATAAAAAAGTAAAGAAGGGCAGGAAAGTAAACGGTAAAGTAATCATTGATAAGCCTTTTGATGAGATCAAAAAATTAGAATTAGGACCGGAAGAAAATAGTTTTACAATCAACTTCTCTACTTTAGATTTTAGAAAGGACAATGCATTGCAATACTATGCTAAATTGGAAGGGTTAGAAGATCAATGGAAAGTTTTAGAAGGGAATAGAAATTTTGTTTCTTATAATAAAGTAAAGCCAGGAGAATATGTCTTCAAAGTAAAAGTGACGGATAGTTTTGGGAAAGTGATCGACGATAGCGTGACGGTGTTAGCCATTACAATTACTCCTCCTATTTGGGCTACTTGGTGGGCGAAAGTTAGCTATTTTATTATCTTATGTGTCGTTTTTTATATTGCCCATAGAGTAACCGTTTCAAATATTCATTTCCAAAATCAATTTGAATTAGAAAAAATAAAACGTGAACAGGACGATGAAGTGCATCAAATGAAATTGAAGTTTTTTACGAACGTTTCTCACGAATTGCGAACTCCTTTAACATTGATAACTAGTCCATTAGAGGAATTGAAAGTCATAGAGGATGATCGTCAAAAACAAAAATTATTAGAGATTATTACGCGAAATACCAAACGTTTATCTCGCTTAGTAAATCAAGTGTTAGATCTTAGAAAACTAGATCAAGGAGCAGAAAAATTAGCCTTGAGTAGTAATGATATGATCAAGTTGACGCGTAATATTGTTCATGATTTTATGGATGCTGCTTTACAAAGAAGTATCAACTTGAATTTCTATACAGGTCAAAAGGAATCTAATTTCCTATTCGACTTTGAGAAAATGGAAAAAGTCATCTATAACTTGATTACGAATGCATTAAAATATACACCTGATAATGGTGAAATCAGAGTAAAGTTAGATCAGGTAATGGCGAAACATCCTGATAATGAATTTCCTGAACAAAATTGTCAAAGAATCAGTGTTAAAGATTCAGGAATTGGTATTTCTAAAGAAGTACAAGATCAAATATTTGAACGTTTTGTCAATGTAAAAATTGAAAACTTTATCGGTCAACAAGGAACAGGAATTGGTCTTTCATTGGTCAATGATTATGTAAAAATGCATAATGGCTGGATCGACTTGAAAAGTGTGGAAGGAGAAGGAACTGAATTTATCGTCTATCTTCCAATGGAAGTGACAAATGCTGAAGAAGAAGAGGTGATTGAGGATGAAGTTATTGAGGAAGAAAATATTGAAAATGCTACGGAAGAAGAAAGCATTGAAAGTGAAGAAGCAGAAGTAAATACAAAAGCTAAACTACTGATCATTGAGGATGATACAGATATGCTGAGTTTCTTGGTACATTGTTTTGAATCAGATTATCAGGTGATTACGGCGAAAAATGGTAAAGAAGGATGGGATAAAGCGAAGAAGCAAATGCCTGATTTAATTATTTCGGATTGGATGATGCCTGAGATGAATGGTGTAGAATTATGTAATAAACTAAAAGGAAATATTCTCACCAATCATATTCCTGTGATCATTCTAACGGCTAAAGGAGGAATGGAAAACAAGATGGAAGGCATTGAAAAGGGAGCCGATGATTACATTTCTAAACCATTCAATGTAGAATATTTAAGAGTTAGAGTTCAGAATATTATCAACCAAAGAGTAAAACTGAACGAAAAAATAAAGAGAGATTTCGGTTCGAAAGAAGAAGAGGATAAAATGCCTACATTCGAACAGAAATTCTTAAATGAAATCATTGCTGAAATTGAAAAGAATATTGACAACTCTGAGTTCAATGTAAAAGCTTTGGGTGAATGTATCGGTATGGGCCAAACAAATCTATATAGAAAGGTGAAATCCATGACAGGTATGACCGTCAATGAATTAATAAGAACTGTTCGTTTGAAAAAAGCAGAACAACTCTTGAAATCAGGAGAATATAATGTTACTGATGTAATGTATATGGTTGGATTTACACATCGATCGTATTTCTCAAGAAGTTTTAAAGATATGTTCGGGATTTCGCCAAAACAGTTTACAAAACATCAAACAAGTGAGGCGACAATGCCTCAAGTATAAAGATTGTAATACAATAAAGTACGTTAATTGATTTAACGTACTTTATTTTGCTTTCTGCATTTTCTTAATCAAGAATACTATATAAGAATCTATTTATTCAGAGCTACTCTGGATTTTTTTAAATACTCAATTTTTTTTAACTAAAAACGACTGCTATGCATAAAAATGAAGAAAAAAAAACTAGTAGAAAACTGATCAAAAATGTCGCTTATTCAACGTTAGATTAAATGTTAGTTTTTCGGAATATAACACACGCTAAAGGATTGATTAAATGGTAAATTTATTTTAGAAATTATTCAAAGTGATAGAGACTTTGATTTCAGTTGAAATCTAATTTCACTGGAATGGAATAATAAAGAAACCATTTGTAAAACCTTTAATAGTTGATTTTATGAAGAAAACAATTCGAAGGAATAGCATAAAAGAAAAAGCCATTTGGTCATTTTTAGTGATTGGTGTCTTCTCTTTTATTATCCTTTGTTTCGATTGGTTGTTGTGACTATTTACTCAAAAAGGGCAGTTTTCAAGGTTTTTTGAAATATAAACTAATGTTAAAAATTAGCATTAAACTGACTAAAAATTGTAAAAAATACACAAATCTAAAAATTGTCCTTTTTAAAAGAGTATGTGTGATGTTTCAAAATATGTCCAACTTAATATTGTATACATAAAATATGTGATAAGGAGAGACCGACAGTTTTAAAGACATATATTTTTTAAAATCTCTTCATTGCAAAAGAAACAAAATTGAAACAACAAATTGATAAAGCACACTTATCTATCTAAAATGAAACGAATTACACTTAGAAAAGTGAACTAGAATTTTTTAAACATGAGCTATTATCGCTCCTCTGAAGTTTACAATGAAATAAAATGAATTTATTAACTATGGATAAAATGAAAATTACTTTTTGGAAGATATTTCTTATATCTTTTATCCTGATGACTTCTTGTGAAAGAACTTCCTTTATGGAAACGTCAAGCTTACCCGATAATGTTACGGTAACCAACTTAAGCTACCCAAGTATAGTCAATGCGAGAGCATATAGCGCAATTACCACTGCCGTTCCAACGATGGATTCTGATGGAATTCCTTGCGTTTTTGACGTTGTTAGCGTTAGAAGCGAAGCGGAGGGTGTATTACCAGAAGAGTATCTAGATTATGTGACTATTGCTAGTGCATTTATGGATACAATTGTTGTAGAAGAAATAGAAGAAGGTGATACAACATATCATAATATTCCAGTAGCCAACCCAAATAAAGCGGGTCAAATTACAATTGCTGAGGATAATATGTTTGGTGAAGGTGATTACTACTTTACATTATCAGTTACTCCAGTAACAGATGGAGATGAGAATGCTCAAGTATTTGAAGATGCCTTCTATCTTAATGTAATGCCTCTTTTACCTACAGGTATTGCATTTGATCCAGTACAACAAAACTTAGTAGTTGGTCAAGCTGATTCTAAAACAGTAGCTCCTACGCTTACATTTAGTAAAGAGGTGCCAACTTATGATGTAAGATTTGAATTATTAAATGGTGCTGATACATTAGTTATTGATGAAGCTACCGGTGAAATCTCATTGGCAGCAGGTTTTAATATTACTAGAAATATGGCTATTGCTCCATCAATTAGAGTAATTAGTAATAGAACTGAGGAAGTTGTTGATTTTGCAGCAGATGCCTCTAAATTACAAATTGTTATTTCTGATGAGCCTCTAGTATTGAATGCGGGAGAATTATTACCTCCATCATTAATTTATATTCCATTTGCTCAAAACTTAGTAGAAGGAGTAGGTGGAGCTAAAACAAATTCACCGGATGTATCGAAAAGTAATCCTAGTTTAGCTTATGAGTTAGTTACAGAAACTGACAAGTTGGTGATTGATGATAGAACTGGTGAGATTTCGATAAAAGAAGGTTATGTTCTTACTGAGGATGTACTGGAACTAATGCCAACAATTAAAATTACAAGTTTAATTAGCTACGATGAGAGAGAGTATGTAGGTGATATTAAAGTAGTTTTATCACGAACTCCTCAATCGCTTCTACCTTCTACATTCCACTTCTTCTACCCTACAATGGTGAATGTAGGAAATAATGCAGGTAATAATTATAAGAAAGTTACAGTCGTTAAAGATGGTGTTGGTAATGGATTGTTCTGGAAATCAAAAACTAATTTCTTACCAGATGCAACAACAACTGCAGATGCTGAAAGACCTGCTAGTGTTCCTAAAGGTGGTCAACATGGTGTAAATATTCATAACTATGCTTATGGTCCTGGTAGAAGTGGCCTTCATGACTCTTGGATGGTGATGGATGCTCAAAATCTATCAGAATATAATTCAGATGGTTATGATGTGAAAGCAGTATTCTGGATGAAAAATGACAGAACTATCTTATTAGAAGATGGTAGTGTTGCAGCTAATTTAGAAGTCTATATTACTGATGATTACACTGGAGCTAATTCTTCTGAATGGACTCAAGTAAATGATATGCTTACTTACAAAATTCTAGGTTCTGGAGACGAAATGAATGGTACTCCAAAACCAGGACCTGGTACAGATACATATCAAAAGTGGGTTAGATATGAGTTAGATCTTAACGACTATAAAGGTCAAAAGAATTTTACTCTAGCGTTTAGATACAAAACTACGATTGAAGAAACACTAGAAGTGGGAACAGATATAAATGGAACTTTAGTCGATTTCCATAATTGTACTGGTCAATTCTTGATCTCAGATGTAAACTATAAAGCTATAGAAAAATAAGCTTATAGAAATTAATAAACACAATGATGAATAGAGTATAAGGTGTGACTTATTGTTACTTGATACAATACCAATTGGATAGGGTATAATACCCTATCCTAACCACTCCATCTTGTGTTAATCTAACCAAAGAAAATTAAGAAATAATGAAAAACTATATATTAAGTCTATTCTTCTTGATATTATTACCAGTCGTGGCGAGTGCTCAAATCACGATTACAGGTACAATATCAGATTTTGAAGGCGAGCCTCTTCCAGGTGTAAACGTTAGAATCCAAGGTACTTCCAAAGGTACTATTTCTGACATTGACGGTAAATTTACCCTAACTGATCTTGTAAAAGATGATGTACTAGAATTCTCTTTTATTGGTATGGAAACACAAACTATTCCTGTAAAAGGAAAGAGTGTGATCAATGTATTAATGAAAGAAGAGCTTAACCAATTAGACGAAGTAATGGTAATTGGTTATGGTACTACGAAAAAGAAAGACCTTACGGGTTCAATTTCTTCAGTTGATGCAGATGATTTAGCTCAAACTGCTACTGCAAATTATGATGAAGCATTAATGGGTAGAGTAGCGGGTGTAATGGTAACTTCTACAGAAGGTACTCCAGGTTCACCACTAAACATTACCATTCGTGGTGGTAACTCGATCACAGGTAGTAACCAACCTTTATATGTAATTGATGGTATTCCATTAACAGATTTTGACCCTGCAACAATTAATACCCAGGATATCAAAGAGTTTAACATCTTAAAAGATGCCTCTGCAACAGCAATTTATGGTTCAAGAGGTGCAAATGGTGTAGTTGTAATTACTACTAAAAATGGTAACAACAAGGGACAAACAAAAGTGACTTTAAATGCTTCATATGGTATGTCTCAACCCTTAGATTATTTAACAGTATTATCTCCATACGATTACGTTAAATACAGAGAAAACCAACATTGGGCAAGACAAGGATGGGAGTTAAATGATGATACACGTGAATCAATCACTGGTTTTTACGATAGTTGGTTAGATCCAGAATATTATAGAAATGATATACATGGTAAAATACACGATTGGCAAGATTCTATCTACAGAGATGCTCCAATTCAAAAGTATAACTTATCAGTAAGTGGTGGTAATCAAAAAACAAATATCTACTATTCAGGAAACTATACTGATCAACAAGGTACTTTGATTACTTCAGGATTTAAGAAAATCAATAACAACTTAAGAATCCAACACGAAGTATCTAAGAAAGCTAAGTTCACTTTAGGTTTATTACACTCATACAACGTAAGAACTGGTCCAACATTAAGAGAAAACCAATGGTCAAGTATCGTAAGAGATGCCGTTCGTTTCAGGCCTGCTGATCCATTAACAGAAGATGGTTTTTACTTAGGAGGATACGATCCAACTGATCCAGATACAGATTATTCTACAATGTTCCCTCCGAAAAGAAACTTAGAAGGTACTGAAGTAGATAATGTGCAAAATGTATTCAGAACAAATGCAGCATTTATCTACAAGTTCACAGATAAATTAACATTAAGATTAAGTGGTAATTATCAAGGTAATATCCAAGAACAATCTTTCTTCTATGGTGAGGATACAAGAGCAGGTCAAAACTCTGCTTATGCCATTCAAGGTAGAATCAACAACTCTTATACAAATAACATCACGTCTTCAAATACGCTTACGTATAAGAATAAATTCAAAAACCATAGTGTAACAGCAATGGCAGGTGCTGAAGGTTCGTATTATGACAGAACTATCAATTCATTCTCAAATGGTAACTTACCAGTAGATGATTTTGGTAACAACAACTTAGGTATCGCAACGACTGCTACTATTGCCACTTCAAACTGGACAGGTAACACAATGTTATCATACTTCGGTAGATTAACGTATGGTTTCAAAGACAAGTACTTATTAACGGCTAACTTCCGTGCAGATGGTTCATCTAAATTCCAAGACGGTAACAAGTGGGGTTACTTCCCATCTTTAGCAGCAGCTTGGAGAGTAAGTGATGAAGAGTTCTTAAAAGGTGTTGAAGTAATCTCGAATATGAAATTTAGAGGTGGTTGGGGTGTTACTGGTAACAACAGAATCGGCGACTTCGCAGCTTTCAATACAATCGGAATCGATAAATGGACAGCGTATAATTACGGTTCTCCAGAAGAGTTCTACCCTGGTTCGAAACAAACAAACATGGCTGTGCCAGATTTAAGATGGGAAACTACTAGCCAAGTAAACGTAGGTTTAGATATTGGTTTATTTGAAAACAGAGTAGAAGCTACTTTTGATGCTTACCAAAAGAATACAACTGACCTATTACTTAACGCATCAATGGCGACAAGTACTGGTTTCACAAGAGTAACACAAAACGTTGGTGAGGTACAAAACAGAGGTATTGAATTCTCTTTAAACACTGTAAATATCCACAAAGGGTCATTCAAATGGTCAACTAACTTTAACATCTCATTCAATGAGAACAAAGTTATCAAGTTGAACCAAGGTGAAAATGAATTCTTTTCAAGAGGTAGATTCCAAGAAGATAACTATATCACTAGAGTAGGTGAGTCTGTAGGTATGATGTACGGATTACAGTTTGACGGCCTTTACCAACACAGCGATTTTAACTGGAACAACAATACACAATCGTATGAGTTAAAAGATGGTGTAGCGAGTAATGGTAATTCAGAAATTGCTCCAGGTGGTGTGAAATTCGTAGACCAAAATGGTGATGGTATCATCAACGAAGAAGATCGTGTAATCATTGGTAATCCAATTCCAAAACATTTTGGTGGTTTCACAAACAACTTTGCTTACAAAGGATTTAGCTTAAATGTAATGTTCCAATGGGCATATGGATTTGATGTAATGAACGGTAACGCAGTTGAAATGAACAAAGCATGGGGACAACAAGCATTCAACACTTTCCCTGGTGTAGCTGATATGTGGACTCCATATAACACAAACACTACTAACCATACATCAACTTATGCAGGTGTACTTGGTGCTCCAAGAGTTGGTAACCAAATCCATAGTGAGATTATCGAAAATGGTTCTTACTTAAGATTAAAGACAGTTACTTTAAGCTACAGATTACCTAAACCTCTTTTAGAAAGATTAAGCATCAAAGGGATGACTTTATCAGTATCTGGTCAAAACTTATACACTTGGACAAATTACTCAGGTGTTGATCCAGAAGTAGGTGTTGCAGGTAACACAATTACACCAAATTTAGATTACTCAGCATACCCACCGTCAAGAACGTACATGGGTAGCATAAATCTAATTTTCTAAGAAGACTTAAAGGTAAACTTTAATAAGATATTACAATGACAAAGAAATTATTTATAAAATTAGGCACAGCGGCACTCATTGGATTGACTTCTGCATGCTCAAGTTTTTTGGAAGTAGATCCAAAATCTCAGTGGACTACAGATAATTACTATAATACTCCAGCGAATGCTGAAATTGCTATCAACGGTATGTTGTCTACACTTGCATCTGGTAATGCTTTTGGTGAGAACTTATCTATGGCAATGGTTTATGGTACAGATGAAGGGTATTATTCAAGAGGTTGGGATGATAATTGGCCAGTTTCTACAAATACTTATGTAGCCAACTCATTAGCTATTGAAAACTCTTGGAAAGCACTTTATGATGCGATCAACAATGCGAACTCTTTAATTGCTTATTTAGATAAAGAAGCAATCAGTGAAGCACAGTATAATCATTTTATTGCAGAGGCACGTTTTGTAAGAGCTTTTTCTTACCAAATCCTAGCTTCTTATTGGAATGAAGTACCGCTAAGAACTACTCCAACTACAGTTCAAGCTGATAATCTAAAAGCTGCCTCTTCTTTGGAAGAGGTGTATGCTCAAATCGAAGAAGATTTTAAATTTGCAGCAGAACACCTTCCACATTCGAAGGATGCAAACTACATTCCTGGTAGACCAAATAAAATGGCTGCAGAAGGATTACTTTCTCGTGCTTATTTAAAAATGGCTACGTATCCGATGAAAGCTACGCAATACTATGATAGTGCGTTAGTTCACTTAGATGAAATTATCTATCAGGATGCATGGCATGAATTAAGAACATCTTCTGATGATTCATTAGGATATAGAGAATTGTTCTTAGATTACATCGGTGGTTCATACGATTTGAAAGAATCATTATATGAAATCTCTTATAAAAACAACTTGGCGATTGGTATGCCAGGTATGTCATTTATTGGTAACCGTAACGGCTTAGCATTTGAATACAGAGAAGTGGGTCACCCGGGTACTAACCACAGATCAGTGCAAGTTTCTCCAGTTTTTGATGTAATGTATGAAGGTACTGATAAACGAAGAGATTGGAATATTCCTGGTATTCAATACAATAAACAACAAAAAGTAGTACGTGTTTCAAATATATTTGCACCACAATATACTCCTGGTAAATTTAGAAGATGGGAACCGGCAAATTGGGATGATGTAGATCAAAACAACCCAATTGAAGACTACGTACTTTTGACAAACGAAAGTCTTGTTGAAAGAAACCAATCTCCAATTAACTTCCCAATTTTACGTTACTCTGATGTATTATTGATGTATGCTGAAGCTGCAAATGCAGTGAATGGAAGCCCAACAGCGGAAGCAATTGCTTGTTTGAATCAAGTAAGGCAAAGAGCAGGTTTAGAGGCAATAGAAGTTTCTAACCCAGCAACAATTACTTCTTCAGATTTATTCTTTGAAGAGATAGTAGATGAGCGTTTTAGAGAATTTGCTTTCGAAGGTCTTCGTAAGTATGATCTAATTCGTTGGGAAAAATTAGGTGAAAAGTTATCTTTCTTAGATCAAACAATGAAAGAGCACCCTAACTATGATCCTAACTTCTGGACAATTCCTGGTATCTCAAGAGCAATCAATAATTTTGATCCAGCGAAACACTTAGAATTACCTTATCCTTTACAAGAGATTAATGTAAATACTTCATTAAGACAAAAAGATAACTGGTAATCTAGAGATAGATTTAAGAAAAGGGAATGCCCTAAAAGCATTCCCTTTTCTTTTACACTAGAATAAGGAAGTGTAATTTTTTAATCGTTAATTCATATTTAAAATAACAAATTGGGAATGATGATGCGTGTGATAACTACAAAATGGCTAATAGCAGTCTTAACGAGCAGCTTATTCATGATGAGCACTTCTCTTCATGCACAAAAGAAAAAAGAAAAGGTCAATTTTTTATTCATCGCTATTGATGATATGAATGATTGGACAGGTTTCCTTGGAGGGCATCCTCAAACTAGTACACCAAACCTTGATAAACTAGCTGATAAAGGAACAAATTTTACTAATGCACATTGTTCAGCACCAGGTTGTTCACCAAGTAGAAATGCACTTTTATATGGTATAGAGCCATATAATTCTGGGTTATATCCTTTTTATGATGAGGGTGTGCATGAGCAATTAAAAAATAAATATGTTACGATTCCTCAATTGTTAAAAGAGAATGGTTACATCACATATGGTGCAGGAAAAATTCATCATGGAAGAAAAGGAGACCCAATGGAATGGACTGATTTCATGGTGAAAGTAGAAGGATCAACGAAAAGAGAATTTGCACCAGGTGAAGGATATCAACAAGGAAAAAGTAAGAAAATGTCTTTTCGCCCTACAATACAACCTGAAGAACAAAATGTAGATTATAAAGTTGCTTCTTATGGAGTGGAATTTTTAAAACAAAAACACGAAGAACCGTTCTTTTTAGCCGTAGGTATAGTAAAACCTCACTTGCCATTTGATGCACCTAAAAGATTTTTTGATGCTCTTCCTGATGAAATTACACCTCCAGAAATTCCAGCAAATGATTTAAATGATATTCCACAAGTTGGTAAAAGTCTTCGAAAAGCAGGTGACGATAAAAAAATTACAAATGCAAATGCTTGGAACGAAGTAAGAAAAGCTTACCTTGCGTGCATTTCTTGGGCAGATTACAATATTGGAAGAGTACTTACTGCTTTGGAAGAAAGTGAATACGCAGATAATACAGTTGTTATTGTTTGGTCTGATCATGGTTATCACTTAGGAGAAAAGAAAAGCTTCAAGAAATTTACCCTTTGGGAGAGAGCAACAAAAGTTCCTTTTATTATTTATGATCCTAGAGCAAAGACAGCAGAAGAGGTTGATGAAGCTGTTTCATTAATCAATATCTATAAAACAATTGCAGATTATTCAGGTATTGAAACACCTGAATATGTAGATGGTCAAAGTTTATTACCTGTTCTTTCAACAAAGAAAACCAAAGAAGTATTTGACTATCCTGTTGTAACAAGTTGGGGAAAAGGAAACTACGCGGTGAGAAGTAAACAATACCGCTATATTAGATATTTTGATGGATCAGAGGAATTGTATGCGCATAACAACGATGACAATGAATTCAAAAACTTATCTGATAAGGAGGAATTTAAAGCAGTGAAAGAAGAATTAGCACAATACCTTCCCAAAACAGAAGCTCCAATGATTCATGATTATGTCAACGATTGGAGTGTTGAAGGTGTCCACAGAAAGGAATATAGACCTAAAAAAGTAAAATAAGCAAACGATGAAATGGAATAAACTTATTGTTGTACTTACATGCTTACTAACGTCCATTAATGTATGGGCAACAGATTTTTATGTAGATGCAACGAATGGAAATGATAAGAATAATGGGAAGTCAGAAGAATCAGCTTTTAAATCCCTTAGCCGAGTAAATAAAATCACATTGTCAGCAGGTGATAGAATTCTATTTGCAAATGGTAATACGTATCCCGGCTCATTAATTATTCAAAGTAGATCTGGGAATCAAAAAAAATGGATTGAGATTACGAATTACAATCCAAAGAATAATAGCTCTGAAACTTTACCTAAAATTGATGGAAAGGGATTCAGAAATGCCGTGTTTATTGAAAATTCCAGCTTTATAAAAGTCAATAACCTTTCTTTGATGGCTGACGGTGGATTTTTTAAAGCCTCAAAAGATAAAAAGAAAAATATGCGTTGCGGCCTTTTATACGTGGCCACCGATGATGGTAAATACAATAACATTGAGTTCAAAAATTTAAAAGTTGCCGATGTTTACTTGATGAAAGAAGGACATGTAAGAGGTAAAAAAGAAGTTTTTACACCAAATGGAACACAAGGTTACGGCTGGGGAATTCGTGTATTAAGCAAAAATAAAGATGGTGGTATCAATAATTTGACAATCGAAAATTGTGATGTTTCGAACGTAGCACATACCGGAATCAAGGTGAATGGTAAAGGGAAAAATATCAAGAATCTGAAAATTTATAACTGTAATGTCTTCAAAACAGGTGGCCCAGGAATGCAAATGAGTGGTATTTTGGAGGGACATGTTGCCTATAATAAAGTGAATTATTCAGGAAACAATGAGGACTCAAGAAAATGGGGTCGTGGTAGTGGCCTTTGGACTTGGGGATGTGATACGGTTTTGATCGAACATAATGAATTCAGAAATGCAAATGGACCCGCTGATTCCGCTGGATGTCATATTGATTTTAATTGCTCAAATGTTATTGTTCAATACAATATCAGTGAAAACAATGCAGGTGGATTCTGTGAGATTTTAGGGAATAACTACAACTGTGCTTACCGATATAATGTAAGTATCAATGATGGACACAGAGTAAAGAAAAAAGGTGTTGCTTCACAGGAAGGTAAAATCTTCTGGTTGAGTGGATTCAATGGTAAAGACCGTAAAAGAAAAGGGCCATTTAATAGCTACTTCTATAATAATACGATCTATGTCAAGAGTGATCAACAAGCTAAATTTGCTGTAGATAGAGCTTCAAAAGGGGCATTAATTGCGAATAATATCTTTTACATTGAGGGAAATTCGAAGCAAGTATTAGGAGATCAATACAAGCCTGAAGTTGAAGGTGAATCTTTAGTAGAAAACATTATTTTTAAAAATAACTTATTCCTTAAACAAGGAAATTGGCCTTCTACTTCTCTGATTCAAGATGAAGCTCCTATTTATGGAGATCCTCAATTTGTCAATAAAAATGGAAAAGAATTGAAAGACTTTATTCCTACAAATCAAAAATTAGTAGAAGGAAAAGGTATTGCAATTAACTTTATTCCTGAAGATAAAAAAGGATTAGTTACAGGTTTGAAAGTCGAGAAAGATATTTTAGGAAACCCCATCAATGGGAAACCAGATATGGGCGCTATTCAATTCAAACAGAAAGTGAAGAAAGCGAAATAATCCTTAAAATTTTAACGATATAAGAAGCTCACTATTAATTAAATATTAATATGTGGGCTTTTTTTACAGAAAGTTTGTCAATCATCCTTTGAACAAATACATTTGCCAATAACGTTTAAAAGAACACCTAATTTTATCATTCTTAAAATACATACAACTCTGTAATGAGTTGGACTAATAAAGCAAATGGAACTCATTCTTTTCTACCCTAAAATGCTAATCCTAGGATTAGGTATTGTATTGATGATCGCACTGATCTTTAAATCTGTCAATGCAAAGAAAGATGAAAAAGTATATCAAAAATATGCTTTTCAATCGCTTATGGCTTCATTGTACATTTGCTCATTTATTACAATTTTGGAATACGTTTATTTGATTACATTCAATTAGCCTAATTTTGATGCTTAATTTATAGCACAACTTTAGTAACTTTTGGCACAAATTCGTCAATGCATAGATTTGGACGATTTGATACGCTCTTTTTGTCTTCTTCGGCCTAGTTTTATAATATCATAAAATGAATAAATAGGTATAGAAATGAAGACTTTTTTACTACTTACATTATGTTTACTGTCTGTATTCAGCTGGGGACAAAATAATGCTTATCGAACTACTGTATCTCTAAAAGAAAACTGGAAATTTATTAAAAGCGACGGCAACGATTTTCATCAAGAAAATTTTAATGATGAAGGGTGGGAAAACGTCACAATTCCTCATGATTGGGCGATCAAAGGGCCTTTCTTGGAGCATAATGATTTACAAAAAGTAGCCATCGTTCAAGACGGTGAAAAGAAAGAAACAATAAAGTCAGGAAGAACTGGTGCACTGCCACATGTTGGGACAGGTTGGTATAGAAGAAATCTAACGGTCAACAATTTTGAAGGGAAGCAAGTCTTATTGCAATTTGATGGAGCGATGAGTGAAGCACAAGTGTATATTAATGGACAAAAAGTAGGGGAACACCCTTATGGCTATGCTTATTTTTACTTTGATATCACCTCATACCTAAAAAAAGATGGCAATAATACTCTAGCCGTTCGATTGCACAATGAACCACAAGCTTCAAGATGGTATCCTGGTGCAGGTTTATATAGAAATGTAAAAGTCATCACTAAAAATAAAGCAGCTTTTCAACAATGGGGATCAACAATTACAACGCCAATTGTCAATGAAAAAGAGGCTAAAGTAGTTGTAAATACAAAGACAGAAGGAAATGTAGATAAAGTCTTATTCGAAGTTTTTAATGGAAAAGGAGAACTTGTGAAAACGGCAGAACAGCGACAAAATTTTGAAAGTGCTTTTGAAACAGTCTTAAAAATAGAAAATCCTTCAATGTGGAGTCCCGAATCTCCCTATTTATATAAAGCCAAAATGACGGCCTATAAAGAAGGTAAAATTGTCGATCAAAAAGAGGAAAATTTCGGTATTCGATCAATTAGTTATACAAAAGAAAAAGGTTTCCAATTAAATGGGCAATCAAGAAAGTTTAAAGGCGTTTGTCTCCATCATGATCTCGGCCCTTTAGGTGCTGCAATTAACGAAGCGGCTTTAAAAAGACAATTGGTCATGATGAAAGAAATGGGTGCCGATGCTATTCGAACAGCTCATAATATGCCTTCAGAAGAACAAATAGCACTTTGTGATGAATTGGGTTTAATGGTCATTGCTGAAAGTTTTGATGAATGGCACCGTAAAAAAGTGGCCAACGGATATCACCGATTTTTTGATGATTGGGCACAAATGGATGTGGAAAATTTAGTGAGAAGATTAAAAAATCATCCTTCAATTATCATGTGGAGTTCAGGGAATGAAGTTCCAGATCAAAGAGATAGTCCTGGTGTAAAAAGAGCATTATGGTTACAGCAAATTTTCCATAAAGAAGATCCAACTAGACCCGTAACAGTGGGGATGAACAATGTGAAAAAATCTATGGAAAATGGTTTTGGGGCTGTCTTGGATATTCCAGGATTGAATTATAAACTTCATTTATACGAAGAGGCGTATAAAAAATTCCCCCAAGGATTCCTTTTAGGTTCTGAAACAGCGTCTACAGTGAGTTCAAGAGGTGTCTATAAATTTCCTGTAGAAGAGTTTTTCAAGAAGAAATACAATGATTTACAGTGTTCTTCTTATGACTATGAAGTATGTCTTTGGTCAAATATTCCTGATGATGATTTTCAACTACAAGATGATAAACCTTGGGTAATTGGTGAATTTGTATGGACAGGATTTGATTATCTAGGAGAACCAACACCTTACAATGAAGAATGGCCTTCAAGAAGTTCTTATTTTGGTATTTGTGACTTAGCGGGTATTCCAAAAGACAGATATTACCTTTATAAAAGTAGATGGAAAAAAGACGAAGAGACATTACATATTTTGCCGCATTGGAATTGGAAAGGTAGAGAAGGAGAAGTCACACCTGTATTGGTTTACACAAATTACAATACCGCAGAATTATTTATAAACGGAAAAAGTCAAGGTAAACGTACGAAAGATGTCAATTCCAGATTGGATCGATATAGACTAAGATGGATGGATGTCAAGTACGAACCAGGAACTGTTCGCGTGGTTGCCTATGACGATGAAGGGAATGTAAAAGCAGAGAAATCAATCCAAACTGCGGGTAAACCTCATCATATGGTATTAGAAGCAGATCGAAAAGTTTTATCTGCTAGTGGGGAAGATTTGAGCTATGTAACAGTTTCTATTGTAGATAAAAATGGAAATCTATGCCCAACTGCAGATACAGATTTATCCTTTTTAGTAAAAGGTAAAATTGATTATAAAGTAGTCTGTAATGGAGATGCCACTTCTACTGCCGTTTTCCATGATCAACATATGAAAGCATTTAATGGAAAATTAGTTGTGACGGTACAATCGCAAGATATTGAAGGGAAAGGAGTCTTGGAAGTGAAAGGAAAAGGTTTAAAGCCTGCGAGTATTTCCATTGAAGTGAAAAACGAAAAAGCAATATTATTAGGTTTAGAATAATACGTAAAGGCTAGAAATTTTATAGTTTCTAGCCTTTTTTATTCAATTAGTAAGTGACAATTTCACCATCTTCAGGAATCGCTGTTTTGTCAAGCAAACCTTTACCGGACAAAATTTCCTTTAGCTTACTGCGTGTTGTAGGACAGTGATTGACGGCTTCCATATGATTAGCCAATACTTTTCCTGGAGCATTTGCTGTGAATTTTACAATATCATCAATATGCATCAACAACGGTTTGAAGATGTCAAATTGAGCAGATCCAGCAGCAACAACACTTATTTCAGGTTTATATTCTTTAAGTACTTTATCTACTGCATCTGTGTATACGGTATCTGAACTGATGTATAGAGAAGGTTCATCGGGTAATTCAATATAATAACCCATTACATTTCCGGCTGGTTTAGCCACAAAACCATAACCGTGTTGTGCAGGAATACCTTCTATTTTCCCCCCTAGAAAAGTATCTCTTTTCCAATAATCAACTTCTTGCGTGACATTTAAACCTCTTTTCTTAAGTTCCTTAGCATCAAGTGTACTACAGGTAACAGGGAGATTTCTTTCTTTTAAAAATTGCTCCGCATCCTTGTCAAGATGATCAGGGTGCAAGTGTGTAATTAAACAATGTGTAACTTTATCTAAAATATCCTTAGTATTATTGGGTAAGCCTACAATTGGGTTTTTTCTTGCCTTAAAACGAAAAAATGAAAAGGGAGGCATTGTGCCTTTTGCCCCTAACATTGGGTCTACCAATAGTACTTGATCATTGGTTTCAATGACCATTGTTGCGTTTCGGAAATGATGGATTTTCATAGTTTAACTTTATAATGTATTACTTAATATTTCGTTTTTCCATTCATGATAAAATGGATTAATGACTTTTTCTATTCCTATTGTGCTACTTCTACCATGACCAGGATGTATCAGCATATGTTCAGGTTGTTCTTCAATCAATCGAATGACAGATTCCTTCAATTCTTCTAGATTAGCCGTAGGGCGATCCCATCTACCAACTGATCCTTCAAACAAAGTATCTCCAACGTATATATCGTTACCAATTTTATAACAAACACCTCCTTTTGTATGGCCAGGAGTGAAAATGACAGCGATTTCTTCTCCACCAATCGACAACGTTGTTTCTTCAGTAATTGTTCTTATATCTAAAGTCGTTATATCATAATCCCTTTTTTTACCAAAATAACCAAATCCATTCAAGTTATCATCCATCAAAATCTCAAGTTCTTTTTCATGAACAAAAACAGGTACATCAAATACATCAAGCGCTTCAATATGATCAATGTGAGCATGTGTAAGAAGGATACCCATCACTTCTAAGCCCGCTTCTTCTATATATTTTTGGATTAATTCTTTTTGATAACCAGGATCAATGATAAAGCATTTCCCATCTCTGTCTAATACATAACAGTTCATTGGAATATCTCCATCTAGTTGTAATTTTCTAATTGGATATAATTTCATAATTGACTTTTGTTTTTTTGAACAATACAAATATATCGTTTGTCCAAACAAAAGTCATTGATTTGAATCAAGAAATTATAGACGCTTACGAATTCTGCTTAATGTTTCTGGAGTAATACCCAAATAGGAGGCAATATGGTATTGGGGAACATTCTGAAGCCAGTCAGGTTTATAGATCAAAAGTTCTTTATAGAGTTCTTCAGGTGTTTTTGTAATGCGATTATATTCAAACTGTTCTTTACCTTGAAGGATTTTTTGGAAGGTTAGATTAATGAAATCTTTGCCACAAGAATACTTCTCTAACAAAGTTCTGAAAACTGATTTTTCAATAACTAGTAATTCAATTGCAGAAAGTGCCTCTTGGTTTTTTTTAGTTGGCAAGTCATGCTTGAAAGCAGAAAAATCAGTTATAAACTGTGGTGAAGTATAAAACATCGTATTAATTTCCTTATCAGGGCTGACGTAATATTCTCTAACAAACCCGCTATTAAGAAAGCGAAGATGATTTTCTTGCTGATTACTTTTTAAAATTAACTGTCCTTTTTTTACCTTTTCAACTTTAAAAGCATCAATTAATTCCTTTAAACCTTCCTTATTTAAAGGGTATTCTGTTTCAAAAAACTTATAAAATTGTTCAGACTTTGCCATAAAGGTATTGACTATTAATACAGTTGTGTTCGATTAGTAACCTCAAAGTTAGACGAAAGAATTTTGAATGTAAATATAACACAGCAAAATAAAAGAAGACTATTTATTATCTTTTAGATAGGCTAAAAAGGCATCAGTATAGTCTGTGCAATTTTCGCAGTATAAAAATTCTTTTTTAGCTAAAATAAAAGAAACCTGATTTTGGATACAGAATTCCTTTATCTTCTGTCGTAAATAGAGATCCATTTCTTCTTCAGCCTTCATCTCAATTTTATTGATTTCTACCTTTTCTTTTAATTGTAAGTTTTCGATTTCAAGTTGATATATCTGTAATTTATCTTCATCAACAACGCCATTAATCTCCTGTTTCAACCTTTTTATTTTTTCATCAAAAAGGGTATTATATTCATCATTCAATTGATTAATCTGTAAAGAATCATTTCCATAATGAGGTAGTTCTTTTATGATCATTTCAATTCGAATAAATCCTATTGCCTTTGTTTGTCCATAGCTATTTTGAAAATAAAAAAAAGAAATAAAGCAGCACACAAGAATTTTTAAGGTATTTATTTTCATTACAAAGTGTTGAAAAGACTTCCAATTACAGTACTAAAAAATTAGTAAAGGAATGTAGCAGATAGAAGGTTGTTTTCAAAAATCATTAAGAAAATCCTTGAAAATAAATACTTTAAGAACAAAATAATACTACTTTAAAGTACTAACGATCGATAATGTCTTGTATAACTTTGAGGTGATGATTGGTATGAATTTCAAGGAAACGAATGGCATCCTCTTTTCTTAAATGTCCAAAAATAGCATGTCTAAAATAGCGGTCATTTTCTACATCTTTTAAAGCTTCTACATAGGCTTTCGATTTGTGTAATTGTTTTTCTAAAGAAGGTAAATCATAAGTAGTAGGAGAAACAATTTCTGGTGCTTTTCCTTTACCTCTTGGAATAAAACCCAAAGTGAAGACGATTAATCGAGAAAGGTTGAATTTCTTTTTAAACTTAGATGGTTCAGATTTTCGAAGTGCTTTTACCACACTATTAATGACTAATAAGGAATGTTCTAAATGCCATCCAACATTTACTTGAGAAATTTTTTCATCTTTATTTTCAAATTGAGGTAAAGCTTTTTCTAATTGAGAGAGTTGTTTGATTAGTTGTTTCATATTAATATTGAATTCATTTCGACTATATAGTCTTATAATAGTACTAAGCTACAATTTAACTGAACTTCTATGAAAACCGAAATTAAAGGAAACTATAGAAAAGTATCTATTTCAATTTTGTCAATATTTTCAATATCGATTGGCCTACTTTTATGCATGAAAAATGCGGAATCATTTATAACAACTTTTCTTGAAAAGCCGATGGGTAACCTTTTTATCTTATCGATATTGATCCTTCTCATCGCTTTACCAATACTCTTCCTTTATGAAAATAAAACATTTGAAATTTCTACAGAACAGTTCAAATTAACAAGTAAACTTTTTAAGAATGTTATAGAACAAAAATATAATCTCAAAGAATGGGAACGTACAAAAACAAAGAATACGACAATCCTTATTTTACGTTTTTATAGTCAAAATGAAATGTCTGTTTCAAGTTTAGAGTTTTCTAATCTTCATGAGATTGAAGAGTATTTAACTAAAAATTTTAGAAAAAAAAGGTTGGAAGTGTGACTGACTTTTTATCATTGTGAATAATTTTTTTAATAAACTTTCAACTTTTTCTGAAACTTTAAAAACTTTCTCTATATTTGAATTATGAAATTTGAAGAAGCAAAAAATAAGTACATTCAAACATGGGGCGCATTAGGATCTCAATGGGGTATCAACAAGACGATGGCTCAGATTCATGCATTGCTAATGATTTCTACAGAAGCACTTTCTATAGAAGAAATCATGAGTGATCTTCAAATTTCAAGAGGAAACGCATCGATGAATATCCGTGCTTTAATGGATTGGGGTATCGTTTTTAAAGAAACAAAATCTGGAGAACGTAAAGAATTTTTTACTGCCGAGAAAGACTTGGATCGTTTAGCGGTGACGATTGCTAAAGAAAGAAGCCGAAGAGAATTACAACCTGCTATTCGTATGCTTAGAGAAGTATCAACGATAGAAACAGGAGATTCTGTGGAAGAGAAAGAATTCATTAATCAGACGTCTAAACTGCATGATTTTGTTTTAAAATCAGACAACCTAGTCGACAAAATCACACAATACAAAGAAAATTGGTTAAGCAAATTGATTATGAAAATTTTGAAGTAAAAAAAATTATCAATAAGTTTCAATTATTTCTGAAACTTCAAAATTAAACTCTATGAATTATAACATTTTAGGGTATGCTATTTATCTTATATGTGCAGTATTCATTATTGTAAGGGTTGGTAAAAGCTGCTATGAAAACGGAAATATTTTTGTCAAAAGTTATCTCATAGGAAAAGAAGAATTGTCAATTCAAGTCAATAAAATCTTATTGATTGGGTACTACCTTTTAAATATTGGTTATGCAGCCATGACAATCATTTCTTGGAGTCCAATTTCAAGCATTGAAATACTCATTGTAACGATCTCTCAAAAAATAGCATTCATAGTATTGGCAATTGGCACCTTACATTATTTGAATATTTATATCATCAAAAATTTTATACACAAACTCTTTTAAATCATTGAAATATGGAAACTTCAAAAGCATTAATCGGTTACCTTATTTATATTCCGATCGTATTTGCACTCACAATTTTTGTTGCTAGATCTCTTTTCAAAAATAGTAAAACCTTTATGATGGATATTTTTAGAGGACGTACTGAAATTGCATTAGCTACAAATAGGTTATTTGAAACGGGTTTTTATTTACTCAATATTGGATGTGCTTTACATATCATTGAGATGAATTTGAGTTCACAATCAACCAATTAACAACTTGTAGAAGAACTAAGCTATAAAGTAGGTGGTTTTTCAATCTATTTAGGCATTATGTTATTTATCAATCTCTTTTTATTCTTTAAAGGGAAAAAGAAGACAGCTGAGAGAATTGCTTTAGAAAATATGAGTTAAAAAAATAAATTAGCAGACAAATGGAGCACAAGTGTTGAATTTATTAACACGCTTGTGCTTTCTGTATGCTATAATTATGTAATACTATTTTAAATTTCTTTAGCAGCAAGTTTTGAAAAATTAAGAATTGATTTTTAGATATTGTTGAGATCATTTGATTAACTACTAATACTGTATGTCTAGAAAAAATAGAATTCATCCATCAAATTATAACTGTAATTTATTCGGTTTGCTGACCATTTTAAGTATCCTTATGAGCCTACTTTTATTTTTCACAAGCCTTAAGAAAGAAGAAGAGAAAGTAGCTGAATATTGTGCAGATTTTGGTTCTTATGGAAAATCTTTGGTTCTTTTTAAAAACCAGACTTTCAAATTTAGCTACAATGGATGTTCTGTAAATAGAGGTTATATACAAGGAAAATGGACCCTTCGGAAGAATCTTTTATCACTTTTCACAGATGAAGACGAAGGATTATTGGATACAAAATACCATATAAATGATGATAGCATACAAGGTGTAGAATCTGATGAGGCTGGATTTGTGATTTGTGATAAATACATTGATCCATGGGAGAGAGCATCAGCGATGAAAAAAAAGGCTCCCCAACACTATTGAGAAGCCTTAAACCATTGAATCTAAAATTTACATTTCTTGTTCGAGTCGATAACCATAAATATTATAATTTACTTTTCTCATATAGTTGATCAGCTCATAGTATGGTTGGTCCGTAGCTGAAACAACACCACAATTCGCATTTTCACCATTATTTTTTCCTGCTGTTGTAGAATTTGCCCACATAAACCAATGTGCACCTACACAGCGATTATTTCTTAATGCCCCTTCAATAAAATTGACATATTTTTCACCTCGATTTCTTTGACTTGACGCATAACCTAGACCTGTAAAAAACTTTCCAGTATCTAAAGCTCCAAAGTTAAATTCCGAAATGATAAAAGGTTTATCAATAGATTGAATAGGATGAGGATAAAACTCAACTTCGTTTTCATAAGCATTAAAAGAGAGAATATCTAGGTATTTAGCACCGACAGAAGTGTTAATCGTATTTTTATGATTTCCGTGCCATCGACAACCGATGTACATTTTACCTGGTGCATATTTTGCTAAAACTTCCTTCGATGTTTTAAAATATACCTCACACATATTTCTATAATGACCAGCTGTATATTCTTTAATATTCACCCATTTGATTTCCTTTTTATTGACTTTTTGATTCAATAAAGCCTCCCACGATTCAAAGTCAGTTTGGGCTAGCTTATTAAAAGCATTGATAGTTTTTAATTCCTCTTTTAAATAATTGACAAATGCCTTTTTACCATGATTTCCTTTAGGTTTGGAAAGAACTGCTACTGCAAAAGCCATCGGGTGATTCCAATGAATCTCATTATTAATAAATACGCCAAATAAGTACGGATCATTTGCTTTTCCTTCTACTGTTTTTTTGACTTTTTCCTCTAAATTAGTTTTCCATTTAGGATTGTAAACATCAGGAAATTTGTCTTTAATAGAAGGAGAAGTCTCGTGTATAATTAAAGTATATGGAAGTTTTACCTCTTTCTGATACTCATTAATATTTGAAGCAGACCAACCTCCTAAAGTATTTAGTCCCCAACTACGCATTCTTTTTAATGCCACTTCTGTGTATTTAAATTCTGAGTTTTCACCATATTTTTTGTACATGTTTGACCTACCGAAAGCATAGCTATTTCCTTTATAAAGAGGATCACTTTTCGCAGGTAAATTTTCAAAGAAGTGTTCTCTCCCTTTTGTCGGAGTTAGAACTTCTAATTTCCCAGCACCATTGATTCCAGTAGACCAAAATAAATGTCCTTCAGGTGTGATGATCCACCATTTATTATTGATTTTTTGAGTTCTATAATGACCGGTAGCCTCATATTTTTCACTTGAAATAAATCCTCCAAAATCATCCCATTCATCTGATCCTTTATGAGCGGCAAGGTCTTTCTCTTCTTTTATTAATGCGTCTTTGAATTGCCCATCATTAGTAATTTTACCTTTCCAATTCGTATGTTTGTATTGACCATATTCATTAATGAAAGGGAAAAATTTATCTTTATTCTTAGTGTATAAAGAAGGAACAGCTGCTTCATTTTTAAAAACTCTCTTGACGATTACGCTTCTATCAAAATCTTCTGAAGGAAATTCAATATTTACTTTTTTAATATGTTTAGCATCGACACCACTGAAATTTAAAATCACTCCACCAGGTAAACCTTTCATCCCCGGAAAATCATCTGCATAAGTATAATCTTCTTTCGTCACATTATCTCGGATCATAGTACAATTGAAAATTAAATTTTCACCTACTTCAATAAAACCTATGTGCTCATTTCTGATACCTTTCTTTTTCTTTAAATATTTTTTTCTTGGATTGTCATAAATCAAAACAGGCTCGAAGCGAACTTTTCTAGCAGACTTATTTTCTAATTCAATACTTAAATACAAATGAGAAGTCACATCAAAATAGTCATCTTCGGCTAAAAATGATATGCTCCCTTTTTCTCCTTTTTTGATAGAAAAACTTAGACCTTCGCTTACTTTTTCTACTTCAATATTATTACTTACATATTGTTGATCAGAAAGTGTTTTTAAGGAGAATAAATCTTCTTCTGCTTTTTGATAATTAAAGCTTAAAAATAGAATAGTTGAAAGTAGTCCACTTAGTAATAGTATAAAATTTAATTTCTTCATTTCTTATTCATTAGTCATCTTATAATAATGTACAGAACAGTTATAGTAATGTGATCTCAATATCATTTTTTTAATGAAAATTAATGACATGATTTTTTTCAAAAATTAGCACTTTTAATTCAAATGGGGGATTGTGTTCATTTTTCATCAAAAATTTCATTTTTAAAGTGTTGTTTTTTAGGGAGTTCTATAAGTGTTTATGAAAAGGAAAATTGTATTTTTTTTTAGTTTAAAGAGTAACTTAAAAATTGTGAATTGTTCTTATTTGATTGTTTGAAAAAGGTTTTTATAAATCTGATATATAATAAGGCCGTTAGTCTATACACATTCAGAAAAATATATAAACCTATTTTTAGGATTGTTCATATATGTCAATTTTTGGATAGACAATAATTAATCGAACGAATTTAACGATTCATACAACCTTATTATTAACAATGAAAAAGTTAGTTACCATTTCTTTATCAGTAGTTTTATCAATGCTGATGTTCTCATGCTCTGATCAAAACGGACAAGAAGTTATTAACAAAACTCCTTACTCAATTAGCGGTGATGCTTCAATGTTCAACGAAGGAAACGTTATTGAATTAAGAGATACAAGAGGAACAAACGTTCTTGACCCAAGTACATTATACAATAGACAAGTAACAGTTGTTTGTGAAGACGAAGCTGGTAACGTACAATATTACAAAATCCAAAATATTGACAAGAGTACTTATTTCAACTTCTCTGACGTTGTAGGTACTGCAAAAGTATATGTTCGTGATAACATGAACTATGCAACTAACGTTTTCAATGATGAGGGAACTCAAGGAACTCAAGTTTATCAATTAGGTTCAGATGTAGTTTATGTTAGCTCTGGTACAAAAAATATCAATGTGCCTATCTACAATAAATTCTGGGCTTACTTATCAGTACATGGTGATGCGATGAACATTGTAGATAAAATTACAGTTGTTTCTTACAATAGAACACACTCTAATTTAATCAACGAAGGTCTAGTAAAAGAAAATGGTAAAAATGCTAAAGTTGCTTCAGCATTCGTAAATACTTATAACTACGGTCAAAAGCATATCTTAAAATACAGAGTGTTAACTGATGATGGTTACAAAAACTACGAGTATGACTTCAAAATTGATGAAGATCAAGTAACTAACATCACTTTCACTACACAAAGAGTAACTGAAACTGGTGGTAACGTAAGTGTAAAAGTTGATACAGGTTTTGATGATCCTGTCACTGACGAAGACAAAATTAGCGTTATTGACTAAGTTATTTCTTATACAATAAGAAACTAAAAGGGAGTAGACACAATACAGTATCTACTCCCTTTTAGTGTTTATATAATTATATTACTGTTGACAAGAAAAATCACTATCAGATATATAGACATTCTTATCTTCATAATCATCATTTTCGATATCGTATTCAGTAACTGTTTTTTCATCAATAGTTACAATTTGGTTATTGATGTATACAGTAATTGTGTAGTCCCCACTTTGAGAAAAAGAATCAAAATCAAATGATTCATCTTCTAAGTATTGAGTAGCATTATTAACTGTGACAGTTTCTTGTTGTAAATACCCAGATGGGCCAGAAAGTGTAACTCTTGCTTCATAGTTAGCACCATTAAAACAGTCATCTAAACTATTTTCAAGAGAAGAAGTCGTTTTTAAGATAACTGAAAATTCATAATCAGAATCAACCGTGGGCTCTAAATCATCTAAATCAAAACAAGACGTTAGAAAAAGAAAAACAAAAGATACTTTTAAAAAAGCAAAAATATGACTTTTCATAAGTTTGAAGTTATTTGTGAATAATAATTTAGTTTGCATTTTTCATCACAAAATTAACTTTAGTTTACAAATAATAAAATAATTATTGTTTGTATTTACCATTTGGCAATACTTTTGGGAATTTATATTGTGGATCTGAAAGTAGTTTAACTATTCTTTTGTCTTTAGACTCCATTTTTTCTTTTGTATTTAACTTCCATTCATGTCCAATTTGGTCTAAACGATTTTTTTGAGCTCCTAAATAAGAAGTCATCGCCCAATAAAAATACTCTGTTGCCATACAATCATAATGACACGTTTTATCATCATAAGAATACCAAGCTTCAGAAGGGTATTGTGTTGGAATTTTTTTAAAATATCCACCTCTGGCAATATCCATTGCTTCCGTAAGCGCCGTTCCCTCTTTTTCTCCAAATATTTCAGGATAAGCTTTCGAATAGCCAGAATGTGTAATTACATGCCAAATCTCTTCAAGGGAAGCGTCAAACCTTTTTGTATTATCAAAATGCCAATCCGGTATAGTTTCATCAGCTCCTAAATCTTGAGCATGTATTCTTATTTGTGAAGTTTTTTTCCACATAAAAAGAGAAGCATTATTTTCTAAAAGAGTAGTATGTACAATGGCGTTATCAACTATTCCGTCTTCATTGTTATCAAGATATTGTGCCATAATGTTAGCTGCATGTAATAGTTTTTCATCTTCTACTTCAGCATAGGCATATATAGGAATACCAAAAACAACAACTTTTCGATTTGTTGCTTTATAACCTGCATCATTATGAGCTTTAATCATAAAGTTAGGATCATTGCCAGGAAGTATTAATGTTTGACTGTAATTTAATTTTCGACTACAACCAAAAGCAATTATAAGTACAAAAAACGTAGTAATAGATCGGATAGTTTTCATTTATGTAAGTTAAGTTGACTGGTTTTGTAACATAAAGATACAGCTTATTTTATTAAAAAAAGGATTTAATAGAGACCTGATTTTTAAATATAATGTGAAATAAAAAAATGATGTTTTGAAATCCATTATCTACTCTTTCAACACCAGACACAACATAACTATAGTATTTAAACATCAACCTTCTGCTCCATTTATTTTTATAACCAGTACAAACAAATGGCTGTCTTTTTTCTTATATATCCTATTCTTCGTACTCTCTACCCTAGAAAAATACTCTTTATTAAGAGCTTTTATGATTACTTTTTGAAAGATATTTTTAATTACAAATTAAATTGCATAGCTTATTATTCTAATTAAAACAAACTATTATATGAAACATTATTTGTTATTACTTACTTTTTTGGTTGTATCATTCCAAACCTTTGCACAAACAGCACAAGATCTTATTCAACTAGGAATAGAAGCTCATGACAACGGTAATTATGATGAAGCTCTAAATCTTTATAAAAAAGCATTAAAAGAAGAACCAAAGTCTTCATTAATTTATGCTGAAATGGCAATGACACTTAATGCTCAAGAAAAATATAAGAGTGCAGTAAAATATGCTAAGAAGTCTATTGCCTTATCGGATGGTGATAATATAATAGGGGCCTATGTTACGTTAGGTTCTGCATTAGACATGCTTGGGAAAGTAGACGATTCGATTGAAGTTTTTAATAAAGCGATTAAAGAGACAAAAGGACACTACCTCTTATTTTATAATCTAGGTTTGAACTATTTCAAAATTGGAGATTATGACAATGCTATTATCAATATGTATGGCTCATTAGGATTAAATTTTTCGCATGCTAGCAGCCATCTTTTATTAGCAAAAGCACAAGAAGCCAAAGGAAAAAAAGTACAAGCTTTATTAGGAGCTTATTATTTCTTGTTTTTGGAACCAACATCTAATAGAACAATAGAAGGCAATCAATTAATCAAAAGGAACTTAGTTGGAGAAGCTACTAAAGACCCTAATAAGCCAAACAACTTTAATATTAATCTAGCATTACCAGATAGTGATGATGAATTTGCTGCAGCTGCATTATCCCTATCGATGATTGCTGTTACAAATCAAATGGATGAAAATAAGGATAAATCAGAAGAAGTACTATTTCAAGAAAATACTACATCATTTTTTAAAATTTTAGGTGAACTAAAAGCAAAAAATGATAAAAGCGGTCTTTACTGGGGAGACTATATTACATTTTTCTTCAGTCTTTCAGAAAGTAATCATATGGAGACATTTTGTAAGTATATTACAATCAAAGAAAATGATCAATCTTTAAAATGGTTACAAGAAAATGAAGAAAAATTAAATGCTTTTTCTAAGTGGTTGGAAGGTCCTAATGAAAATGTAGAATAAGTCAACTCTCGACAAAAGATCACCTATGATGAAAATGATAGGTGATTTTTTTTCAATAAATTAATTTTAACTATTATATTTAATTAAGTTATTAACTAACAAAACTTGAGCAAACTCTTCAAAATAAACTACATCTGACTACAAAGTTGTGAGACTAATTAAAAAATAATTTGAATCTATTCTGAAAGAGTATTTATCTATTGTAAAGCAAGATTTGTAAATAAATAGCAAGTCTAAATATGCTGAAATAAGACTATAAAAGAAGTAGGCATTATTTTATTATTTTAAAAAGATCATGGTCGTTTGGTCAGGAAGAGGAATTTATTCACTCGTTGTATTAGTATTATGTTTTATTGCATCTGCAAAGTTATTCCCAGCAGAATACAGTGACTACTGTTTTATTCTTAGTTTTTTTATAGCAGCTGTTTTTAGCTGGTTTATGGGAAGAAAATGGAATAATCAAGAAGGTGAAAAAATCATTAACCCTGAAACGGGTCAAACTGTGGTTTATAAGCCCAATCACACCTTATTTTGGATCAAAATGCAATACTTCGGACCTGTATTTGCCATTTTTGGTTTAATAATTTTAATACAACAGTTTTAGAAATAAGAAAAGGCTTTTGGTTGATCATCAAAAGCCTTTTTTAATGAAAAGTGAATAATGAATAATTAATAACGCTAATACACGTATTCCCATGATTGAAATCATGGGCTTGAGGTTGGTTCTCCTTTCAAAAAACGTAGATTGAAAATTGAAAGCATTCCCTTGTAGAGGCACGATTTATCGTGTCTCCAAACCACAAGCAAATAATGAAAAGTGAATAATGAATAATTAATAACACCAATACACGTATTCCCATGATTGAAATCATGGGCTTGAGGTTGGCTATCCTTTCAAAAAACATAGATTGAAAATTGAAAGTACCTCCTTGTATAGGCACGATTTATCGTGTCTCCAAACCACAAGCAAATAATGAAAAGTGAATAATGAATAATTAATAACGCCAATACACGTATTCCCATGATTGAAATCATGGGCTTGAGGTTGGTTCTCCTTTCAAAAAACGTAGATTGAAAATTGAAAGTACCTCCTTGTAGAGGCACGATTTATCGTGTCTCCAAACCACAAGTAAATAATGAAAAGTGAATAATGAATAATTATAATGCCAATACACGTATTCCCATGATTGAAATCATGGTCTTGAGGTTGGTTCTCCTTTCAAAAAACGTAGATTGAAAATTGAAAGTACCCCCTTGTAGAGGCACGATTTATCGTGTCTCCAAACCACAAGCAAATAATGAAAAGTGAATAATGAATAATTAAAAACGCCAAAACCCGTATTCCCATGATTGAAATCATGGTCTTGAGGTTGGTTCTTCTTTCAAAAAACGTAGATTGAAAATTGAAAGTACCCCCCTGTAGAGGCACGATTTATCGTGTCTCCAAACCACAAGCAAATAATGAAAAGCAAATAATGAAAAGTGAATAATGAATAATTAATAACGCCAAAACCCGTATTCCCATGATTGAAATCATGGTCTTGAGGTTGGCTATCCTTCCAAAAAAGCGTAGAATATAAATTGAAAGTATTCCCTTGTAGAGGCACGATTTATCGTGTCTCCAAACCTTAAGCAAATAATGAAAAGTGAATAATGAATAATTAAAAACGCTAATACACGTATTCCCATGCATAAATTCATGGTCTTGAGGTTGGTTCTCCTTTCAAAAAACGTAGATTGAAAATTGAAAGTACCCCCTTGTAGAGGCACGATTTATCGTGTCTCCAAACCACAAGCAAATAATGAAAAGTGAATAATGAATAATTAAAAACGCTAATACACGTATTCCCATGCATAAATTCATGGTCTTGAGGTTGGTTCTCCTTTCAAAAAACGTAGATTGAAAATTGAAAGTACCCCCTTGTAGAGGCACGATTTATCGTGTCTCCAAACCACAAGCAAATAATGAAAAGTGAATAATGAATAATTAAAAACGC
>NZ_JBSWYJ010000042.1:0-49620 GCF_056161045.1 Flammeovirga sp. AWQ4_249
GTTTATTGTAGACTCTCCACCCCCGAGACAGGAGGGCATGTCTGCCAGTTTCATCACCTTACAGTGTTATATCAAAAGAATTAGAAAACGTTCTTTTCTAACTAGCTGTAAGGGAAGGATTCGAACCTTCACGGAGTACTTAGCCTCTTGACAAATCGTGTGTGCATCGCACGTTTAGTGGTCAACCCATTACCAAGCGTTTATCGTAGACTCTCCACCCCCGAGACAGGAGGGCATGTCTGCCAGTTTCATCACCTTACAGTATTATTTCAATTTTTTGAAGGGTAACTGCGATTCGTTTAATCTTTTACCCTTGATGTTGATACAAAGTAAAAGAATAATACTTTTATCTGCAAACTTTTCAATAAAATAATTTAATATTTATGATATTTATAAAAATGTACTCTATTTGTTGTCAAATTAATATTGGTGTATTCTAATAATAAGTGTTAATTAGTAATTTATTAATAAGTGATATAGTAAAATGAAAAAAGCTTCTAATTTTCATTGGAAGCTTTTTAAAATTTCAATAAATAGTAAGAGAAATTATCGTTCTCGTAACATTATGCTTGAAGTATAAATATCGTGGGCTTTTTATGAATATCTATTTTTTTTGATTTCCACTCCTTTAAAGTAAATGTTTTTATGTATTCATCTTCAGCTTGAATATTAGAAGCAATACATAATCTTGTGTTTGGGTTTAGATTTTCATATAGGTCTTCTAACATAGCAGTATTTCTAAATGGTGTTTCCATAAAGATCTGAGCTTGATAGAATTTGGTAGATTCTGTTTCTAGTCTTTTTAATGCTTTAATTTTTTCAACTTTTTGGATAGGCATATATCCATGGAAAGCGAATTTTTGACCACTTAATCCTGATCCCATAAGAGCAAGAAGTATTGATGATGGGCCAACAAGTGGTTTTACTTTAATTTTATTTTTATGAGCAAACTGTACAGCTAATGCACCTGGATCAGCAACACCTGGGCATCCAGCTTCAGAAATTACTCCAACATTCTCACCACTAGGTATATTATTAAAAAGATTTTTGACCTGTTCTGGTTTTGTCTTTTTATCTAAGATTTGAAAGTTTAATTCTTGTACAGTAATCCCTTCAATTTTCCATCCACCAATAAAACGCCTTGCAGTCCTAAGATCTTCGACAAGATAATATTTAGTGTTTTTGATCGCATCTTGAGTTTCTTTAGGTAAAACATCGTAACGGTCTGCGGCAAGTAAACTTGGAATTAGAAATAATTTCACGCTTGAAATAATTTAAATGGAAAGAAAAAAGTGATAAATTGTACTACTCGGGGATATTAATTCATTTTTTATTAATATTAGATAGAGTAGTGGAAACACTTCTATTTATTAACTTTACAAACTTACTAAAATAGACTAGTTTTTATACTTGAAACAAGCAATAAACAATATAAACTTGGGAAATGTTGATTATAGAGTAGTAGCAAAGAAGTCAATTTTTGTGATATGTGCATTTTATTTAATGTTTGTATCATTTGGAACGATGAAGTTTGCATTTACTCTACTAGGTGGGGGATTAGCTGAACAACTGGTTGCAGCGGAGCATAATCCATTTATATATTTCTTTATCGGACTTTTAGGAGCTGCAGTTTTTCAAAGCAGTTCAGCAGTTACTGCGATTGTAGTTGGTGCTGTTGGGTTAGGAAAAGTGTCTCTTGATGATGCTGTGTTTATTGTCATGGGTGCCAATATTGGTACAACTGTCACTAGTACAATAGTAGCTTTAAGTTATATAGATAATAAAAGTATATTCATGAGAGCACTTTCAGGAGCTGCTTTACATGATTTTTTCAATATATTTTCAGCACTTATATTTCTACCATTAGAATTAACAACGGGTTTCTTATCTAGATTATCTCAGGAAATTGCAAGTAAATTTTTCACTTCTGATATACCAATTGCAAATCCTAAATTCGAAGGAATAAATATTGGAGCAGATAAAATCACACATTTATTATTTGATCCTATTCAGCAATATCCATGGCTTATTTTAGGTGTTTCGGTAATAATGATGATTGTATCATTGAAATTAATAGGAGGAATGACCAAAGAGGTATTTATCACTAATTCTCAAGTCAAGTCAGGTTCTGTATTCTTTAAAAATGATTTTATAAGCTTGATTTCAGGTCTTTCATTAACGGCTATTGTTCAATCAAGTTCGATTACCTCTTCATTGATTGTCCCCCTAACAGCAAGTAAGAAAATATCTTTATCTAGGGCTTATATGTTTATAATGGGAGCCAATGTAGGAACAACGATTACAGCATTATTTGCTGCATTGGCAACAGGTACAGAGTTTGGGGTTGAAATCGCATTAACGCACGTATTGTTTAATGTATTAGGTGTTATAATATTTACTACGATTCCTAAATTGAAACAATTGCCAGTATGGTATGCTAAGAAATTAGGTTACCTAGCAGCTAAAGATAGAATATTTGGGTTTGTATATCTTTTTGTTTTGTTTTTTGTACTTCCTTTTATTTTGGTTTGGATGAATACATAAGAAAGTACTAATTCCAGATCTCAATTTCCTCTTTAGAATATGTATACTTCAAAGGTTTTTGTTTCATACTATTACTTTTACCCTTTGTAGTGTGTTGTTGAACATTTTTAAAATGTGGAGCAAAACGTTTCTTTTGTACGTATTTGTAGGCGTTTTTACCATGACCTTTACCATAGTACATTTTTGTTAAAGATAATTGCTGTTTTACTTTTATATAATTTGGTCTGTAGTTTGCCGCTTGTCGTGCAATTCGTCTATTTCTTGATCTATCGACAACTACGTATCCTCTATATTGATAAGCTTCTCTAGCAACTTTTCTCCCTGGTTTCTTTTCTACCACAACATAGCCTTTGTATTGAGCCGCTTCTCTACCTACTTTTCTTCCTGGATTTTTTTCAACTACTACATATCCTTTCTGATTTGCAGCAGCCTTATTCATTTTCTTTCCTTTGTCTTTATCGACTACAACTTCAACAGCATTGCCAAACTTCTTTTTGTTCGCCTTCTTCTTTTGTTTTGGAGAAGTAGCTTTTACATGGGGTTTGAATTTTTTTAAATCTTTAGATACACTTTTTCTAGCGTCATCTGAAAATTTAATATCAGTATTGATCTTACCTGCTCTTTTCTTTTTTTTCTTAGTAGCCTGTTTATTGAGTGGTTTATTCCCTTCTCTTCTTGCTTTACTATTTCTTTTTTGATAATCACGTACTTCTTCACTATGACTTTTATTACTAGGATTATCGCCTTTGTAATTTTGAGCCAAAGAGCTATTTGTAGTAACTACAGTAATAATTAGTGTACTAATTAAAAGGAAAAAGTATCTATTTATTGAATATAATTGATGAGCCATGCCGAAATACCAAACATTTTGAAAATTGAAATCACGACCATACCAACTAGCAGCCATTTAATGAAAACGTTTGCTTTATCTGATCCTGATGCAAATTTACCTGCAAACCATGTGCCTATCACTTGTCCGACAGCAAGTAGAATGGCAGCAATCCACATAACTTGCCCTTTTATTAAAAAAACAATGAAAACAGGCAGGGTATAAGTTGCTATTATCAACATTTTGATAGCGTTAGCTCTGATAAGTGTCATTTTACCTAAGTTCGAGACCGCTACCAAGATCATAATGCCTATTCCTGCTTGAACAAATCCTCCATAAAAGCCTATCGCAAAGAAAATTAGATTATCTCTCCAAATGGTAAATTTAGGTTTTTGTGAACTACTAAATGTGATTGGAGTATTTTCTTTTTTTTTCTTGAAAATTGGTATTAACATACAAACCATTAAACTTCCAATAATGTATTGTAGGGTTTGTTCATCAATGTCAGCTACCGTAAATGCACCAACGACAGCACCTATAAGTGATGGAATTAAATATTTTAATGAAGATGGAACATCTAGTAATTTATTTTTATGAAATGTATAGGCACCAGTAAAGTTTTGAAATAAAATTCCTAGTCTATTTGTGCCATTTGCCATACCCACAGGCATACCTAAAAACATTAGTAAAGAGAGTGTGAAAAGTGATCCACCACCAGCTAAAGTGTTGACTATACCAGCAACTATTCCTGTGATTATGTAGGCAATGATTGATGTATATTCCAATAAGTGTGGATTCATGGGTAGTTTTTAGGGTAAATTCAATTTTTTCACAAGTGTTAAGTGAGTTCTCCACCTAAAAGTTAACTATATTTGCATCTGAATTTCAAATAATACAGACAAAATGTTATTAGTTTCATATATATCTGAAAATAAAGCTGATGTTATTGAAGGATTACAAAAAAGATTCTTCAACGAACCAGAAGCAACAGTAAATAAAGTTCTTGAGTTAGACGAAGAAAGACGTAAAGCTCAAAAAGATAGAGACGACGCTTTAGCTGAAGCAAACAAAAGTGCTAAGGAGATTGGTATGCTGATGAAGTCAGGTCAAAAGGACCAAGCTGAATTAGCAAAAGCTTCTGCTGCCGAAAATAAGCAAAAAGCTAAAGATTTAAGCTCTAAGGTGGCTGAACTTGAAGGAGAATTACAACAATTACTTTATCAAATACCAAATATTCCTAGAAAACAGGTGCCAGTAGGTAAAACAGATGAAGATAATGAAGTAATGTACGAAAAGGGAGATAAGCCTACTTTACATGATGGTGCTAAACCACACTGGGAGCTTATTGAACAATATGATATTATTGACTTTGAATTAGGAAATAAAGTAACAGGTGCTGGTTTCCCATTTTACAAAGGTAAAGGTGCTCGTATCCAAAGAGCTTTAATCAGCTTCTTCCTTGATGAAGCGGCTAAGGCTGGATATACAGAAGTACAACCTCCAATTGTTATTAATGAAGCATCTGGTTATGGTACTGGTCAACTTCCAGATAAAGAAGGTCAAATGTATTATATGGGTGCAGATGATTTATATTTAATACCTACTGCAGAGGTGCCAATTACAAACATGTTTAGAGGTGAATTATTACAGGAGAATGATTTACCAAAGAAAATGGCAGGACATACGCCTTGTTTCAGACGTGAAGCAGGTTCATGGGGTGCTCATGTAAGAGGATTGAATAGATTGCATCAGTTTGATAAGGTTGAGATTGTAGAAGTACAAAAACCTGAAGATTCTGAAGAAGCACACGAAAGAATGACGAAACATGTTGAAATGTTATTGGAAAAATTAGAACTTCCTTACCGTCGTCTTTTATTATGTAGTGGTGACCTTAGTTTTAATGCAAACTTATGCTATGACTTAGAGGTTTACTCAGCAGCTCAGGATCGTTGGTTAGAAGTTAGTTCAATCAGTAACTTTGGTAACTACCAAGCTAATCGCTTGAAATTGAGATATAGAGATAATAACAAAAAGACTTCATTATTACATACTTTGAATGGTTCAGCTCTAGCATTGCCAAGAGTTTTAGCGGCAATTTTAGAAAATAATCAGACAGAAAAAGGCATAATGATTCCTAAAGTATTGCAAAAATATACGAATTTTGAGGTAATAGACTGATAGATAGTAGATATTTATCGTTGTTAACGTACAACATACTTGTTTATTAATTATAAATACAATATTTTTGCATTCCGTTTGGGAGAAGTTCGTGAGAATTGTATTCCAGACTTTATCTAAGAATTTTAATACATATATATAATGGCAAATCATAAGTCAGCAAAAAAGAGAATTCGCTCTAACGAAGCGAAACGCTTGAGAAATAGATATCAACTTAAGTCTACTCGTACTTTTGTTAAGCGTTTACGTGAAACAAAAGATCACGGTGAGGCTGTTGAGCTTTATAACAAAGTTGCATCTATGATTGATAAGTTAGCTAAGCGTAACATCATTCATAACAAGAATGCAGCAAACAAAAAATCTAAATTAGCTAAGCACGTTAATAAATTAGCTGCTTAATTTTAGATTAAAGCTAAAGTTGAAAAACATTGAAGCCAAGGTTATTTATTTAATCTTGGCTTTTTTATTTTAAAAGATTTTTCCAAGTTCCTTTCCAGAAGTTGTATTTGAAAGTACTTGGTAGGGATTGCCAGAAATATTTATTGATTTCAACACTAAAAGAAGGTTGCATATAGCAGTTGATTGCACATCCTTCACATTCGGGAAGTTTTCCTTCTTGTTGAATGATTGTTTGAATAGGTTTTGATTGATATAACTCAACTAGTTTGTTGTCAATGGGAAATTTTTTAGTGCCAAGATGATAACAAGGAAGAATCAATTCATTTTTTGGAGAAATAACAATACTTGTACTTGCAGCTTTACAAACAGGATCTTCTGTTTTATTACCTCCATTTTTTCTAAGACTAATTAAAGCATCATTCAGAAATACTTTTTTCTTAGAGAACCATTTCTCTAATTTTTTAATTGTAGTGTTAGATAGGCCTCCTCCTATATCACCGTATGAGAACAAAGGGTTTAAGATTAATACAAGATTATTAGGTAAGGTAATTGATTTATATATTTCTTCTATCTCATCGATATTGTCATCCATTACCGTAAATAGTATATCTGGTCTTTCTCCTAGAGATAATGCGATATCAATGGATTCTAATACTTTATTAAAGCACTTTACACCACGTCCTTCATCATGTTTTTGAGGGTCTGACGAATCTAAAGAGAAATGTAGCATATCGATCAACCCTTTCAGTTGATTTGCTCTTTTAGGGTAAAGTAAACCGTTGGAAGTAACGGTTGTGATAAAGCCATATTTTTTGGCTAAAGAAAGCAGTTGATGTAGTTCTTGATGTAGTAGCGGTTCACCTCCTGTAAAGTCAATAACTTTCACCCCAAGCTTTTTTAAATCTTTGAAATTTTGTTCAGCTTGTTCTAGAGTAATATAAGGTGAAGGTTTTTCCCATATATCACAAAAATGGCATTTTGCATTGCATCTATAGGTTACATAATAGTTGCATAATACAGGATGGGAGATGAGTCTCATTAGAGTAAGCGTTAAAAATTAAGAGTTAAGAACTGAACATATGTTACTACGTTCTTCATTCTTAACTCTTAATTCTTTATTCATTTATATTTCTTTTGCAGGCATTCCAAATACAGTTGTATTAGGTTTAACCTCTGTCATTACAAGTGATCCTGGAGCAATTTGAGCATTTTCACCTACCACAACATTGGATGAAATAATAGCACCTGACCCAATGAATGCACCTTTTCCGATTTTTGCACCTGACCCAATGATTGCACCTGATCCAACAGAAACAAAATCTTCCAAAGTAACATTATGTTCTAATACAGCATTGCTATGGATGATACAATTTTCAGGAACTTTAGCATCATAGCCAATTCTCGCACCTGCATTAATAAAATTACCATATCCTAGAAAAGCAGAAGAAGAAATGCTTGCATCCTTATGAATAGCATTGACAGGCATTGCTTTTCTTTTTTCCTTAAGCATTTTTACTGCTTTTTGACGGGCGTCATGATCTTCAATAGCAACAAAAGCATCACATTTCTTTCCGATATGCTTTAGAAAACCGCTATTTTCAGGAGATCCCATTACAGATACTTCACCAATTTCAGCACCATGAAGTTCTTCGTCAGCATCCAAGAAACAGTAAACAAGAATATCTTGACTTTTGAAAATATCTAGTGCTGCTTTACCCATACCGCTAGCACCAAGAATAATTACTGGATTAAGATGGTCCATAATTTATTTAATTAAAATACTGAAAGTAAACAAAACGGATAGCATTTGTAAGGTACATATGCCATCCGTTTAATATAATTATTTCGCTAATTAAAATACTTCAAAAAGCGGAAATTTATTTCTAGTAAGCTTTTGCAAACAATACTCTTTGCGTAGAAGGGTTTCCTGTAAGGATACATTTACCTTCCTCTTGCTTATTATTTAAAGGAATACAACGAATTGTCGCCTTTGTTAAATCTTTGATTTTCTCTTCAGTTTCAGTTGTTCCATCCCAGTGTGCTGCAATGAATCCACCTTTGTTTTCAAGAAGATCTTTGAACTCTTCGAAAGTATTTGCTTCAGTGATATGTTCTTCACGATAATCAAATGCTTTCTTGAAGATATTTGCTTGGATATCTTCTAATAATTGTTGAACAGTTTCAACAACATTGTCCAATTGATAAGTGTTCTTTTCTTTTGTATCACGTCTAGCAATCTCAACTGTGCCGTTTTCTAGGTCACGTTGTCCCATCGCCATACGAACAGGAACACCTTTTAATTCCCAATCTGCGAATTTGAAACCAGGACGTAAAGAGTCTCTGTCATCAAATTTCACTGAAATATTTAGTGCTTGTAATTCTTTTTGAATCACTTTTACTTTCTCAGCGATAGCATCCAATTGCTCTTGACCTTTGTAAATCGGTACAATAACTACTTGTATTGGAGCTAATTTTGGAGGTAATACTAAACCTTCATCATCTGAATGAGCCATGATTAATGCACCCATTAAACGGGTAGAAACACCCCATGATGTACCCCAAACATGCTCTAATTTATTGTCTTTGTCAGAGAACTTTACATCAAATGCTTTAGCAAAGTTTTGACCTAAGAAGTGAGAAGTACCCGCTTGTAGAGCCTTACCATCTTGCATCATTGCTTCGATACAGAAAGTGTCTACAGCACCTGCGAATCTTTCATTAGCTGTTTTTACACCTTTTACTACAGGAACTGCCATGAAATTTTCAGCAAAATCAGCATATACTTCTAACATTTGTTTTGTTTCAGCAACAGCTTCACCTTCAGTAGCGTGAGCAGTGTGTCCTTCTTGCCATAAGAACTCAGAAGTACGTAGGAATAAACGTGTACGCATTTCCCAACGCATTACATTAGCCCATTGGTTTACTAATAATGGAAGGTCTCTGTAAGACTGAATCCAGTTTTTGTAAGTACTCCAGATTACCGTTTCAGAAGTAGGGCGAACGATTAATTCCTCATCCAACTTAGCTTCAGGGTCAACAACAACACCTGAACCATCCTCTGCATTTTTTAGGCGGTAGTGAGTTACAACCGCACATTCTTTAGCGAATCCATCTACGTGGTCAGCCTCTTTACTTAAGTAAGACTTAGGGATAAGCAATGGGAAATAAGCATTAGAGTGTCCAGTATCCTTGAACATTTTGTCTAATGTCTGTTGCATTTTTTCCCAGATCGCGTATCCATATGGTTTAATTACCATACATCCACGTACTGCTGAATTTTCAGCAAGATCTGCTTTTTTTACCAACTCGTTATACCAAGCTGAATAATCGTCGCTTCTTTTTGGTAAGCCTTTTGCCATGATCTATAAAAATATCTGAAAGTGGTTACAATCAAGTATATAAATTGCCATTTGAACTGTTAAAGATAATGATATATTGCTTATAATTCTTATATTTGTCTGATAAGCTAAACCTAACCTATTATTTTGCGTTCAAATTGGAACACAAATATAATAGAATTTTGCTCCTATTGATGATTTTATAAAATAGTAACTACGTTTATTATGAATAAATGGATATATACAGCTATTAGTGCATTATTTGTGATGACTTCTGCTTTTGGACAGGAGTATGATGATATGTACTTTACAAAAGCTGACCGTGAGGCATTAAGTGCAAAACCTGCTGCTATACCAATGGGTATTGGGGAACATGATTTCCCTAATACACCTGAAAGACAACAAGCACAACATAGTCGTTTCTCAAATCCTGATGGAGTAGGAACTGGATATGGTTACCAATATTATGCTACTGAAGACGGAGGAGTAATTCCATCTTCAATTCCTACAACAGGAAATGCTTATATGGAGGCAACTCAAGGAATGTCTATCGAAGAACAACAACAAGGTGGAAATGGTAACAGTGGAGGATTTTTCTCTAACCCATCTGTTTCTTTAGGAATGAGTGCAGGTACTTATGGTACAGGAACAAGTATCGGAATTGGTTTCGGAAATAATTCTGCCTTCAGCTTAGGATTAGGTTTCGGTATGGGAACTATGTATCCAGGCTATGGCTATCCTATGTATGGTATGGGTGGAATGTATCCAGGCTACGGCTACCCAGGTTATGGTATGGGTGGAATGTATCCAGGTTATGGTTACCCTGGCTATGGTTATGGAGGCTATCCAGGCTATGGGTATGGTGGTTATCCTGGTTATGGATATGACCCAAGATATGGTTATGGTGGTTATCCAGTTTACCTACCTGCTAATCCTGCGCGTCAAAACCCAAGAGTTGCACAAAGACCAACTTCTCAAATTAGCGGAGTTAAATATCCAGAGAGATACAAAAATGCAATGGCAACGAATGGAGTAGGGACAACAAGAAGACCTTCAAGTACTCAATCAAGATCAACAAATAATTGGGGAGCTTCTAGACCAAGTAGCGATCCATTTAATAATAATTCTTTCAGAAGACCGTCTAATACAAATTCATCTTTCAGGACAACTTCTCCATCATCTATGGGAGGTGGTAGAAGTTCTGGATCAGCAGGACGATCAGTACGTAGAAGATAAGTTTTTAAGTTTAAAAAAATATTAAGGATGTTTCGTAAAGAGACATCCTTTTTTGTATCTTTCAACCCAGATAACAAACTTCCTTTCTCCCCTATTTTTTAGACATTCATTTACGTTAGATATGTATATTAGAAATCTTATCAAACCAATTTTATTAATAGTATTAACTTTTATCTTATCTCTATCAGTTAATGCACAGTCTGAATTTTATCCTGTTGGATATTATAAAGATGCCGTTCGATTTTCTCAACAAAACCCTATTGGCTCCGCACGAATAAGAGGTATTGGAGGAGCAGGTGTTTCTTTAGGAGGAGATATATCACATGCTATGCTTAATCCTGCCGGTTTAGGTTTTATGCGTAAATCTGAATACCACATTTCAATGGGTGTAGGTCTTACTAATACTTCAACTACTCAAACTGGAGTAGAAGGTGATGCAGGACAGTCAAGATTTTATTTGCCAGAATTAGGAATGGTATTTTCAAATTCTAAATCATCTACAAATAATAGTAGCAAATGGAGAGGTGGAGCTTTTGCTATAACATTTAATCGAATTGCAGATTATAATAGTGATGTTTCCTATGTTGATTACAGAGATAATCCAACTTCATTACTTAATGCATTTGAAGAAGCATCTTATGGATATAATCAGGCATTCATGGATGAAGAAAAAATGTATGGGGCAACATCTTTTGCAGGAATGGCTTATGCATTAGACTTAATTAAACCAATTTATAATCGATCAGGTAGTGATCCAGCTTATAATGATCCAAATTACTACTATTATAATCTTGATCGTGATGCTGATGGATTTACAACTTCCAAAGTTACTCAACGTTCTCAATTGGTAGAAACTCGTGGAGGACAATATGAAACAGCATTAGCATACGGAGGTAATTTTGATGATAAACTCTATATTGGTGGCAAAATCGGAATTCAGAATATCAATTATCAAAGAACTACGCAATATGTTGAATTGAGAGATACAGAATTGACAGAATTGGGTTTAAAAGAAAACTTTAGAACAACAGGTTGGGGAGTTAACTTACAAGCTGGTATAATTTGGAGGCCAATTGACGCACTTCGTATAGGGGCGACATATACTTCACCAACATGGTATGGCTTGAATGATTACTATTCAGCATCTTTATATAAAAATGCTAGTTATTCATGGAATGATTCTGAGTATCAAGAAGAGCATTTTAATCCAGATAATTTCCCTGATGGTCAACCTGATTATGTTTATAATCCTGCTGGAGTTCCATTGTATAACCCTAATGCCTCAAATACGACAGATAATTATTCAGGAGTCAGAACAGCTACTCATGAAGAAATTCGTACAAGATATAATATGACAACACCATGGAAAGCTTCTGGTGGTATTTCAGGTTTCTTGGGAAAGAAAGGTTTTATTACAATGGATGTTGAATATGTAGGGTATTCTGCTATGAAAATTAGTAAAGGAACAACCTATTACTTTGAATATACTTATGACCCTTTAGAGGAGCCACTGAACTTTGAGGGAGATAATTATATTTTAAATGAAGAGTATAGAAATACTGTTAATATTAGAGTGGGAGCCGAATATAGAATTAATAAGCAATTTATGTTAAGAGCGGGATATGCTTATTATCAAGATCCTACAAAAGAGGAATATCAATTAGTAGATCAAAGTAAATCATTGTACTCTGGAGGGTTAGGCTTTAGAAATAATAAGTTTTATGCAGATTTTTCTGTAATATATAGTGCTTGGACTGGAACTGAAGTTCCATATCAATTGGAAGATAATGCTATTGTAAATGGTGAAACAGTATTAATTTACCCAATTGTAGATGTTGATTATTCTCGTTTAGAATTCCAGTTAAGCATTGGAAAGAGGTTTTAATTAATGAAAAATATATGGTATACAAGATGATAAATGATCCTATTTACGGATTTGTGACTATAGATTCTGAATTGATTTTAGAATTAGTAAATCATCCCATTTTTTTAAGACTTACCCGGATTAAACAAATGGGGACATCAAGTGTTGTATACCCTGGGGCTCAGCATACCCGTTTTAGTCATGCATTGGGTGCAATGCATTTAATGAAATTGGCTTTAGAGTCTATAAAAAGGAAAGGAACAAAGATCTCTAAAAAGGAAAAAGAAGCAGCAATGATTGCAATACTTTTGCATGATTTGGGACATGGCCCTTTTTCTCACTCATTAGAATATATTCTAATTAACATTCATCATGAAGAATTGACTTCGTTTTTAATGTATAAACTTAATGAAGAGTTTGATGGTGCATTAAAATTAGCAATTTCTATTTTCGAAGGAACCTATAAACGTAAGTTTTTTCATGATCTTTTATCTAGTCAATTAGATATGGATCGATTAGATTATTTACAAAGAGATTGTTTCTTTTCTGGAGTAGTAGAAGGAAGTGTAGGAGCAGATCGAATCATTAGAATGTTGCAAGTGCATAATGATGAGATTGTAGTAATGGAAAAAGGTGTCTATAGTATAGATCGTTTTTTGAATGCTAGAAGAATGATGTATTGGCAAGTTTATCTTCATAAGACTGGACTTGCTGCTGAATTAATGTTACAAAGTGTAGTCAAAAGAGCAAAACATCTTTTATCAGAAGGGTATGACTTAGCTTGTGATGATGATTTGAAATTTTTCTTAACTAATGAAGTTTCAAGAAAAGATTTTAAAAAGGATCCTTCAATATTGGAACATTACTTACAACTTGATGATTATAACATATGGTCTGCGATTAAACAGTGGAGAAATTCTGATGATAAAGTTTTAAGCTATCTTATTGATGGTCTTTTGAATAGAAAACTCTTTGATTTGGAAATGTCTACCGAAAAAATCCCACAAAAAAGGTTAAAATCAATCGAGAAACATTTATTAAGAAATGGTTTTGACAAGGATGAAATACCTTATTTGACCTTTATTGGAGAGGTTAGTAATTCAGCGTATACATCTGATAAAGAGAATATTAAGGTATTAAAAAAGAAAGGGGAGATTGTTGATATTTCAGAGGCTTCTGATTTACCTAATATTGAAGTTTTGACGAAAATTGTCACAAAATATTATCTATGCCAACCCAAAATTGTATCTTAGCGTGATTTTTTGGCTGAATTCTATATTTAGCTAAATAATACTGAGTTAATTTTCTATAAAATTACATAGAAAACATATTATGAAATTAGAGATTACAGTACAACAGATTGCAGCTTTACTACAAGGTGAAGTAGTGGGTGGAGATCCGAATGCGAAGATTTCGGCCATTGCAAAAATCCAAGAGGGAGATGCTAATGCTATATCTTTCCTTGCAAATATGAAATACGAAGAGTATCTCTATTCAACCAAGGTAAGTGCTGTAATTGTTAGCAAAGGATTCGAACCCAAACAGGAAGTGCCATGTGCAATGATTGTTGTTGAAGATGCATATGCGGGCTTTACTGATTTACTTACAGAATATCAAAGAATGCTAAGCTTAGCAAAAGTAGGTATTGAACAACCTGCTTTTATTGACGAATCAGTTGAAATGGATAAAGCAACGGCTTATGTTGGTGCTTTTACTTACATTTCTAGAGGAGTTAAAATAGGCAAGAATGTAAAAATTCACCCTCAAGTATTCATTGGTGAAGGTGTAGAAATTGGAGATAACTGTGTTTTATATGCAGGCGTAAAAATCTGTCATGGATCTAAACTGGGTAACAATTGTACATTACAAGCTGGTGCAGTAGTCGGTTCAGATGGTTTTGGTTTTGCTCCTCAAAAAGATGGAACATATAAAACAATTCCACAAATCGGGAATGTTATATTAGAAGATAATGTAGATATCGGAGCAAATACTGTTGTTGATAGAGCAACAATGGGATCTACTGTTCTGAAAAAAGGTGTCAAATTGGATAATTTAATTCAAATTGCTCACAATGTAATTATTGGTGAAAATACAGTGATTGCATCTCAAACAGGTGTTTCTGGCTCAAGCGAAGTTGGTGCAAATTGTATGATTGGCGGTCAAGTAGGTGTATCAGGTCACATTAAAGTTGCTGATAGAACTATGGTAGCAGCACAATCAGGATTAGCACAAACTGTAAAAGATTCTGGTAGCAGAATCATGGGTTCACCTGCAATTCCTCAAATGGAACACTTAAAATCTTTTGCAGTTTACAGGAAGCTACCTGAGTTACAAAGAATTGTAAGAGATCTTGAGAAAAAAGTATTAAGTTTGTAGCCGAGTTGAAAAACAACGGCTATTATATTAGAAATTAACCGAGTAGTTAGGCAGGGTAAACTTGTCAATTCTATTTTATGATGTATACAAAACAGCATACTATAAAAGCGCCAGTGACTGTAGAAGGCGTAGGTATTCATACAGGTGCAATCAGTAAGATGGTATTTATGCCAGCTCCTGAAAATCACGGATACAAATTCCAACGTGTAGATATTGAAGGTCAACCAATCGTTGATTGTGATGTTGATAACGTAGTAGATGTTTCAAGAGGAACTACTATTGAGCAGGACGGAGCTAGAGTAAATACTGTAGAACACGTTTTAGCTGCTTTAGTAGGTTTACAAATTGACAACGTATTGATTCAAATTGATGGTCCTGAACCTCCGATTATGGAAGGTAGTTCTATCAAATTTGTTGAAGCGTTGATGGAAGTAGGTATTGAGGAACAATCTATGTTGAGAAACTTCTTTGAAGTGCCAGAAGGTGTATTCTACAAAGAAGATGATCGTAAAGTAGAAATCGCAGCTCTACCATTGAATGATTATAGATTAACTGTAATGGTTGATTATAATTCTCCAGTATTAGGTAGTCAACATGCTGCTCTGAATAATATCGAAGATTTTGCAGCTGAGATTGCATCATCAAGAACATTCTGTTTCTTACATGAAGTAGAAGCATTACGTAAGGCTAACCTTATCAAAGGTGGTAACTTCAATAATGCAATTGTTGTGGTTGACCAAGTTGTAAATCAAGAGACTTTAGATGAATTAGCTGATTTATTTGAGTTGCCATCTGTAGAAGTTGCAGACGAAGGTATCTTAAATAACGTTCAGTTACGTCATCCAAATGAGCCTGCTCGTCATAAATTACTTGATGTAATTGGTGATTTAGCATTAGTAGGTAGACCAATTAAAGGTCAAATTTTAGCAGCAAGACCTGGTCATGCAGCAAACGTAGCATTTGCACGTAAATTGAAGAGTTTAATGTTGAAGTCAGCAAGAAAGAATGTTCCTACTTATGACCCAACAGTAGCTCCAATTTATGATGTAAATCAAATTGAGGAAATGTTACCTCATAGATATCCATTTAGATTGGTTGATAAGATTACTGAAATCACAGATAACTATGTTATTGGTGTTAAAAATGTAACTATCAACGAACCATTCTTCCAAGGTCACTTCCCAAGTAACCCTGTTATGCCAGGTGTATTACAGATTGAAGCAATGGGACAAACTGGTGGTATCTTAGTACTTAACACAGTTGATAATCCTTCAAATTACTGGACTTATTTTGTAGGTGTTGAAGAGTGTAAATTCCGTAGAATGGTAATGCCAGGAGATACACTAATTATCAAATGTGAGTTATTAATGCCAATCCGTAGAGGTATTGCTAAAATGAAAGGTCAAGCGTATGTAGGGAACAAGTTAGTGACTGAAGCGATCATGACTGCAAGTTTAGTAAAAAAAGATAATTCATAAATCAATTGAAGATGAGTTGAAGGTACACTTACTTTTAACTCATCTTTTTAATTGATATATTTGTGCGCTCTAACGTGATTGATGCATTTACATCGGTTAGATTATCTTAGTTAACGTAAAAAACAGGTGAATTTTCTAGTAATAGTAAGTTTTACCGTCTGATATAAAAAATGACAAAAAATCCTTACACTGAAAAATATCCAATGACAAACATACACCCGGATGCAGTAATTGCAGACAGTGTAGTAGTAGAGCCTTTTGCTACTATTCAAGGTGATGTTGAAATTGGAGAAGGGAGTTGGATAGGGCCCAACGCTGTTATCATGGATGGTGCCCGTATTGGTAAGAATGTAAAAGTTTTTCCAGGTGCAGTAGTTTCAGGTGTTCCTCAAGATTTGAAATTCAAAGGTGAGAAAACTTTAACTTATATTGGTGATAATACCACTTTACGTGAGTGTGTGACAGTAAGTAGGGGTACAACTGATAAGATGAAAACAGTAGTAGGTAGTAACTGTATGCTTATGGCCTATGTACATATTGCTCATGATGTGATTATGGGTGATAACTGTATTTTATCAAACGCAACTCAAATTGCAGGTCACGTAGAAATTTCTAACCATGTAATTATTGCAGGTACTGCTGCAGTACATCAGTTTGTGAAAATTGGTGAGCATGCATTTATTGGTGGTGGATCATTAGTAAGAAAAGATGTTCCTCCATTTGTAAAAGCTGCAAGAGAGCCATTAAGTTACTGTGGTATCAACTCTGTAGGACTAAGAAGAAGAGGTTTTGAAGGAGATACTCTTCAAGAAGTTCACGAGATGTACAGATTACTTTACACAAGAGGTTTTACAATGAATGAAGCAATGCGTCAGATTGAACAAGAAATTGAACCTTCTGAAGAGCGTGATATTATTCTTGACTTCTTAAAGAATTCTGAACGTGGAATCATCAAGGGTTACTAAACAGTAGCCTTCTTAAGAAATTGATTTAGATACCACTTTTTCATTATAGAAAATGAAGAAGTGGTATTTTGTTTTTAGATAAGATTATGAAAATAACTTTAGAGAATGTAAGTAAGAAATTTTCAAGAGAATGGATCTTCAGAGATGTGAATTATACTTTTGAAAGTGGTAAGTCTTATGCAATTACAGGAGGAAACGGTAGTGGTAAATCTACTTTTTTAAAGATTATTGCTGGAATTAATGATCCATCTAAGGGAAAAATAACTTATCAAGATCAAGATAAAACAATCTTAGTAGATGATATTTGGAAGCATCTTGTGCTTACAGGGCCTTATACAGATCTTATAGAGGAGTATACTTTAATAGAACATTTAGATTTTCATCGAAAATTAAGAGGTTTTACAAAAAGTAATGATGAGATAATTGATATTTTAGGATTAAAAAGTTCTCAAAATAAGCAGATTAAGGACTTTTCTTCTGGAATGAAACAGAAGTTTAAACTTGCATTATCTTTTTTTACTGAAACACAAATAATGTTTCTGGATGAACCTACAAGTAATCTAGATCAAAAAAATATAGCATGGTATCATCAATGGTTGCCTGAGGTAAGTAAAGAGAAAATAGTCATTATATGCAGTAACCAACCCTATGAATATGAGTTCTGTAGTGAAATTATTTTAATAGAAAGCTATAAATATTAATATAGTTATATTATATTTGCTTTTGTCGGTCTCCTTATTTCAATTGTCTCTATTACATTCTAAAACTTAAAAATCTATTGTAATGAAAAACATTTGGAAAAATGCAATTTACTTTCTTTCACTAATCGGCTTAATGACATTTGTTACTAGCTGTGGTGATGATGGTGGCGAAGATGGACCTTCTGTAACTACTGCTACTTATGTGGCTGAACCTAGTGATATCTCTCAGGAAAATGTTACAGAACCAGCTACTATTACAGGAAATATTACTATTGAAGTATCATCTGATGGAAACATTGTAGTTTCAGGTATCGATCCAGCTTGGAATTTAGAGCCAAGTGGATTCGTGAATGGTAACTACACTGTTGAAACATTTAATGCTTTAGGATGGACTTCTGGTTCAGTTAGCGCTGATGCTCAAGCTTCAGTTGTAACATTAGTTTATGATACAACTCCTGCTGCAGCAAAAACTAAGGTAGTTTATCCGGTATACACTTACGTATTCAACAGACAATAGTTTACGAATGTAAGGAAAGACCTATTGAAATTTAGACCCTGTTACGGCAACGTGATAGGGTTTTTTTTATGTATTAAAATTGAATAACATCTGTTAGTAAGGAGGTTATTAATTATTCTATTAACTTTCGGAGCACATGTAAATTTTATATTATTAATCAATAAGAGGTAAATGAAATTTTTTAAAATAGATTTAGGTATCGCTATACTTATTGCTATGATTCTTGGTGTGATTCTAGGTGTCATCTTTGGAGAGGATGTATCAGTCATTGCACCAATTGGTAAAATCTTTATCAAATTACTTTCCATGCTAGTAGTACCTTTGGTATTTTTCTCTATTATCATGGGAGCCCAAGCCTTAGGACAATCAAAAAATGCTGGAAAAATAGGTACTTTAACTTTCGCTTATTTTGGCGTCACTTCATTTATCGCTGTCTTTTTTGGGATTCTATTACCTGTCATTTTTGAACCAGGAAAAGGTTTAGATTTGTCATCATTAGCTAATGGAATAATGGACTCTAGTTTAACAGAAAAAGGTGAAGTTGTTGGTTTTTGGGACACACTATTAGGGGTGATTCCTTCAAACCCATTTAAATCACTAAATGAAGGTTCTATTTTACAGATTATCATGTTCTCATTATTCTTTGGAGTCGGTATCGGAAAACTTCCTGAAGATAAAAGGGAAGTTGTAAGTAAATTTGTAGATGGCGTGAATGATGTCTTAACATGGATGATCATCAAAGTAATGTGGTTGGCTCCATTTGGAGTAATGAGTTTGATGGCTGATGCTGTAGGTACTTTTGGATATGATGTTTTATTCAATATTGGTAACCTATTTATCTTATATATGGTCGCATTATTTATTGTAGCTTTTCCTGTATTTGGTGGATTGGTGCATTTATTAAGTAATGTATCAGGTATTAAGTTTATCAAAGAAATGTTGACACCACAAATCTTTGCGATATCATCTGCATCTTCATTGGCAACATTACCATTGAATTATGAAGCTTGTAAAAATATGAATGTCAAGAAATCAGTTTCTTCATTTGTATTACCATTAGGAGCGACAGTTAATATGGCTGGAAATGCCGTTTTTAATCCTATGGTTGCAATCTTTTTTGCACAAATGTACGGTATTGAATTAGGGTTTAGTGATTATATCGCTATTGCAATTACTTCAGTGCTTGGAGCTGTAGGTACTGCAGGTGTTCCAGGACCTACGTTATTATCAGTAGCTGTTTTAATGGCTGTAGGTATACCAGTAGAAGCATTGCCTTTAATTTTTGGTGTAGATAGAATCTTTGATATGTTTAGAACCGCTGTAAACATTACTGGAGATGCTTCTTGTGCAGTAATTATGGAAAAGTTAGAAGAGGAATAAAACACCTTTTTTCTATAGAATATATCCTCAATAAAGGTTACTCTAAGCATTGGAGTAACCTTTATTTATATTATATTTAATAGAAGAACATAACGTACTATATTATACTATTTCTTGTCTTTTATGACTGATCAAACCCAAACAACAAAAGCCAAAGCACCAATGACCTTATCTACAAAGATCTTGATAGGGTTATTTATTGGTATTGCTGTTGGTTTATTTTTTGGAGAATATTGCAAACATTTAGGTATTGTTGGTGAAGCATTTATTGGATTGCTTCAGATGACAGTGCTTCCATATATTGTCTTTTCACTTATCGTAAATATTGGACGTCTATCACTTGAAGAAGGGCGTAAGTTGATTATAAATGGTATTCGTTTCCTAGTTATCTTATTGGGAATTGGGATTACAGTAGTTTTGATTTTACCTTTTGCTTTTCCAGAATGGAAGTCAGCAAACTTTTTTAGTACTAGTTTTGTGACTCCACCTCCAGAGATTGATTTTCTAAAACTATATATTCCTTCAAACCCCTTCTTTTCATTAGCGGAAAGTAAAGTTCCGGCAGTTGTATTATTCTCGATTCTAGTTGGAATTGGTGTAATGCAAATCAAAGGAGATGATAAAGAACTCTTATTAAATAGTTTAGATGCTTTTAATAAGGCATTAAATCAAGTCAATAAAATCGTTGTCAAACTTACTCCTTTAGGTGTTTTTGCAATTGCAGCAAGTACGGCTGGTACAATGACAATGGATGAGCTAGGAAAAATGCAAGCTTATCTGTTGACTTATTTAGTAGCAGTGCTCATTATGGTGTTTTGGGTTTTACCTTATTTAATATCAGCATGTACACCCTTTAAATATGGAGATGTATTTAAATATACGAAAGCAACATTGATTACGATCTTTGCAACTGGAAAAATCATTGTTGTACTGCCTCAGTTGATTGAAGACCTTAAATTACTTTATGATGAATACAATCTGAACAATGAGGAGAATGATGCTGGTACAGATATATTAATGCCTTTAGCTTATCCTTTTCCTAATCTAGGTACACTCATTATTTTTATATTTGTTCCTTTTGCCGCTTGGTTTGTGGGTAATGAAATCCAATTGAAAGAAGTACCAGTATTTATGGGAGCAACACTTTTAAGTAGTTTTGTCGCTCCAGTAACAGGCATACCTTTTATGCTGGATTTACTCAAAATTCCTAAAGATATGTTTCAGTTGTTTATCGTATCAACTGTTTTTACGGATAGAGTTAGAGTAGTTTTAGGAGCAATGCATTTGATTACACTTACAATTTTAACTTTAAGTAAGTCACATGGTTTTTTTAAAATAAAAAAAAGAAAGCTCATTACTTTAGTTACTGTTGCTGTTGGCTTATTTATTTTTAGTTTAATTCCTTTAAGGTATTTCCTTGCCTATTCTTTAAAAGATGTCTATAAGAATGATAAAGTCATATCAAACATGCAATTGATTCATCGACTAGTTCCTTTTAAAGTTTTACCAGAAGCTAAACCTAATCCAATAAAACTAATGGAAGGTGAAGGTATATTGGATAGAATCAAAAGAAGAGGGATTATTCGAGTAGGATTTTATGAACAAGAAGTACCTTTTAGTTATTTTAATGCTAAAGGTGAGTTAGTTGGTTTTGGTATTGATATGGCACATGAACTAGCTTCTGCTTTAAAGGTGGAAATTGAATTTATACCGATTACTGTAGGAAATATGCCAGATGAATTAAAGAATGATTACTTTGATATTGTGATGTCTGATATTTTCTTATCTAGTCAATATTCGGCAGAATTAGCTTTTTCTAAACCCTATATTGATGTGACAATGGCACTTGTCGTTGGAGATCATGCTGATCAATATAAAACATATGATAGAGCAATAGAATTGGACTCGTTTACTATTGGTTATTTTGAAAGGAGTGATGTTGCGAAGAAATTCTTAAAATACTTCCCTCAAGCAAGTGCTGTTCGATTAGATTCTGTCAGTCAATTCTTCCATCAAGAAAATGATAGTTTACATCTCAGTGGATTGTTAACAAGTGCGGAAAGAGGTTCGGCGTTAACTTTATTGCATCCTGAATACCAAATTGCGGATCCATTACCTTACAAAATTACATTACCGCTTGCTTATCCTGTTGGAAATAATGATGAAAATATGGCCATTTTTGTCTCAAATTGGATAGAAGTAAATCAAAAAGATGGTACAATCGAGAGGTTCTACGATTATTGGATTCTTGGAAAAGACCCGACACGGAGGGAAAAACATTGGAGTGTAATCCGTGATGTTTTACATTGGATAGATTAACAAAAAGCCATAGGGAATCAAGAAATCCTTATGGCTTTTTTTGATATTATACTTTTTGGTGTTGAAAAAAAGCAGTAAATTATAAGTACTTTTTAAGGCTTAAAACCTTAACTGATCAAAATAACCCAAAACTCTCATGATTCTCAACAATAGACACTTACTTTATTCTTTAACTTTTTTACTACTGATATCCTGTGTTTCTCAAAATAAAAAAGGATCATACTCTTCTATAGATTCATTCACTGATGAAGATTTTAACTGGAAAGAATTGACTGGAAAACCAGTATTTGTAGCTTCTAGAGCTAACTATAGCCCTGAAGTACAAGCTGAGGTATTTTCAATTCCAGCGATTCAACAATTAGAAGATGCCAAAGAAAAAATGCCTGAAAGTTTATCTTCTTTAACTCAGAACTTCATCAATGAATTGTTGATGGAATATCCTGATTTAACAGAGCATCAAAAAGAAATGTTGAGGGATTATGCAACTTGTAATATGAGAGTTTTGTCAAAAGAAACGAATCCTAAAAGATTTTCTTTTGTTCATAACAAGATGCATAAATCATTTGTCTACTTGAGAGACACAAGGGGTATTCGATCAGGTTATGCTTTTGTAGGTAATGTGTCAAAAAAAGAAGTAGGAGGTCAAGTTGGGTATATTGTAAATATGGCAACTGGGGAACTAGTCGAATTTGATATTTCATCAGCTTGGAAGGGTGTTGGATATGAAAACGATTCAGGCCAAACACCATTAGGATATTTCTTAATTTATAAAGATTATCATCAAAAGGGGTGGCAAGCAAAAACATTGACTACCGATACAAAAAATATTTTTCATAAAATTGAAGGACAGTCTTTTGAAGGTGAAGCAAAGTATTTGTACCGAAAAAACACGAAAGAAGAAAAGGCTTTTATATGTTCTAACCAATTTGGTTTGATAGGTCAAAATTTTGGTTCTGAATTAATCGACTTAGCTGCACCAAAATATTTAGACCTTCCAGATGAGGAAGTTTGTTACATTGACAATAGTAACTCAGGAAGTAGACAAATCTATGTTCATGGATCTAATAGGGTTGATCAATTAGGTTTTGCCTTATCAGGTGGATGTATAAGAATCTCGAATATTAATTCATATATCTTCAGAGAGATTATCTTAAAGCAAGAAACAATGCCTGTTTTCTTAGATGCCGTAGCCTATCATGAACCAAAACCTGTACAAGTTCCAGGGTTTGATGATACCGATCTAGAGTCAATTTATAATACACAATCTATTGTTATTAGACGTCAGAATCTGTTGGATTCTATATCTCTAAATAGACAGTTGTATTCTAAAGTATTACCAGAGTTGGCCAATTCGATAGCGTATAGAATGTCTAAGATTGGAAATCAAAAAGCAAGTATTGATATTAAAATAACGGTGCCATTCCCAGAAACCGCTATGAAATATTGGTTGGCAAAACATAGAATTGAAGATTTTACAGAATTACCATTACAACAGACTTTTGGTTTTAGAGGAGAATATTATAAAAATGTCAACCGAAGATCTTCAAATCCCTTTTTTAAGGATTATAATACAGATGAAATCAATACCTATTTTACTGAAAGAATTACTGATACGAAAGAAGCATTGGAAGTGAATCTAATGAATGCATTTGAGAAGTATGAATTAGAAACTGATTCTTTATATGCCTTGGTTGAAATTAGTGAGCAATCTCAAATAGATGGTTACTTTAATGCTAACTTAGATTCTATAGATCCATTTGAATATTTCTCAATTTCTGATGAAAGAAGAAGAGTGCTGACTTACATGGAGTTGATTGATACTTTAACGCAGATAAAACCTGAAGCTATAGAAAATTGGGAACATCTTACTTGGATTGACAAATACATGGCATTTAGAGATAATATTCCTTATGAACAATTTGAATTAGATTATCATGATGTTGTTTTGATGCAAGCCTATATTTATGCAATGGGCGAACAAGAACTGTACATGCGAGATGTAAAAGCAGGAAAACTTGTTTCAGCGAGAGGTGAACCTTTCTATACTAAATTGGTTGATCGATATGGTATAGAAAAAGCACTTTCTATGTTAGATGAAGCCGGTATGTGGAAGTTATTTCAATATTCTCATAGTTCAGAAAATAAGACATTGATGAAAATGGTCAGTGTAGCTTATCCAAAAGATGACATGGCCAAAGGAATGCGAACGTTAGCAGAAGCCTATTTTAGTCAATACAAATGGGCCGCAAATCAATATGTTATTACTTCAGAAGTAAATGGAGATGTCATTTCAATGGCAGATTAAAATAAAAAACCTCTTAGCTTTAACTGAAAACTAAGAGGTTTATTTTTTATTCACGATTTGATTAGAATTTCCAACCTCCGTAAACGCCAAGTACAAAAGATCTAGTCAAACCATCAGGTCTAGCTTCTCTTGTAACTACAGGAAAACCTAAGTCAGTACCTAAAGTGTATTTACCAAAACTTTTTGAAATACCTCCTGTGATATTTAGAGTTAATCCACTAGAGTTTTCAATATCTTTTCTTGTGTTATCCTCAGGGTCTAAATAAGAATCATTCCCCATATGAACAATACCTAATAAACCTGCTTTCCAATTTATTTTTTCAGGATTGTCTTTAGAATATTCAGCTCTTAATGCTAAGTCTGCTGACCTTTCAAAACCATTTGTAGTCCAAGATTCCTCATCAGGATCTACGCCTGGAGCAACATAACCATTTTCATTTTGAGTAAGTGGCTGTTGGTAACCTGCAGAGAAAAGAAATTGTTTATAACTAACTGCAACACCTCCAAGAATATCATATGTACCTAAACTCGGTTGATAAGCCATTGGAAGAGAATTACCGTTATCATCTAATGCATTACCATTTTGCAAAGGTATTTTTGTACCTACGAAAATAGTTGTAGCTACTTCGTCTCCTTTGTAAACTGGTGCAGAAAGAGATAAAGTAAGGTCGCCAAATCCTGTTGCACTACCTAAGTCACCTACATTAATATTATAAGGTAAAATAAATTGGAAGTAAACTACATCTTGAATGTTGTAATCACCTTCAAGTTGTAAACCAATATTACTAACTTGTTTTTCACCTAATCCATAGGATGGTCTAAATCTAATTTCACCATTTGTAGGTTCCTCAAAAAATTCACTACTTTTCATAGGGCCTATGCTACATAATCCGGCATCTGCACATCCTTGAGCATTAGTTTGCAGTGAAAAAAAAGAAAAAAGTGCAGTAGCTGAAAGCACTTTAGAGAATAATTTATAATTCATACATAATGAGAGTTTATGAGTCATGATCGCTCATGAAAAAATTTAGATTGATAATGTTTGTTTAACCGATTGTTGTTGCAATTTACAATTTACTTTTATTAACTGCCATATTTTTAAAGTAAAATGTTGCCTCTTCATTATTATTTTTTGAGAAATAAAGATCAGTTAGAGAATTATTAGCTTCAATAGTGACTGAAATTTCATTCTTATTCTTCAATTGTGAGTAAAGTTTCAAATTACCACTATCATCTTTATATACGTTGGGTTGTACTTCAAAAAGTTCTTTGTAGAGCACATCCTTTTGAATACACTCTAAAGCGATGAGTTTATCTTCTTCAAAGAAAAAACGCCATTCTTCTTCTAAATGATGTAGTGTAATGATATTTCTTTCTTCTACATTTACAATATCCAACATACCTTCATCATCGATTAAATAAATCGTTTTGGCAGAAGTTTCAACTTCTTGAGCATAAGAAGAAGTAGATATCCACATAGATATTGATAGTAAAATGATATAAAAGAAAAATTTTGGCATTAATAAATTCAATCTTTTGAAAAAGGTTTTAGGCCAAATTTAATATGTAAAAATTTCTTAAAAAAGTATTCAAATAGATAAAAAAAAGAAGCCAATGTAAAGTTGACTTCTTTTGATCTCAATGTAAATATCTTAGAATATTGATTGTCTTTGTTTTTCATGCTCATCTACAAGAAGAAGTTCTTTCTCATCTTCTTCACTAACAGCAACATGAGGTTTAAGACCAATAATCAACATATCATCAATTTGACGTTGATTTCCATGTAGCATCCATTGTTCCATGAAACTCGTCAAAGCAATATTTTGTTCCTCCATTTCTTTATCATGAATAGAGAAAAGTAATTCTTTAAATGGCTTTTGCATTAGTTTACGGCCATTAGGACCACCAAATTGATCTTGGTAACCATCAGAACAGATGTACATTACTTTAATTGTATCTAATGGAATAGAATAAGATTCGTACACTTTTTTCTTCGTGGACTTACCACCAATACCGAATTTACCACCTTTAAGGCGTTTTAATTCATCAGGTTCATTATTATCGATATAATAAAGTGGTCTACCTGCTCCTGCAAAAGTTAATGTTTTACGTTTAGGAGAAACAACGCAAATAGCGATATCCATACCATCACGACTATTTTCGTTTTCTGCTTGGTTTAGGGCTTGACGAATCATATCATTCATCAATTTTAAGATACGGCCTGGATCAAGAATACCTCTTTCGTAAACAATTTGGTTAAGAAGGTCATTACCAATCAAGGACATGAATGCACCTGGTACACCGTGACCTGTACAATCGGCAGCTACAATAATGTAGTTTTCGTTTTTCTCACCAAACCAATGGAAGTCTCCTGAGACAATATCTCTAGGTTTTAAGTATACAAAACCATCCCAATGCTGTCCAATAGCTTTCATTTTATCAGACATTTCATTTGGCTGACCAAATACGGCTGTTTGCATACGACGGGCATAGTTTACAGAACTCTTTACTTTATCATTGTGCTGAGAAAGTAGTAAGGCTTGTTCTTTTACAAGTTCGTTTTGACGAAGGATTTGCTCTCGGTGAGATTTCATTTCCTGGTGTTGTTCACGAATTGTACGAGAAGTCTCTTCAAGCTCTGTGTTTTTATCTTTCAATTTAGAAACGGCTTTATCTGCTTCTCTTTTGGCTCTTTCTAATTCCTTTGTGTTATGGTTTAGAATGGCTTCAGATCGTTTCAAGCGGTTAAAGGCTTTTTCTAATTCGCTGTTCTTTTCAGTTAATTCTGATGATTGAAGTTCTACCTCTTTAGTTCTAAGGTTTACTTGTTCCTCTAATCGTTTTTGTTCTCTTCTAGAACGTAGGATATTTAATTGAACAATAATTAAGATAATTGTAATTGTACCTACTACATAGATTACATAACTCCACCACTGTTTGTAGAATGGAGTAAATACTGAAAATCTAAAAGACAAAGGTCTAGACCACGAGAAGTTACCTGTTTTTCTACCTCTAATTTCCAATGTATAAGAGGATCCAGCTTCTAATTGATCAATCAAAAGACCTTCTTTTTCCTTGTCAAAGTTTGTCCATTCATCCAATCCAGGGTAACCTAAAATACGTTTTTGAAAGGCTACGTTTTCAGTTGGATAAACTGGAATATGGAAATCGATTCTTAAATAACTATCTGAAGAAACATCAGGTCTTAACTTAGGATCAATTTTATCACCACCAACATGAATTTGTTCTATGAATGGTCTAGGTGTTTCTTTTAATACTTGAAGGTTAGGTGCGAAACCAATACCTTTTGTTGTAGATATAAATAGTTTACCTAAATCATCAATAAATAACCCTCTAGGATTTAAGCTTGCATCAGGAAGACCATCCTTATTTGTATATAGAAGATATTCGTCATGCTCAAAGTTGTATAGCATTAAACCTGAAGGAGTCGCAATCCATAATTGTTGTTCAGTTTTATCAACAACAATTGCATTATTTGAAATTGATGTAAAATCACCAAAGTTTATACGAGTAATTTTTTCATCTTGAAGAATTAAAGTACCATATGAAGTACCAAGGATGACATTTCCATTACTCATTTTGACAATATCATTGGTCTGAATATTACCTTCAAGAGAGAAGTTTAATTTTTCAGTCAAATTGTCAAATGAGTCTACTACTTCATTGTATTGGAATACAAGACCATCTTTGGAAGTACCTCCTAATAGAATTTCATTATCTTCAGTAATTTCAATACTAATTGCTCTGCTTATTACTCCTTCCTCTACACTATAGATCTTTGTACGTCCGTCAGGTTCAATTTTAATTACACCTGCAATACCGTCTTGACATACCCATAGATTACCCTTTTGGTCTTGTTTAAGAACGAAGATTGCACCACCAACGTGTGATAGATCAAACTTTTTGACTTGTCTATCTCCTCTCCATAAATACAGGCGACCTTCAGCATCAGAAGTCCAAACACCTTGTTTTGTAGGTAATATTTTTAAGAATGAGTTGCCAGCAGGAGTAACCTTAATTTTATTTTCTAGTTTGAATTCATTTAATGAGTTAAGATTACCTTGGTATAAGTTACCACCATCCGTGAAGTAAAGATTTTTCTCATCACCATTAATATGTTGAATAAATGAACTTGTAATATTTGAGGCTAATTGATTAAATGGTAATTGTTGGAATAATGAAATACCATTATCTCTTGCCAACCATAGATCAAGGTCATTATAATACATTGAGTTACCATTATAAACACCCAATTCTGAAGCTCTTTGAAGTTTAAATCCTTCATATGAACTTTCTAAACGGTACATACCTTTTAAATAACCCGAAACCATATACAAATCAGTATTAATTTCTTGGATATAAGAAGCGTCCATTTTTTGCCCAATTTGCTCACGAGTCACTTTAGTACCATCGATAGTCACTAAAGAAACACCTTTTGTTGCATCTGCTACTAAAAATGATGAGCCATTGAACCAAATTGCATGTTGAATATTATTTAACCCAAAAGAACTAGATATTTTCTTGAATTGATTAATAGTACTATCAAACTTTAAAATTGTACCTGATAAGTGAAAAGCGAAGATCTCACCATCAATATTCTCTACAAGTTGGAATGAGCGATTATTTGATTGAGCTTCTAAAGTAAAATCACTAAATACTAATTCGAATTTACCAGGGCTAGCTTCTTTATAGATTTGAGAATTATCTGCTACCCAAAGATTATTTGTTCTGTCTTCAAATAATAATTTACCATAATAAAGATCACCTTCATCTTGTGTAGGCGTTTTGGTTTGCATTAAAATTTGAAAAGAAACATTATCAGGAGAACTGAAGATTTGTACTACTTCATTATCTGTGATAGCGTATAAACTACCGTCATTTTTCTGAAGAAGTTGTTTTATGTGTTTGCTATTCAGTTGGTTATTGCCAAAACTTTTAAAGTTCAATCCGTCATAACGAATTAGACCATCATCTGTAGCCAACCATAGGTAACCATTGGAATCCTTTGAAATACTTTTTACAGATTCTGCTTTCAGACCATTATCTTTTGAATAATGCGTACTCAAAATACTTTGAGCGAATGCAGAAGTATTGATAAAGAGGAAAAAAAGAAGTACTAGTTTTGTATAAAAAGTAATATGCGTATTTGTTGATCTGTTCATAACAAAAAAGTGCGCTTATGAAGTATAGTTCTAACGGAAAGTCTTTGATAAATAAAAAAATAAAGACTAATGAGTTGCTGTATAATACAGTTTTTTATCAATATAATCAAATATTTGATTTATGATAAACAAATATAATACTTAACGCCTTCTTTACAGATAATAGTATGTGATTCTAGAGTAAAAAAAATAATATTTCTCTTAACACTTTGTAATTAACATTTGAGTAATGGATTTCAAGGTGTTATTTATGCATGTAATGTAGGTTTACACTATCCTTAAAGTTGATCTTAATATTTTTGTGACCACTTATTTTTGAAAGAATTGGCGCTAAATACTGCTTTGCATTTTCTTTAGCCTTTATTTCCAATTGCATTTCTTGCCCTGTTTTTTTTAATTTTTCTTCTGCTTCAATGTACAATTGATTCATGGCTTCAGGGCTAGCATATTCCGAAGAATATACTTTTACTTCTTGAGGATTTACTCTACCGTCAATATTAAGCATTGGTAAGTCTACGACTAAAGTTGAGTCGATGATTTGAATGTCTTTATCTTTGATTTCACCAAGATTGATATAGGCGACAATTTCACCACCAATTACAGCAAGAATTTTTGATTTAAAATATTCACTTGCTACAGGTACATTTTTTAGATATTGATTTTCTTCGGTGTATTCAGCAACATCCCTTACATGTGCTTTGTAAAGTTCAAGTCTTCCAAGACCTTCAAGTTCTTCAACGATTAATTGATGTTCATTTGTCGTATCAGAATATTTATCATTATATACATCCCAAATGATATAAATTGCCATAAGAACAGCTAAAACAGATAGGATGGTAGTATGTAATTTCGAGGACATATTTTTCAGTTTATGAGCGTTAGATTTAACGTAAATGTATCATCTAACTATTCAAAACACTAATATTCAACATAGTGCATTGCAAATGTTTACATAATTAGTGTTAGTATATAAAATATTCTTAATTAATAAGATATCCTTTAACAATATTTATCTAGATAGTATAATATTCATCCAAAATTTAGTATGACTTTTTGTCGATACGGTTTGTAGGTTAGTTTAAATGTATTAGTTTTGATGATTTAGTAATTGAAAAAATTGTTTAGTAAAAGAGTTCTGAGAACAGATGAAAGTTTCAACCTCCCAACCCTTTCAATTGGTATTTTCTTTATTTGAACATCAGTATTTAGGCTATTTGTTTGAATCCTTTGTTGTTCAATTAAATCATGAAAATAAACTAACCCTTCAGCATCAGAATATTTCATCAAGAAATGCTCATGAATTTTCTAGTCGCTTAGATGATAAAGATTATGAGTTGATAGAATTGATGGATAATATTCAGCCGGATGCTGTTGCTCATCGTTTTGGAGGAAAGAAAAGACAGAAACCTAATGCCTTTTTCTTAAGTACTTTTGATGAAAAAAAAGGCGATCAGGCATTACAAAAGAAAATCCTTGACTTTGTAGAAGAGGAAAGAATCAAAATCTTGAATAAGCTATCAGGAAAGATGGTTTTTGAGATGGGAAAAGATGGAAATCCTACTTACAAAACAATTAGAGTTCAAAAAGAAAAAGCTTCAATTACTTTTAGATTCTGGAGAAATAAGGAAGAAGGAAACACAAACTACCGCCCTTTTATGTTTTTTGAAGGAGAAAAGGTAGAATTCCAATATAAGAATGCCGTTTTACTTTCTAATAGACCTGCTTGGTTACTTTTAGAAGGAAAATTATATACGTTTAAAGGTGACGTAGATGGTAAGAAAATTAAACCTTTCTTATTCAAGAATTTTATAGCAATTCCTAAAAAAATGGAAGAAAGCTATTATGAAAAATTCATTTCTCATCTTATTGAAGATTACAAGGTCAAAGCCTCGGGTTTTGAAATTATCCATCAGACTGAAGAAGCAAAACCATGTATCGTTTTAAAAGAAATTATAGCTCCAGGTGAACAAACCGAAGGTGATGATCCAATTGTGACGGAAGTAGAATTACATTTAATGTTTGACTACGGAGAAAGAAAAGTAGGAGGGGAGACCATTGGAAAGAAAAGTCATGTGACGTTAGAATATAAAGACGATGAATTTACTTTCTATAAAATGCCTCGAGAAGTAAGGTATGAAAAAGAGGTGAAACATCTCGTGGAAAACTTAGGCCTAGAAATAGGAAAAAAAGGAAAAGTTATTCTTCCTAAAAATGATGCTTTTTCTTGGTTGTCCACTAACTCACATGTTTTAGAAGAAAAAAATATCACTGTTCAACAGGATAAAGCGATTACAAAGAAATATTTCATTGGGCATTCGACAATTAATCTTGAAGTAGAAGAAGATCGAGATTGGTTTGATATCAAGACGAAAGTCCTTTTTGGTGAATTTGAAATTCCATTTACAGTTATCCGTAAACTTATAGTGTCGGGTAGACATGAATTTGAATTACCAAATGGGGAAATTGCCGTAATTCCTAATGTCTGGTTTTCACAATATCAAGAGTTGTTCTATTTCTTGAATAATGAAAGTGAAACACCAAGATTACACAAACATCACTTAGCTTTAGTACAGGAACTTAAAGAAGGTTCATTAGCAAAAGTGAGTTTAAATGATCGTCTATCAAAGTTGAATGATTTTGATAAGATTGAGGAGTATGAAATGCCAAAAGGTTTTAAAGGGAAATTAAGACCTTATCAAAAGGCAGGGTACAATTGGATGCGCTTTTTGTCAGAATATAATTTTGGTGGATGCTTGGCAGATGATATGGGTCTGGGTAAGACAGTACAGACTTTAGCCGTTTTAGAACATGAAAGAGGAGCTGAAAATGGTACATCCTTATTAATTATGCCTACTTCATTGGTGTATAACTGGGAAATGGAAGCCAAGAAGTTTACGCCAAAGATGAAAATCTTAAACTATACAGGAACTAACCGTCAGAAGAATCCAGAGAAGTTTGGGCATTATGATCTTGTCATTACTTCGTATGGTACAGCTAGAATTGATGCAGAAATATTATCACAGTATTTCTTTAATTATATCATCTTAGATGAAGCACAAATCATTAAAAATCCATCGTCTATTGTAACTAAGGCTGTAAATCAACTAAAAAGTCGTAAACGCTTGTTGTTGACAGGTACACCAATTGAAAATACGACAATGGATTTATGGTCTGAGATGAATTTTGCCAATGAAGGTCTATTGGGTGGTCAAAATTTCTTCAAGAAAGAATTCTTACATCCTATAGAAAGGAAAAAGGACGAGGAAAAGTATGCAAAACTTTATCGTTTGATCAAACCTTTTGTAATGAGACGTCACAAGTCTCAAGTTGCCTCTGAATTACCTGAAAAGGTTGAAAAGATCATGTATATCGATATGTCACCTGAACAGAAGCAAAAATACGAGGAAGTGAAGTCTTCGTATCGAAATGAAATCCTTGAACATATCGAATCTACCGGTGTAAAAGGATCTCAATTTATGCTACTTAAAGGTTTGACTGAATTAAGACAGTTAGCGAATCATCCGGTGCTTATTGAAGATAAATATGAGCACTCTGCAGGAAAGTTTGATGAAGTGATACGAGCTTTGGAAAATGCAACTGCTGAAGGTCACAAGATTTTAGTGTTTAGTCAGTTTGTAAAGCACCTTACACTTTTCAAAGAAGAGCTTGATAAGAAAGGTTTTGATTATGCATATCTTGATGGAGGAACAAAAGACAGAAAGAAAGAAGTTCATAAATTCCAAAACACAGATGATGTACAAATTTTCTTGATTTCATTAAAAGCAGGTGGCTTAGGATTGAACCTTACAGCGGCAGATTATGTGTTTATCCTAGATCCATGGTGGAATCCAGCGATTGAAGCTCAAGCTGTGGATAGAGCGCACCGTATTGGTCAAGAAAATAAAGTAATGGTCTATAAGTTTATTACACGAGGTACGGTTGAAGAAAAAATCTTAGCCCTACAACAAAGTAAAAAAGAGTTGGCCGATACATTAATTACAACTGAAGAAAGCTTTATGAAAAAGCTTAGTAAGGACGATATTTCTAATCTTTTGTCTTAGAATAATCCTATTAAGTTTTATTTAAAAATAAAAAATAAACTTTAAATCATTGATAACTAAATAATTAGTACTAACTTATAAGTTTTTAATAAAAAAAGTTGAAAAAAGTATTGCGGGATTAAAAAAAGTACCTACCTTTGCAGAGCAAGTCAGATCGATTTGCTCCTCCGAATCCCCCAGGTGCGGAAGCAAGCAAGGGTAAGGAGTTGAGCGATGCGTTTCTGGCTTGTTTTTTTATATCCAAGATTTTATAAAATAAAAGGGTTGTTTCATCACATAAATGAAACAACCCTTTTTATATATCTCTTTTCTTCTAATGTTTTTTACTAAAGTCAAAGGCTTTACTGAACATTACTCCCCAGAACCAAACTCCAGAAGAAGTTACACCAGCTTCTACACCCACTTGTGCTCTCCAATCAATTAGGTTGTAGTAGGCGTCAAACCAATAGCTCTGTGACCAAGCAGCATAAGTATCAGTAGGCACGTCTCCTTGTCCTGCACTGTACGTTTCATGCTGATTTAATGTCCAACCTACAGCAAAGTCCCAACGTCCACCAGAAGCCCAATAATAGCCATTGGTGAAAGAATAATTATTTAAATCTGATGTTACATCTTTATTGAAAACCAAATAAGGTAAGAATTTACCAAAGAGGTGACCATAACCTACGGATAAAGAAACATTTTCTTGGTCGAAATCTTGATAGCCAACACGAAAGTTGATCAAGTTTGTTTCATCCAGGTTTTGCCAGATTGAAACTTGTTGGACTCCTCCCATACCATAATAGTATTGTACACTTGTTTGTGCTTGTACCTCTTGATGTGAGGAAATTAATCCCATAATGATTAAACTTAAAATGAGTAGTAGCTTTTTCACTTGCAGTAGTTTATTTAATATTGATAATAATGAGGTATAAAGCAGCTATTGATAAAATATTGTTTATACTTATACAAAGTAACGTGATACAAGTAGGGAAAGGATGATAAATTTAGTAAATGAATTCTAATATAAACATCTATTAAAGAAAGGGTATAAAAAAACCATTTTCAAAGCATAATGTTACTTTAAAAATGGTTTAGATAAGGTTTTGATGAAAATTAATCTTCTAAATAGATATCGATTAATCCATCAGGAATGTTTGTGTATAATTCCTTTTTCTCAAGATCAGCTTTGATGATGATCTCATCATTGATTGGAATTAAAACTTCTTTTCCTTTGTATTTCATCTCTAAAATATCTTGAGCTGAGTTGGTATATACTTTATGTACTGTTCCTAATTCACCCAAGTTGTTATCTACTACTGTAAAATCTTCAATATCGTGATAGTAGAACTGCCCTTCATCTAGCTTTGGTAAAGCACTTAAAGGAAGATATAATTGAGCATCCTTTAATTCAGTAGCTTGTTCAATTGTATCAATATCTTCGAATTTAGCGATGTATCTGCTGTTGTGTAATGAAAGATATTCTAAGAAATAAGGTACTAAATTTCCTCTTCTTTCTAAGAAAACAACGTCAAGACCTTCATATTTGGTAGGATCATCTACGTCTAAGAAGAATAATACTTCTCCATTTAATCCGTGAGTTTTAGTAATCTTACCAAACTCGAAACATTCATCTTTATGCATATCTTAAACTATTCGTTTTTTCTTTTTTACTTTTCAGTCATCAATAAAGACATTAGTTGAAGCTTCATACCTGCTTTTTCACTTTCTGTCAATTGATTAACTTGATCTACTTCTTGAATCATTTGTTGAGCAATTGCAACTGCTTCATTTGCTGCGCGTTTTTTACCCATTGAGCGGATATTATTAAAACGAGCACTTTCAAGGAAAATACCTACTTCATTCAGCTTTTTCTTTAAAGCAGTGCCATACGCTTGATTCACAGTTGTCGTATGTAAGCGCAAAGAAACACGTTCTTTCCCAAAATCTTCATATGGATACATTTCTATTAACGTTTGAGCGGTCTCTTTTGCAATAGAAAGTGTTGATTCTTCGATATTTGACATGCCAAAGTAAGCTTTCGCAGTATCTTCGATCTTCCAACGTAGTTCTACACTCATTTCCAACTGAACACCATCTTTAGCAAAAGTATTCCAAGGGCCAACCATATTGACGTGGTCTTTTAAGGATACTCTTTTGATACTTCTAAAAGGGTGATGCCAATAAAAACCGGGTGTATTTATTGTTCCTTTATATTTACCGAGAAGTGATAAAAGGATAGCCTCGTTGGGTGAAACTATAAAATAACCTCTCAATAGGATAAGGTCGATTGCTATTAGAAGCATCGCTAAAGCTCCTAAATTAGGTAAAGAGATCACATACCCTGCACCACCAAAAATAATGGCTTGTACAACGATCATTATGTACCCTGATATTCCTTTTATTTGTTTGTCAGTCATGCTACTTGTTGAATTGTGTCATCGTTCTTGATAAACCAATTGAGCAGAAAGATAGGCACATATCTGCTGATTTTTCGATTAAACCATCCAAGTCTATTTTTTCATCTTCAGTAAACTCTCCTAAAACAAAATCAACTTGTTTGCCTTTTGAGTAGTTGTCACCAATACCAAAACGTAATCTTGGATAGGCAGCTGTTTGCAGTTGTACTTCAATATCTTTTAGGCCATTGTGTCCTGCTGCACCACCTTTTCCTCTCATGCGAAGACTTGTGTAAGGGATCGCTAGATCATCAACAATGACTAAAATATTTTCAGTTTTTACTTTTAATTGATTGGCCCAATACTTCACAGCTTTTCCACTTAAATTCATATAAGTAGTAGGTTTAATTACTGTGATGCTTCTTCCTTTATGTTTAAAATCGGCAACATAAGCCAAACGGTCCATTTCAAATTTAGCATCGTGCTTTTTTGCTAAATAATCAGCCACCATAAAACCAATGTTATGACGTGTTTTTTCATATTCAGGGCCAATATTGCCCAAGCCGACTATTAAATATTTCATTGTATAGGATAAGAAATTTCTTGATAACGAATTACTATTTGAGTAGGCTAAATCTACTCTACCGCAAAGGTAATATTTTCTTCTCTTTTAATATAAAGACAACACAAGTGCTTTGTGATTAAGTTCGATTTGAATGACTTTTAGGCTATCATTCACTGATATTGGAGAAGAATAGAGATAAGATTTACGGTTTGTATCTGTGATAATATTTTGGATATTATCATTTAAAGGAAGGTCATTTTGGATATTGTATTGATATGCTTCCCACATACTCTTTCTAATTTTGTCAGATGGATTGCTACAATCTACCCATACTTTTGTGACAAAAGATTGTAAACTGTCAGGGAGAATCGTCTTATCCAAATCTCCACAATCTCCTTTTAAAAGTTGAGTATTAATAATGGATTGGCCTATCGAATAACCTTGCTCAATAATGTCATTTTCCTTGATTTGTTTGATTTTCCTTTCTTTAATTTGACGATTAACATTGTTGGCGTCTATTTTTTCAGAAGTTTTGAATCCACAAGAAAATAAGATGGTATTGAATACCAAAAAAGTGCAAATATATTGATATACGTATTTCATTCTTTCTCTTTTTAAAGAGTATGGTTTTTTATTTCTCCTCAAAGCTACATCTTTACAGTTTCTAATTAAAATTTCAATGACAATGAATTTATTTTATAGAGAAATAGGAGAGAAAGGAAGTAGACCCATGATCATATTGCACGGTTTATTTGGACAATGTGATAATTGGATGACTTTAGGTAAACAATTGGCCGAAAAATTTCATGTATTCTTAGTAGATCAACGAAATCATGGTCAATCACCACATAGCAATGAATTTAGTTATCAATTAATGGCTGCTGATTTAAAAGATTTTATTACACAACATGAATTAGAAAAGCCAATTATTTTAGGTCATTCTATGGGAGGAAAAACGGTTATGCAATTTGCTGCCAATTATCCTGATATTGCAAGTAGAATGATTGTTGTTGATATTTCACCACGTTTTTATCCAGTACATCATCAAACTATATTAGAAGGTTTAAATGCGATACCAATTGATACTGTAAAAACAAGAGGAGAAGCAGATAAAATTCTTGCCGAATATATTCCTAATCTTGGGGAACGTTCTTTCTTATTGAAAAATATCTATAGAAAAAAAGAAGGTGGTTTTGCTTGGAGAATGAATCTTCCAGTAATTACAGCAAATATTGGAGAAGTAGGGAAAGCATTGGAAGTAAATCATGCAATTGCAACACCAACTTTATTTATTGGTGGAACGAACTCAAATTATATTCAAAGAACAGATGTTGACGAAATCAATGAAAAATTCGTAACTGTTGATATTGAAATGATTGATGGAGCAGGGCATTGGGTACACGCTGAGAAACCAAAAGAGTTATTAGATGCAATAAATGACTTTATCTTTTAAATAATTAAAGTTTTTATTGTATTTTTATGTGTTGAAAATACTATTATTCGATCAAACCCATTAGTTGATGCATTCCGTAGAAGATTTTATACCTTATAATTCCTCAGAACTTTCTAAGGAAGATATGCTGAAAAGTACAAAGGAGTATTACGAGAAGATCAATAAAAGAAGATCTTTAAGAGAGTTCTCTGATCGTTCTGTTGAAAAAGAAGTGATTGAAAATATCATTAAGGCGGCAAATTGTGCTCCATCTGGTGCTAATAAGCAGCCTTGGACTTTTTGTGCTGTATCCAATCCTGAAGTAAAGAAAAATATCAGAGTCGCAGCTGAAAAAGAAGAGTATGAAGGTTATCATGGAAGAATGAGTGAAGAATGGCTAGAAGATCTGAAACCATTTGGGACGGATTGGAACAAACCTTTCTTAGAAATTGCTCCATGGTTGATCATTGTCTTTAAACAGGTATATGATATTGATGAGCATGGAATTCGTCATAATAATTATTATGTCAATGAATCTGTTGGACTAGCTTGTGGATTTTTATTGAATGCAATTCATGAAGCAGGTTTGGTAGCACTTACGCATACACCTTCTCCTATGAATTTTCTTGCCAAAGAGTTAGATCGACCAGCAAATGAAAGACCTTTTCTATTAATACCGGTAGGTTATCCTTCTGAGGATGCACAAGTACCAAATATTACTAGAAAGTCATTGGATGAAATAGTGAAGTGGTATTAAATAAATACGACTAAAAATATACGCAAGAGTAGAAGACATTAGTTTTTCTACTCTTTTTTTATGCTAAGTTTTTCAATTGAGAAAACTATAAACCATTTAATTAACATAAATCAATTCTTTTTGTTTAACTATAAATTAATTTTGTGAAATCCTATTTATCAATCATATAGATATCACAAAAATGAATCAGAAAAACATTAAAAAATTCTTTATCATTGCTGGCATACTTACTCTTTTAGGTAGTTTACCTGTAATGTTCTTTCCAAGAGTGAGTACTCATTTGCTTTTTAATTTTACTGAAAATATTCCTCAAAAATACCTTCCAATTATAAGACATTGGGCAGTCATGGCAGTAGGTTTGGGAGGTCTATTAATTGCTGCAGCTTCTCATGAAAAATTAAGATTTCCTGCAGCCTTATTTTCTACAGCTTCTAAATTATATGTAATTGGTTGTGCTGTTTGGTTTTTGAATAATAATTATAATGGATTATCAAATTTAACGTTTGGTGTTCATGCTAATTATTCATTACTCATAGCTATAGAATCATTATTGGTATTAGGAGGAGTTTATTTTTTAGGGAAATCTTCAAAAATTACATTATAATTTAATTTCTCATTAACCTTACAAATTTGTCATCATGAATGAAAAAACAATCAAATATTACTTTTGGATTACTGGTGCAATTACCGCTATAGGGAATTTACCAATGATATTTTCTCCCTTTCAAGGTACAACCTCAGTTTTACATTTAGATTTAATGAAATTGCCATTTACAGCACCTTTATTTGGACATTGGGCAATGATGGTGAGCTGTATTGGAATCTACTTATTTGTAGCTGCTACTAAAAAAGAATATAGAAAATCTGCTGTATTTATTCTAATTTTGAAAAAGGGATAATGGCTATTACAGGATGGTATTTATTACTTACACATCCTGAAATAACAATAACACATTATTTGCCAATGACTATTGCTGATACATTATTTACAATAGGAGGTTTATTATATTTAAAAACAGAGCAAAGTAAAAAGCTAGTGTATTGTTAATTAGTGAGTTATAGTTGGTGATGATACTTAAGAGACTGAACATACATGCGTATGTGTAGTGTTAAATCTTTGAAAAACGCTTAGTTTTGTAGTTAAAATTATATCCAAATTATCACTTGTTAACGTATATATATCTATACAGGTTAACGCTTAAAACTATAAATTATGTCAGACAAAGAAAAATTATACGAAATCTTAGGTGAATTATTGTTCGTGGTGGCTAAAGCTGATGGAGTTATTCAGGATGAAGAAAAACAAGTTTTAGAAGATTACTTCAAAGATCATGAATACGGTGACGACATCAAGTGGTCATTCAACTATGAAGCAAAGAAAGATACTCCAATGGAGGAAGTTTATAAAAAGGTAATTGATTATTGCCAAAACTATGGCCCACAAGCTGAATATTCAGAGTTTATCAATGCAATGGAAGTAGTTGCAGCTGCAGCAGATGGTGTTGATGATAACGAAACAGCAGTGATGCAATCTTTCTCTCAAGACTTATTGACAAGATTCAGAAATGATATTGAGGCAATGCAATAAGCATTACCTATACATAAGATAAACAGCAGCTTTCTTTTTGAAGGCTGCTTCGTCTTTTCTCCAAAAATCTATTATTCGATCAAAAGTGTATGTGGTCATAAATTGTTCTCTTACCTTATTACTTCCACAAACTTTATCAAACATTGCCCACCTATCTTGATGTGCTGTAAATAAATTATGATCAGGGTACAATTGATGATGTACACTTAAGACATGGAATTGAATTTCAGAAAGCCTTACTTTTTCATAATCAGTGATATAAATCTGAACACCATGTAATTTCATTCCTTTCTTTTCTTTATAATAAGGCGTGAATGAAAGTCCTCTGAAATAAACTCCTTCCAAACCTAATGCATTAAGTGTAGATGCAAATTTTTGTGTATTAATATATTCTGCTCCAAATAAACTGAATGGTAATGTATAACCAATACCAATGAAATTTCCTTCAAGTTCACCTACAATACCACTGGCAGGGTATAATTCAGCAACTTCTGGAAAAGGAATATGAGGAGAAGTAGGAATCCATTGTCTTTCAGTATCTTTAAAACGCATAGATCGTTTCCAACCTTTCATAGGAACAACATTCAATTTGCATTGTGCTTTATTGGTTAGCCAACCTTCATAATTCATCATATAGGCTAGTTCACCAACGGTTAGGCCATAGATATAAGGAATGGGAAATTGACTCACAAAAGAGAAATAACCTTCCTCAACAATATTACCTTCTATTTTTTTGCCACCTAATGGATTAGGGCGGTCCAAAACCAATACTTCTTTACTATTTTCAGCAGCGGCCTCCATTACTAATCCAAGTGTACTGATAAAAGTATAAGAACGAACGCCAATATCTTGAATATCATAAACGATGATATCTACGTTTTGTAACATTTCAGGAGTAGGTTTTCTAGTCTTTCCATAAAGAGAATAAACAGGAAGTCCAGTAATTGGGTCCTTATTACTGTCTATATGTGCTCCAGCATCAGTGTCACCTCTTACACCATGTTCAGGTCCATATAAAGCAGTAAGATTGACATTTTTTGCTTGATGAAGAATATCTACTGTGGAAGTAAAATTATAATCTACTCCTGTTGGATTAGTAACCAAACCAACTCTTTTACCTTCTAATGCTTTAAAGTTTTGATCTCTTAAAACTTCAATACCTACTTTTACAGTTGGCTCTTGAGCGAAAGCGATGCTATTAAGCAAAATAAGAAAAAGTAAGCCTATTAATGAGAGTTTTTTGATGAAAATACGCATTGATATGTATGGGATCTAATTCATTTTTAATGATTAATTAGAATATACATATTTTTTATTGATGATTAAATAGAAAGGCTATTGAAATGAATAATTTAATTTAAAACATAAAAAAAGCGTTTGAGATTTCTCCCAAACGCTTATCCTTAATCTATTGTATCGCACACTTTGTGAATGTCTTAGATGAAGTGGTAACGTACAAACGCTTCCATAGCTTCATATTCAGCCATACCAAGAGCATTATATAATTTTGCTGTTCCCGAATTACGCTCTTCTGCTCTTTGCCAGAATTCACGATCATCAGTACCTTGGAATACCACACCATCTTTTTGAGATTCATGGAAGAAGATCGCCTTACGTTTGATCATTACTTGTTCAGGAGACATTGGTACAGCCATTTCGATTTCGTCGATTGGCCACTCATGCCATGCACCTCTGTACATCCATACCCAACAATCTTTCATGTAATCTTCACCTTTCAATTCATCTAAAGCAGCGAAAATAGCATCTAAACAAACACGGTGAGTACCATGTGGATCAGCTAAATCACCAGCTGCATAAATTTGGTGAGGCTTGATTTCTGAGATAATATTTTTGATGATTTCAATATCTGTAGCACCTACTGGATTCTTACGAACTTTACCCGTTTCGTAAAATGGTAAGTCCAAGAAGTGAACTTGTGATTCAGGAATACCTGTGTAACGACAAGCTGCAATCGATTCATCTCTACGAATTTGTCCTTTTAATTGACGAACTGGAAATGAATCAATATCACCTTCTTCTTTTGCATCAAGGAAACCTGTAATTTCTTTGAATTTTGATTTTGATTCTGGAGAACCAAAACCGAATTTTGTCATTAATGAATTAGCAAATGTAGCATATCTACGTGCATCATCATCTGATACAGCGATGTTACCAGAAGTTTGGTAGGCTACGTGTACTTCATGTCCTTGATCCACTAAACGTTGGAATGTACCACCCATTGAAATTACATCATCATCAGGGTGAGGAGAGAAGATAATTACACGTTTTTTTGCTGGTTCAGCTCTTTCAGGACGTTGTGTATCGTCAGCTGAAGGCTTACCACCTGGCCATCCTGTAATTGTATGTTGTAAAAGGTTGAATACGTCAATATTAAGATCGTATGCAGAGCCTTTAGTTGATAACAAGCTATCAAGACCACTCTCTAAGTAATCTTTGTTGGTTAATTTAAGTACTGGTTTTCCTGTTTTATAAGCTAACCATACAACTGCTTTTTTTACCATTGCAGTTGTCCATTCTACTTCAGAAACTAACCATGGAGTAGTGATACGTGTCAATTGTTCTGTTGCACCTTCATCCAAGAATACAGACACATTATCGTGTTTTTGAAGGAAAGTTGCTGGAACTTGCATTGAGATATCACCCTCAACCATTTTTCTAACGATTGGTGCTTTACCAGAACCCCATGCCATCATGATAATTCTACCAGCTTGCATGATCGGTCTAACCCCCATTGTAATGGCACGTTTTGGTACATTATCAATACCACCAAAAGATGGAGCAGCATCAATACGTGTGATTGCATCCAAAGTAACCATACGTGTACGGCTATTTTCAGTTGAACCAGGTTCGTTAAAACCAATGTGACCTGTACGACCAATACCTAATATTTGAAGATCCAATCCACCTGCTGCTGCAATTTTAGCTTCGTAATCTTGGCAGAATGCATAAACATCCTCAATAGCCAAAGTACCGTCAGGGATATGAATATTTTTTTCTTGAATGTTAATATGATCGAATAAGTTTTCCTTCATGAAACGTACATAAGAGTGTACAGAATCAGGTTGCATAGGATAATATTCGTCCAAGTTGAAAGTCACTACATTTTTGAATGATAAACCTTCTTCTTTGTGTAAGCGAATTAATTCATCATAAACTTTTAAAGGAGATGAACCTGTTGCTAAGCCTAAAACAGCATTTTCACCTTTAGACGCTTTATCTCTGATAAGGTCTGCGATTTCATGTGCTATTACGATAGAAGCCTCAGCGTTTGTTGAAAAAGTGTACGTTTGTAGACGTTCATGTTCTCTGTCCGTCATAACTTGTTGGTTCAACAATGTAGTGTTCATAATCTTTAAATTTTTCTTAGTAGTGATACGATAGAATCAATGTTTTCCAATTGATTTATGCTCAAATTTATTTATAGGTGTACTTTATACATAAATTTTTCGCCATAAAGCATTTGTATACAGATAAACGGCATTTATCGCAGAAGAGTGCCGTTTAATGCCACAATGATTGTTAAAGCGATTAAAGTGTTGTTAACCTACCAAGTAAAATGAATTCAAGATGATTAACATGTTAAGTATGGATGAGATTAACTCTTTTTTTTGCTTTTTTTCTTAGGATTAGAAGACTTTTTTTCGGTAAAAAGCGTCTTTCTACCATGTTTAGAACAGATTGGGCAGTCTTTTGGTTCATGTCTTTGAGCTGGACAATATTCTCTACCAAAGTAAATAATTTGAAGGTGTAAATCATTCCAATCTTCTTCATCAAACAATCGTTTGGCATCTTTTTCAGTTTGATCTACATTTTTACCTGTAGAAAGTCCCCATCTATACATTAATCGATGAATATGTGTATCTACAGGAAAAGAAGGTACACCAAATGCTTGTGACATTACAACTGAAGCAGTCTTATGTCCAACAGAAGGGAGTGATTCTAAGTCCTTAAAATTATCAGGAACTTTTCCATCAAATTGTTCAACAATAATCTTAGACATTCCATGTATACCTTTTGATTTCATTGGTGATAATCCACATGGCTTAATGATTTCTTTAATTTCCTCTACTGTAAGCTGCATCATATCATAGGGATTATCTGCTTTTGCAAATAATAAAGGTGTAATCTTATTCACTCTTTCATCGGTACATTGAGCAGATAATGCTACTGCAACCAAAAGCGTAAAAGGATCTTTATGATCTAATGGAATAGGAGGTTTGGGATATAAACTTTTTAGCGTCTGAACGATATCCTCTACTTTTTCTTTTTTTGTCATAAGGCAATATTTTTTTGAGTTGGCAATTTATGAAAGTATCAAGTGAATATGTGAACATTGTATTAGCGATTACAATATTTTTTTGGAGTGAGGTTTAGAAAACTGTAAATTTTAAATATATTGTGTAAAATTAGCTTCATTTTACTGTAGCTAAATGACATAACATCGCGTTTTTTATTAAATGGAATTCGAGAACTTAGAAGAAGAGGCATTAATCGACCTGGTAAAATCAGGAGATCGATTTGCATGGGAATATATTACAAAAGAATACTATCAAGCTATACTCAACTTTATCAATGGAATGGTGAAAGACTGGGAAACTGCTGAAGAATTAGTACAAGATATTTTTGTAAACTTTTGGAGTAAAAGAGAAACCTTAAATATAAATATTTCTTTAAAAGCATATCTATATAGATCTGCTCGAAATCATACCTTGAATTATATCAAGAGAAGAAACTTCGAGAGAGATTACCAAAAAGGAGTAGCAGAAAGAATGGTCATATCTAGTAATGATACAGAAGATGCTTATCATTTTTCAGAACTAGAAAAGAGACTTTCTGAAGCAATAGAAGAACTCCCAGATAAAATGAAAGAAATTTTCAAAATGAGTCGTTTTGAAGATTTGACTTATAAGGAAATAGCGGATGCTTTAGATATTCCTGTAAGAACTGTACACTATCAAATAGGATTAGCATTAAAGCAACTAAGAGAAAAACTAAAAGGTCACGTAGATCCTAGCCTAATGGGGATGGATATCGTAGTTATTCTGGGCTTATTGATTGATTATTTGATAAATTAATTTTTTTTAGATTTTTTTTGTCAACACTTAAGGATCAATTGTCTAGAAGATAGGACGGAAATACACTGCGTGATTCTACTATAATGAATCATAAAAATGAGGCGTTAAATACTTAAATGGTAAACTTCCTCAACAACATAATATAGAGTAAAAGATTATAAATAATTATCCGAATACTATGGATAAGGAAATTAACATTGATTGGACACTAATTGCTGAAAGTTTAGGAGGAGATGTTGATGCTATTGAAAAAGCTAAATATCTTGCTGAAACTGACCCTACTTTCAAAAGTGTTCTATCGGAAGCGACAGAGATTTGGAATCAATCTATCTCTTTGGGACAAGAGAAGAAGCGACAATTGAACGCTTCTCACTTGGAAAATAAAGTAAACGAAATTTGGTCTAAGATTTTAGAAGTAGAATCTGAAGAGACCAAAATTGCTACGACATTAGAAAGTAATACAAATGGCGTAAATGATGACGTGCTTGACATTTGGAAAGCATCTGAATCATTAGGAGCAAAATCTAAACGAAAAGTTTCATCTGATGAAATGGATGCTGCAATGGCAAAAATGTTATTGCGCATGAACGTTTCTGCTGAAGAAAAGAAAGAAAATAAACCAACTTTTAAGGTTGAAAAACCTGTAGCAGCACAAACAAAAGAGAGAGCAATGACTTTCCCTAGAAATATCGCAGCTGCAGTTGCTGTTTTATTGGCTGTTGGTTTATCTATGTTCTTTTATCTTCAAAATGGATCTGCTGATATGCTAGAAATGTCAACCTCTGATGCAACTGCAATGGTGACACTTCCTGACGGCACTCAAGTATGGCTTAACAAAAACAGTACACTTCAATATCCTAAATCATTTGGAGAAGGAGATAGAAATGTAACTTTAAAAGGAGATGCTTTTTTCGAAGTATTTAGAGATGAAGCACATCCTTTTCACATTATGACTGATGAAGCAACAACAACTGTATTAGGAACTTCTTTTCACCTAACTGCAAATAAAGTGGAAGTTGTTACTGGTAAAGTTCGTTTTGAAAATAATAACTCAGGTGAGTATGTAGTTTTAGTAAAAAATGAAAAAGGGGCTATTGCAGAGGGTAAAGTCGAGAAATCTTCTTATTCAGATGTAAATGCGGCTTCTTTGATGCAATCTGAATTAGCATTTAATAGTGCCGACTTAGCAGAAACAGTTAAGGTTATATCAAAAGCATATAATACTTCAATTGAAATTGCTTCTCCAGAATTAGAACAAAGAAAATTCACTGGTTTATTTAAAAATAAATCATTCGATACAGTAATTGCTCAGTTAACTGAAGTAGTTGGATGTTCGATCGAAACGAAAGAAGATGGAACAGTTGTTTTGAAATAAATTGTTCTCAAAAAATATTAAGAGCCACTCTTTTACAAAAAGGAGTGGCTTTTTTATTTGTCTAAATGAAACATTTATTAATAAAACTTTGTTGTGGATATGATATTAATTTAGAGACATTTGTGTAAACAAATAAAATATACCAAATGATTAAATTAAAATACCTATTTATCACATTATTATCAGTATTCATATTAGCATCATGTTCTACTGATTCAACTCAATCTAAAAAAGATATGTCACAAGAGACTTTAGCTCCCAAGAAAATTTTATTCGTATTGACAAGTCATGATCAACTAGGTAATACAGGTGAGAAAACGGGTTTTTGGATTGAAGAATTTGCTACCCCATATTATTTCTTAAAAGACAAAGGAGTAGAAATTACATTGGCTTCACCTAAAGGTGGACAGCCACCATTTGATCCAAAAAGTGATGCTCCTGATGCTCAAACAGCATCAACAAAAAGATTCAAAGCAGATAAAGAAGCGCAAGAGCAAATGGCGAATACATTAAAATTATCCTCTGTAAATGCTGCAGATTATGATGCTGTATTTTACCCTGGTGGTCACGGTCCTTTATGGGATTTAGCAAATGATAAAAATTCAATTGCTTTGATTGAATCATTTTATAATTCTGGAAAACCAGTTTCAGCAGTTTGTCATGCACCCGCTATTTTTAAAGATGTAAAGGCTTCGGATGGTACACCATTAGTGAAAGGTAAAAAAGTAACAGGATTTTCTAATGAAGAAGAAGATGCTGTACAACTTACAGATATTGTTCCTTTCCTTGTGGAAGACATGCTCAAAGAAAATGGTGGTATATACTCTAAAGGTGAAAATTGGTCCGCTTATGCAGTAGAAGATGGTCTATTGATCACAGGACAAAACCCTGCTTCATCAGAGTTAGTAGCCGAAAAATTACTAGAACACTTAAACTAGAAATTAGTTTAGTTAACTATATCAAAATAGAAAGTGGTAATATTCTTTTTGGAGTATTACCACTTTTTTATTGAAGTAACTATCAATGATTTTGAATAAAAGCCACCATAAAGAAATAAGCTGTATCTTTGTATTGAATTTAAAATCAATCGAATGCACCATACGATAGAATTAGATACAATCGTTGCGTTAGCAACAGTACCCGGTCAATCAGCAATACACGTTATTCGACTTTCTGGACCGGATGCGATCAAAATAGTAAACAAAGTATTTAAAGGAAAAAACCTAGAAAAACAGGCAGGGCATACTGCTCATTTTGGTACTATTCGAGAAGAAGACGGTACAATCGTTGATGAAGTTTTAGCCACTATTTTCTATGGTCCGAAATCATATACAGGCGAGAATACTGTCGAGGTTTCTTGTCATGGATCTCAATTTATTGTAGATCAACTTTTACAGCTTTTTATGAAAGTAGGTGCTCGCTATGCCAAAGCTGGTGAGTTTACCCAAAGAGCATTTGCGAATGGAAAGCTAGACCTTGCTCAAGCAGAAGCCGTTGCTGATTTAATTGCTGCCGATTCTCATGCTTCAAGAGATGCAGCAATGCAACAAATGCGTGGTGGATTCTCAAAAGATATTGCAGCTTTAAGAGAAAAGTTAATTCATTTCGCATCAATGATCGAATTAGAGTTAGACTTTTCAGAAGAAGATGTAGAGTTTGCTTCTAGAGATGAATTAGTTGAATTGATCAACGAATTGAAAAGAGTAATAAAGTTATTGATTGATTCCTTCTCGATGGGTAATGTGTTGAAAAATGGTGTCCCAACAGTAATTGCGGGAAAACCAAATGCCGGTAAGTCGACATTACTTAATGCATTATTGAACGAAGAAAAAGCAATCGTATCTGATGTAGCAGGAACAACACGTGACTTTATAGAAGATGAAATCAACATTGGTGGCGTCACTTTCCGTTTTGTAGATACAGCTGGCCTTCGTGAAACAGAAGATAGAGTAGAAGCAATTGGTGTACAACGCTCTTACGAAAAGATGAAGAAAGCTTCATTGATCATGTACATGTTTGATGCCGCAACTTCTACATTCGAAGACGTTAAAGCTGAAGTGGAAGCTTTAGAAAGTTTAGGTGTACCTTATATCCTTGTAGCTAATAAGCTGGATCAATTAGAAGGTGGTTTAGCTCCTGAATTTAAAGAATTCTCTGAGCATTTATTAGAGATTTCTGCTGATAAAGGTACAGGTGTTGAAGAACTAAAAGAAAGAGCTTTACATTTAGTTAACCTTGACAAAGTACAATCAGGAAATACAATGGTAACCAATGCTCGTCACTACCAATCTCTTCGTGAAACCATGAAAGCATTAGACGATGTGATCAACGGAGTAGAACTTGGAATGACAGGTGATTTCTTAGCATTAGATATACGTACAGCGTTACATCATTTAGGTGAGATTACTGGAGAGGTTACTACAGATGACTTGCTGGAGAATATCTTTAGTAAGTTCTGTATAGGCAAGTAGGTATAAAGAATATAGCTTTAATGATATTGAAAGAGGGTTTTGGCCCTCTTTTTTTTGTGATATAGTTTGTATATAGAAAATTATAAAGACTTGATGAGACGAATTCAGAGCTTTTGTTATCTCTAATTGATATTATATTTCCAAAAAATGTGAATATAAATTTTGGTTTATATTTTATATTTCCATATTTTGAGAATATGGAAGAGTTGTATAAATATAATCACGAAGATTGGCCTAATTTTGTTTTTGATGAAAGTAAGGTTTTTCATCAATTAGCCTTAGTAA
>NZ_JBSWYJ010000043.1:0-48768 GCF_056161045.1 Flammeovirga sp. AWQ4_249
TAATCAATTTTTAATTATATTTGGAGATAGAGTCAAGTTCTAAAACTTAACCCTATCCAAAAAGAACTTACACACTTTACAGGAAAGTGTCAAAAAAGCACTAGTTATTCTCCTTATATAAGTTATTTTTCAATGTTTATCTCAATTATAGGTTTCCTTATTTTTATAAGGGCCATAATTAATAATGCTTAGTTACTTTGGATGTTAATTATTAGTATCAAATAGATGCTATTAGAATGGAAAAGCTATTAACTTATTACAATTCCTAATAGGGCTAGGTAATCACTTGGTCAATTATTACCCCATTTTCAAAATGCCAATGAATAATTGATGCTGAACTAAACTTCTGGATAAATTTTCCTTCTTTTTGATACTTTCTGGTTACTTTAAAATATTCTTTTTGAATTACCCAATCATAAAGACTTTGATCTAATGGCATTTCATTTAGGATTCCAGAAACATTTGATTCTTGTATCCATTTTTAATAAAAAGAAAGATCATGATTTAATCATAAATGACAATCTCACCCTACTCCTTCATTAATCGATGCGTTTCCACCTCTTTATTGTCTAAAAATACTCGTAGGATATAGATACCGAGATTTTCATTTTCTACAGAAATTACATTGGTAGATTGCTTTTTCAAGGCGATATTTTTAATTTTTTGACCATTTGAAGTAAAGATTTCTACATGTCCTCTATGAAATGATTTCGAGATCTTTAAGGTGATCGTTTCTTTGAATGGGTTTGGGTAGAGCATGCTATCCTTTTTGTCATTTTCAATAGAAGTAACCTTATCAGAATCGTCATTATTTTCATTATCATAAATGAATTCCTTTTGAAAGTATTCTCTGATATAATTACTGACAGACCAGTGTGAACCATGTTTGTTTTGTCCTTTAAGGTGTATTACTTGCCCTTCTAAATACGAATACTCTTCTAGATTATTACCAATATCAGTACCTTCTTCCGGTAGTTGTTCTCCTTCATAGCCTTGAGATTGAGCAATTAAAAATGCAGCATATTGAGAGTGAAGAAATGTAACACCAACAGAAGAAGCGCCACCTACATAGGGGATAAGAGGGTCGTTTTCATTCGTGATACCAAGATATCTCCTGTTTTTTTGTGGGACAATAACCGTATTATAACCTAGGTTCTCAAATCGTTTACCTGTATTCTTTGTCGGTTCGTAAAATTGACCTTCTCTAAATTGCATATTGTTGAGTTGAGAAACGGAAGAACAAACGATATCTATACCAGGATTATCCACTTCGATAAATATTCGATTACACAAACCTCCTCCATTAGAGGAACCAAAGAATCTAATCTTATTGGGATCTACATTGTCATACGTCTGTATTTTTTCCACCAACTCTTTGATCATTTCAATATCAGGAGCATCACTTCTTTCATCAGACATATTCCATGATTTCTCATATCCAGAGATAGACACCAAAATGTGATCAGGAAATTTTTGTCTATTGCCATTCAACATGGCCTCACCATTTCCACCATTTCCATGTAAAAGAATACAAACAGGGTAGCCATCTACAGGCATTTCAATGTCAGTTGGAATACTTACAAAGGTAGGGTAGGTATAACCTTCTTCTTCTTGATACCAAACTTTAGTCACAGAAAGGTCAGTAGTATTGGTCAATGTTTGGCTCATTGAATTAAAATAAATCAATAGCAATAGAATTGTTAGTGAAGTCTTCATCATAATTTTATACGTTAGATTTAAAAAGTATTTTAAAGTTAAATATTACCGTAAACACTTCTAAATCTAGCATGTGAAAATGAGTATATAAGAACTAATTACGCTTGTTATTGATCAATTTAGCGTTAATAGATAGACATTTATTTAAAGGAAACTATAGACTAGAATTACTTTTTTCAGTCTTCTTTTTTAGTTGATCTATAAATAGTTTTGGAACCAAAAGGTAAATAAGAGTGGTCTTATCGAATTTAATTATGAAGTGAAATTTTTTAAAACCTTACTTCTTTATTTTAATGAAAGCACCAATATTAATATTACTTACAGCACTAGAATCTTTTAAAACTCTTAGGCTTAGATCATAACACCTCAATTCCATTTTCAATTGATCATTTTCAATATGAATAGTTAATTCTTCTTGGGTTGGTTTATCCTCTTTATCAGGGTATTTTTGCTTTAGTTGTTCAATGTATTGTAAAACGTCTATGGATTTCAATAGTTCATCTTCTACAATGATATCTAAATATCTATTTTTCGTAAAGTATAATTCTACCAAATATTTATTTATAAAATAGTTTTTACAATATTCTGAATCATAATAAGTTGTAGTATAATCCCAACCTTTTACGTTTATGACATTAGGTGATTGAAGATGAAAATTGATATAATAAGGATATTTATTTTTCTTGGTATAATATTTTAATCCTAACATCATTTCTACCATTTCAGCTTTACTGTAAAAATGATATTCTGATTGCTCGTTTATTTCTTTTAATTTAATTGCCGCTATATCTTGTTCAAACCAAGAGTAAATAGAACTTAAACTATGGTACTCATTTAAATAGTATAAAATTGATTCTATTTCATTTACCTCTTCTTGGTCTATTTGAGGTACTTCAGTCTTTTGAACCAAAATAGATTCCGAGGGAAATTTATATTCCAGTACTAACTTTTCATTTTTCAAAACCTTTAGATCTGTTAGTTTTTCTCTTAAGAGATTTACTTGGCTAACTTCAGAGACATGTTCCACTCCCCAAGGTCCAAATGTAGAGAAGCACAAAACAAAAATTAAGCTTATAGGAATAACTTTTATACTGCCAGGGTAAAGGATTTGATAAATTGATATGATAAAAATCCAAATAGAAGTCATAAAGATAAAGTAGTTTTTTATATTAAAACCTTCTTTTGATATGAATAAAAGAGTGACATAAAAAAGTATAATTGATAAAGGAATGAGTAGATAGTAGAGTGCTTTATAATATGTTTTGATCCAAGTTTTTTGATTTAAAGTAAAATAGGGATACAATAAGAGATTTGTCAAATAACCAAGTACTGCAATAACAATAATAAAAGAAGATAAATAGGCTGAATCTGACCAATCTTGGTGAATGAGAGTGTATATACAATATGTATATAGTATGATGAAGTAGATTGTCAAAATTGGTATTAATATAAATTGAGTAAAAATCTTAAGTCCTTGAGGGTATTTTTTTGGTTGTTGTAATGTTAGGTCTTTATCTATTCCAGAAAGGAATATCCATATATTTAAAATTGAAGTACAAAAGATAAATAATACGAAGAGATATTCTCCTTCAATTTTTATGTTGAAAAGTGGGTCTAAACTAATAATTGCACAGAATAAGCCTAAGTATATGACACCTGAATAAAATAATGAAACAATACACCTTAAAAATAAATTTTTATTAAATGTCCAGAAATAAGTTTTTGTTTTTGACGTAAAAGAAGGTGCTATTGCAACTAATAGATGTATTATTATAAAAATGATTGTATAGTAGACAAAGACCATAGCAGTATTTTTGTCAGAATCATCCGCAGGTAGAATAGCATAATAACCACTTAAAAATAATACTCCAATTAAATTTGTAATGATTCTACATCTCCCTTTTTTGTTTTGAGTTTCCGACCAAATATCACAAGCAAAAAATAATGAAATACCTAAAATAAATACCAAAATCATTTTGAACAAATAATATTCTCTATTTTCATTTTCTTGAAAGGTCAAATAACTAGATATACCAAAAATCATAATAGCACAAACCATGGATAGTGTGAAACGTTGTAATGTTTCACCAGCTATATTTAATTGATTTTTTAACGATTGAAGATTCATTATTATATGTTTTAAAGTTTCAGAAATAATTGAAACTACGAAATTGATTATTGATAATTAACATTTAATAAACAGGTTATTGTAAATGAATGAATACTATGTTGATGATTATTTTGTATAATTCTAACAATATAGTTCACCTATGCATTAATTACTTGCAACTAAAAGAGTTAATTAAATGTTCTACTATCTAAATAGTAAATAAATTTTGAAGGAATATCATCCAAAGTTAATAATTTATCTTCTTTGACATTCGTTACTTTTCCAGAGTATTTTTGAATAGGTACATTTTCCTTTTTATCCTTAAAAAAAGTGATGGTAGTAGAATCTGTTTTAGGATTTAATCTAATTTTTAGATACTGATCTTGGGTTATATCATGAACAATCCCTTTGAAAGGACTAGCGAAATCAATTTTTTCAGTGCTGTATTTATTATTAATCACTTTACCTTCTTGATTTTCATATTGAATAGAAAAATGAACATGCTTTGGTTTCAATTTCGTCTCCCAATCATATCCAATACTTAATTTGAAATTATATAATGTATCTGTTTTTGATTCTGATATAAACATCGAATGATCTAAAGTTAAGGTGTACATTGTTCTATTTTGAGAAAAACTAAAGACACTAGAAAATAGTAGGATTAGAAAGGTGAAGATTGTTTTCATTTTTATTTTAGTTTATTGGATTACTAAATTACTAATTCATATTAAAATATAATGGAGAGAAGTAATTTTTTATAAGAAGAAAAGATTAATTAATGATTTACTTTTTTATGTTTTTAATCCCGTTTATATCATTCAAATTATGTTGATAAAGACCCAATTAAAGCCTATTTTTCAACAATTAGCACAAAAAAGACTTTCTAAGGTCAATATAGTGTTAATGTGTCATAGATCTTCCTCCTATCTTTGTTCTAAATCTTAATTAAACGTAGATTTTACTCTATTTTTTTGATACGACTGAAATGAAGACAACGAAATTTTTTTCATATATCGCTTTAATGGGAGCCTTAGCTTGTCAAAAAGCGAATACGACAACAACGGAAGTGGATAAGAATGATGCTCCAAATATTGTGATTTTTTATGTAGATGATTTAGGCTACGGAGATATTGGTAAGAATGGATTGAAAGGAGCAGCAACTCCAATCATTGATAAATTAGCAGATGATGGTATTTTGTTTACTGACGTACATAGTCCACACGCTACATGTACTCCTTCACGATATTCTATGTTGACGGGACAATATGCATTCAGAAAAAAAGCACAAATTTTACCCGGCGATGCTCCGCTTTTGATTGATCCCAATATGAAAACATTGCCGGATATGTTGAAAGAAAAAGGATATGCTACAGCAGTTGTCGGAAAATGGCATTTAGGGCTAGGAAATGGAAATGTAGATTGGAACAAAGAAGTAAAGCCTGGTCCATTAGAAATTGGATTTGATTATTCATTCCTTTTGCCTTCTACAGGAGATAGAGTACCTTCAGTTTATTTAGAAAATCATAATGTAGTCAACTTAGATCCGAACGATCCTATAACAGTGAGCTACAAGAAAAATATTTCAGATCGTCCAACAGGAATTGAACACCCTGAATTATTACGTTATGGTGCAGATGAGCAACATGGCAAAACGATTATCAATGGCATCAGTCGTATCGGTTATATGAAAGGTGGTGAAAAAGCACTTTGGACTGATGAAGAATTTCCTGAAAAGTTAGCGGGTAAAGCGGCTTCATTTATCAAAGAAAATAAAGAAAAACCATTCTTCTTATACTTTGCATTCCATGATATCCATGTGCCTCGTCTTCCTTCTGATCAGTTCAAAGGAAAATCGGAAATGGGCTTAAGAGGTGATGTAATTCTACAAATGGATTATGCTACAGGTTTGGTTTTAGATGCCTTAAAAGAAGCGGGAGTAGAGGACAACACTTTAGTCATCTTTACTTCAGACAATGGACCAGTTTTAAATGACGGCTATGATGATAAAGCGGTGGAGATGTTAGGTGATCATACACCGGCAGGGCCGTATCGCGGAGGTAAATATTCTTCTTATGAAGGTGGAACAAGAGTACCAATGATTGTAAAATGGCCTGCAAAAATTAAGGGAGGTCAAACAAATGATGCCTTATTCTCTCACTTAGATTTTTATGCTTCATTTGCGGATCTAGTTGGGTATGATTTACAACCTGGAGAAGCGGTGGATAGTAAAAATGTAATGACTTCTTTAATAGGTGAAGATCAGAAAGGACGCGATTATATGGTAGAAGAAGCATTTACAATGTCTATCCGTAAAGGAGATTGGAAATACATTGAACCAATTGCCAAAAATAGAAAAGTACCAGATTGGATGGATGTCCAAAAAAATATCGAAGGTGGACTATCACATGATGCACAATTATTTGATTTATCTACTGACGCAGGAGAAACAGTGAATGTGGCGGAAGCTCATCCTGAACTTGTGAAAGAACTTCAAGGAAAATTAGACTCTATTCAAGTGTCTAATACAAAATCCTTATAGTGACTACTTCAACAAAAACAGCAAACAATCGTAAGGTTGTTTGCTCCGTTTTTACTTTTTAATGCTAATTTACTTATCTGAAATGAAACGAATTTACTTATTACTACTACTATCTTTTTCGATAGTTACTTCTGTTCTTGCAAAAGATTATTATGTGAGCACATCTGAAGGAAATGATAAAAACAAAGGAACGAAAGAAGCACCTATTAAGACTTTAAATAAACTAAATAAGATGGTACTTAAGCCTGGTGATAAAGTCCTTTTTAAAAAAGGAGATACATTTAAAGGACATTTTATAGTGAATGGTTCTGGTGATGCTAACCAAAACATTATTATTACTTCATATGGTGAAGGTAAATTACCCATCCTTACAGGTGCAGTAGGTGAAGAAAAAGGAGGCGATTTTCAGGAAGCTATACTTGTACGTAACAATGATCACATAACATTTGAAAACATCGAAGTACAAAACGATAGAATGTTTTCTAGAAAGGGGATAAAAGATAAAGATGCATACGGCATTTTGATTTTGAACAACAAGCCTTCTACTGTTTTAAAACATTTCCGTTTCAAAGGAGTGACTTTCAGAAAGGTGTATGCTGCTCTACCTGTAAAAAAAGAAGAAGGTGAAAAAGCCTTTAATAATTTAGAAGTTTCAGCTTTGCGTTTTTTCACTTCTAGAAATAATGTAAAAGGAAATGAAAAGAATATCCAAGATGTAATTGTTGAAGATTGCTATTTTAATGACTTACAGCGTTTAGGTGTTCATATCAAGCATAATGGTGGAAATAAAACCGCTGATGTAGAAAGTATGAATTATAATAGTGACTTCATTTTCAGAAATAACAAATTTGAATATTTAGGAGGAACATGTATCCTGCCAATAAGAACATATAATGTATTAATTGAAAATAATATTTTTGACCACCCTGGAGATAATTCAGATCCAAGAATGCCTGCAAGAGGTAGTGCAGTTTGGACTTGGAGATGTAAAAATACTGTGATTCAATACAACCAATGTCTACATATTCGTGGTTATTTAGATTCTCATGGTGTACATATTGATCACCAAAATGAAAATACTTTTATCCAATACAATTATATGGAAGATTGTGAAGGTGGTTTTGTTGAAATCCTAGGCGGTAATGTAAATTCTGTATACCGTTACAATGTTTCAGTAAATGACGGTTGGAGAAATAATCCTAATTGGAAAACGAGTAATCATACATTATGGATTAATAATAAAATTCCTAATGGAACTCACGAATGCGATAGCAGTTATATCTATAATAATACTGTGATTATGGATGCTGAAGATGCCTACGCGACAAGTATCGATATGAAAGGAAAGAACACATTTATTTTCAATAATATTTTTTATGTGAAAAATGGTTCAGTAGGACAAAAGCAGACAACAATCAAAGATTTTGAAACAACTTTCTTCTTGAGTAATAACCTTTACTTTGGGAAAATTTCTCCAAGATTTAAAGACTTAGATCGTGAACCTGTACAAGGAAATCCTAAATTTTCGGATGAAAACTATGCAATCGATAAAAAGAGTCCAGCGTACCTAAAAGGTATCGTAAAGTTTGGACCTCCCGTGCCAGGAGCAGGAAAAGGTGTTTTTGAAACTGTCACTGAATATCCTGAAGTTGATTTCTACGGAAACAAAATTGATTATACTAAAGGTGTATCTATTGGTGCTTTCAATGGAGAGCCTAAAAACAAGAATAAAAAAAGGGACACAAAGTAAGTAGTAAATTTTTACAAAATTACGCTAACGGTAATTTTATATGTAACGCGTGTTTTGTGTTAGAAAACGCGCGATTTAATCTCATTTTGACGTTGATTCTGATTGTTTTTGGTGTTAAATGTCAAAATAGTACTACAATTGGTGATTAAGTGTAAAAAAGTGCTTAAAAAAATCAAGCATATTTGAAATAGATAAAATTTGAAAGAAATGAATATACTAGCAATTACTTTAATACTTTTTTCAAGTTTCTTCCAAGGAACTTTCGGTTTAGGAATGAAACATATTGCTCCCTTAAAGTGGGAGAACTGGTGGGTTGTACATGCAACAGTAGCAATGATCGTATTCCCAGTAGCATGGGCATTAATCGCAGTGCCTGAAACATTCACTATCATTGGTGAGGCAGATACATCTGTATTATTTATGGCAATGCTTTTTGGTTTCCTTTGGGGAATCGGTGGGATCTTATTTGGAGTGAGTGTAGAGTACACTGGTGTAAGTATTACGTACGGAATCGTAATGGGATTAGCAGCTTCAGTAGGTTCTTTAATTCCAATGTTACAAATGGAACAATTACCAGCGAACTTTAATATTGTTCTTGCCGGAGTATTTTTCTTATTAGTTGGAGTAGCAATTACAGCAGTCGCTGGAGTAAAAAGAGATAAAGCACAAAACGAAATCGCTGAAAGTACATCGGAAGATGTATATGCAAATGATGATGAAGGTGATGTATTAGTGGCAGAAGCACCAGTTGCAACTCAGCCTGAAGTGAAGAAATCAATCAAAACAGGGGTAATTATCGCTGTAGCTTGTGGTGCGTTGTCAGCACTTTTGAATGTAGGATTTTCAAATGCTCAACCTGTAGCAGCTCTTGCAGTAGATAAATATGGAGTAGATCCAAAAAATGCAAGTTTAGTAGCTTGGGTGGTAGTATTATTTGGAGCATACATTATGAACATTGGGTATGCGGGATATAAATTAATTGCAAACAAATCATTTGGTGGATTTGCTGTACAAGGAAGTAAGAAAGCCTATACTTGGTCTGTTTTAGCTGGATTATTCTGGTTTGCAGCATTAGGAGTATATGGTCAAGGTGCAGCATTGATGGGGAGCTTAGGTCCTGTAATTGGATGGCCAATGATGTTAGGTTTGGCATTAATCATCAGTAATATTTGGGGATATAGATCAGGTGAGTGGAACAACGCTAAGAAGCCTTTCCAAATCTTATTAGGAGGATTGGTTGTGTTGATTTTTGCAATCTGTGTATTAGGATATTCAAACTATTAGTAGAGAGATACAGTAAAGGGGGTGAATTTTTTAAATATTGATTTTTTATATCACCCTGATCTCAAAAAATGTGCTGACTAAATAAAAAAAACTAAAAAGAGAGAATGAAGATAATAGATGTAATTCCATATGTAATCTCCCAAGATCTTGAAGTCCCTTTCTACTTCTCACAATGGGATTATGCATCAAGAAAAATATGCTTGGTGAAGATTGTATTGGAAGATGGAACAATTGGTTGGGGAGAAGGTTATGGACCTGCAGATATCATCAAAGCAGGGATTGAATTTTTTAAACCGCATGTAATCGGTGCTAATGTTTTAGAGTCGGAGACGATCTGGCAAAACATGTACTTAAGATCTATGGACTTTGGTAGAAGTGGTGTATTAAATGGAGGATTAAGTGCAATCGATGTTGCAATGTGGGATGCTAAAGGTAAATTATTAAACTTACCTGTTTCAGTATTACTTGGTGGAGTGAAGAACCCTGTTATTAACCCATATGCAACGGGATTTTATTTCACAGCTTCAGAAACATTAGAAGAAGATCTACTGAAAGAAGCAGAATTTTATAAAAAATCAGGTTTTAAAGCCGCTAAAATGAAAGTAGGTTTAGGTCTTGAAAAAGATGTATACTACGTAAATTTATTAGCAAAAGCTTTGGGTGATGATGTAAAATTGATGATCGATTCAAATCATGCTTACAACTTTAGAGAAGCCTATGAATTGACAAGAAGATTAGAGTATCTAAATATCGGATGGTTTGAAGAACCTGTGCATCCAGATGATTATCAAGGATACAAACAATTGAGAGAAAAAACATCAATTCCTATTGCAGGTGGTGAGTGTGAGTATTTACGTCATGGATTCAAAAGATTATTTGAAAATGATAGCGTAGATATTGCTCAACCTGATTTATGTGCAGCAGGAGGACTGACTGAAATGAAACGAATTGCTACTTTAGCATCCGTATATCACAAAGATATTGTGCCACACTCTTGGGGTACTTGGATTGCTATCAGTGCAGCTGTTCATTTCATGGGTAACTTGGACCAAAATCCAGGTAGAATGTTGAGAAACAATCCTATGATTGAGTTGGATCGTACCGAAAATCCACTTAGAGATAATGTAACTAAACCAAGTTTTGAGGTAGTGAACGGTGAAATTCACGTGCCAAATACACCAGGTTTAGGCGTAGAAATAGATGAAGTATTTTTAGATAAATATACAGTCAAAGACAATGGAAGTGTTGAATCAGTATGGTCTTAAGGGCCTTTATATAGATGGTGAATTTGTAGCAGCGTCAAACAATGCTACTTATGAAGTAATTTGTCCAGCTAATGAAGAAGTAATTGCAGAAATTGCTTGGGGAACAAAAGAAGATACAGAACGTGCTTTAGAAGCTGCGCAACGTGGTTTCAAAGTGTGGTCTCAAACTCCCGTTCAAGAAAGAGTGGATTTAATGATGAAACTAAGAGAGAAGTTATTGGAAAATAGCGATCATCTTAGAGAAGTGATTATGCACGAAATGGGTAAAGCTTGGGCTGGAACGGAAGAGGATGTAGTGAGTATCACTAATGCTTTAGAGTTCTATGGGAAAGCAATTCTTGAAAAAGAAGATTTTGATATTGCTGATAAAGAAGGTACGCATAAACATACAATGGTACATCAACCATTGGGTGTAGTGACAGCTTTCTTAGCGTACAACTTCCCATTATTAAACTTAGGTTTCAAATTAGGGCCTGCTTTAGCTGCAGGTTGTTCTATTATCATTAAGCCTTCAGAAATTTCTCCATTGTCTGCTTTAGTAGTCGCTGAATATGCACACGAAGTTGGTATTCCAAAAGGAGTAATTACGGTCTTAAATGGTGATGTACAAAACGTAGGTATTCCATTATGCGAAAGCAAAATCCCTCGTTTAGTGACCATGATTGGTTCTACAAGAACGGCTCAAAACCTAATTGCACAGTCTATCAAAACATCCATTAAGCGTTATAGCATGGAATGTGGTGGAAATGCTCCTTTCATTGTCTTTGATGATGCAAATTTAGAGGACGCATTGGCTGTAGGAACTGGCGTAAAATATGGCAATACGGGTCAAATTTGTGTTGCTCCAAATCGTTTCTTTGTACAAGAAGGCATTTATGATCAATTCGTTTCGGAGTTTATCAAAATTGCTGAAGCGAAAAAAGTAGGTTGGGGTAGAGAATTAAATCCTGATATGGGTCCTCTAGTTAGCCAAAGAGCAGTACAAAATGTAGATGCTTTTGTAAAAGCTTGCGTTGAACAAGGAGGAAAACTATTGACAGGTGGACATGCCTTAGAAGGGAAAGGTTTCTATTATGCTCCAACGGTTATCGTAATGGATAACCCTGATGCAGAAATCCTTCAACATGAGGTATTTGGTCCTGTAGCAGTGATACTAAAATTTAAAGATACACAAGAGGTAATTCAACATTCAAATGCAGTTGACGTTGGTTTAGCTTCGTATATTTTTACTGAAAACGAAGAGGTTATGGATGAAGTAACTATGGCGTTAGAATTTGGTGAAGTACAACAAAACGGAGTGAAGTACGATATCTATTTACCACACTTAGGTGTTAAGGATAGTGGTATTAGCATGGACTGTTCTGAATTTGCCTTAAACGATTACCTTGCTCAAAAGAGAGTAAGTAAAAAGTTATAATTATTATGCGTTTACCTGAGAAGTTTATCAGTTGTGATTGGGGAACTTCAAATTTTCGCTTAAGGGTTATTGATACCGAAACGTTGGATATTTTAGATGAATACAAGACGACAAGAGGTGTCAATGATGTTTACAACGAATTTAGATCACAACGTAAAGTTGATCAAGGACGTTTCTTCTCCAACTTTCTTATGGAAGAGTTGGAGAAGGTAACGGACCTAAAACAACAAAATGTAATAGTAGCTTCTGGTATGATCTCTTCTTCAATCGGAATGAGAGAATTAGGCTACTCACAAATGCCCTTCCAAGCATGCGGCAACAATCTCTTTAGCAAACTACTGTCACTTAATAAAAACTTATCTGTCCTGATGATTTCAGGAGCTAGAACCGAAAGTGATGTAATGCGAGGAGAAGAAATCCAAGCAGTAGGACTCTCTCCCTTCTTACCTGTAGAACAAGAAGGTTTATTAATTCTGCCAGGAACACACAGTAAACATTTGGCCTTCAAAGAAGGAAATTACACTAATCTTGATACTTATATGACAGGAGAAATGTTTAAACTTTTCTCTTCAAATAGTATCATCAGTAATTCAGTGGAAGAAGGAGCACTAACAAAGAAAACGAAAGAAAGTTTTTTAGAAGGTGTAAGAGATGGTGCTAAAGATGGTGTGAACAAACATCTATTTAAGATTCGTGCTTACGATCTCCTAGGTAAAAGGAAAAAAGACGAAAGCTATTATTACTTAAGTGGCTTACTTATCGGTGAGGAATTGGCTTACCTAAAAAACGAAACTTCAACAATTTGTATGGCAGCTTCTGGTATCATCAATGATTTGTATCAGTTAGCGTTAAATGAATTAATTGAAGATCATTCAAATTTAATTTTCTTTGATGAAGAGCAATTAGAAAAAGCACTTTTGATGGGACAAAGAACAATACTTGAACAACAATATGCATAATTCAGCACTTTTTTCTTGGGAAAAATTTAATGAAATTCCTGTCGTAGGAATTCTAAGAGGTGTTTCCAAAAGTACACTTTCTAGGATCATCCCCGTTTATATCGAACAAGGTTTCTCGACAATAGAAATCACTATGAACACGGAAGGAGCTACAGATTTAATCGCTCAATTAAGAAATGATTATCCTGAAATGAATGTTGGCGCTGGTACAGTTTGTTCTGAAGAAGATTTAGACAAAGCTCTTTTAGCAGGTTCACAATTTATCGTGACTCCAATAGTGGACGAAACAGTCATCAAAAAGTGTAAGGAATTAGGTGTTCCTTGTTTTGTGGGTGCCTTAACTCCTACAGAAATTTATACCGCATGGCGACTAGGTGCATCTGTTGTGAAAGTTTTTCCTTGTAGTCAATTTGGTGTAGGATACATCAAAGATGTGATGGCTCCATTGAATAATATCAAATTGTTACCTACGGGAGGTGTGACGAAAGAAAACATCACTGAATTTATGAAAGTAGGTGCTGAAGGAGTTGGAATGGGCGGTTCATTATTTCCAAAACCATTAATGGAAGAAGGAAAAGAATTAGAATTAGGTACTCATTTAAAAGAGATCTATCAAGCTGTTGCACAAACAGAAGCAGTATAAAAAATATGCTAAAGAATTTATTCATTCTTTGTACGGTATTACTATTTCAAACACAGACATTTGCCTATAAAATCATTCGTGATACGGTCATGTATGTCAATGAAATAGCGATACCGATCACAATAGTTCTACCGGATGGGGATGGCCCTTATCCGGTTCTTTTTAATGTACACGGCGGTGGTTGGAATGGAGGAACTGCTACCGAAGTACCTGATTCGGATGTCGGAGAATTTGCCTTGGAAATCGTCGATGAAACTCAAGTAATTCATGTAGGATTAGGGTATCGATGTAAATTACAAGGAGGAACTTTTCAAGAAGCAATGAAAGAAATTGATGCTTCATTTGAGTGGTTTAAGAAAAAAGCTAATCGTTTTAATGCGGATATGACAAGATATGGCTTTACAGGAGGATCTGCAGGAACTCCACTTTCAGCAGTGTATGCCTTTAGTAAGCCAGATTGTAAAATTTACATAGGCGTCAATGGAATGTATGATCTGTCTAAACATGAATTAAAATATTCCAAATTTCCTGACCCCAATACTTCAAAGCAATATAAATTGATCACAAAAGAGGAGAAACAAGCCGCTTCTACAGTTAATTTTGTGCAAACGAAGCATATTCCGAAAACATTACTTTTGCATGGAGATTATGATGATATCATCGACATGCGTCAAAGTTTTTTCCTTCAAGAGAAAATAAAAGAGAATGGGGGAGTTTGTGAACTAAAGATTTTTAATGAAATTCCTCATGCTTTCTTACGACCGTTTAATCCTGCCTTGTATCATGAATCTTGTTTAGCAATAGCTGATTTATATATCAGCGAATTTGATCAACCAAAATCTATTCGGAAAAAGGTGGATCACAAAATGAAAAAGATGCTAAAGGAATTTTATGATGAACCGAACTTAAAAGAAGAATTAATCATTGGTACTTGGTCTTGTCCTAAGAAATGGCAAATAGATGCGATTGAATTGAAATTGGATGCCAAAGGAAAGGGGACGATGAAAATTAATGAAAAGGAAGAAAATATTGCGTATACGCTTCAAGGTGAAAGTCTAAATGTCGTTAGAGGTAATAAAGAATATCTTTTCAAATTACAACAAAATCATCATATGCTATATTACATAAGGAGGAAACCTTATTTAGGTAAAAAAGTACTACTCAGTAAACAAAAGAAATCAAATTTATAGGTCAGTTTATTATAACTGACCTTTTTTTGCCTTAAAACCATTGATAATCAGTGTCTCTAGTCAAAATAGTGTTGATTAATGTGCGCTATTGTAAAGCAATCTCATTAGTAAAGCGTCATATTTACATTATAAAATCACTTTATGATGCTATGAGGACAATTACAACACTTACTATACTCTTGAATCTATTATTTATAAGTTACTCAGCAACTTATGGACAACAAGCAAAACCTTTCTTCAAAGAAAAGTCAGTGATTGCACTGAATAATCCTTTGTTAAACTATAGTGCTGATATGGCCTATTTGAAAGGAATGAGATATAAAACTTTAGGAGGTAGACCAGAAGAGGATGCTAAAGGAAGGTATAGAACACAGTTGCCTGAAATTTCTTTGATGCTAAATCCAATGTTGACAGAAGATGCTGTTATCAATGAGATTTTAACAGCAAAAGAAATGGGCGTTGATGTTTTTATGTTTCCCATTTTTGTGAGTGTCAATAGATATTATACAGACAAATTTATCAAAACCATTACAGAATATGTAAATGCTGCTGATAAACATAATCTGGATTTTCATTTTACCATACAATTGCGTTTGCAAAGAAATCCAAAGCAAACAACGGAGGAAGAAATGAAACAAGTGATTGTCAAAAGACTCAATCAATTGTTCAAAAACACAAAATATTCTTCAAAGTGGTTAAGAAATGTAGATGATGAGATGATCATTTTTACAACAGAAACTGCTGATCTTGTAGATGGAACAAAGAGGTTAAAAGCAAATGATTATTTGGAGAAACCAGAGCTTGTTACTAAAATTAAAGAGACGTTAGATGAAGTAGAAGCAACTACAGGAACAGAATGTGCCTTCATCTATGAATCAAAATATCCTTTTAATTATCGCTACAACACCTTATTATTAGATCATTTCCCTGCCTTATCCCAAAATAAATATTCAATGGGCTATAGAAATGGAGTGGCTTCACTAAGGAAAATCTGTAAGCGTTTAAAGAAACCATTTATACAAAATGTTTTCCCCGATCAGTTAAGTACGCAAATGGTCTTGAAAGAGGGAGAAAAGAAGATTCAAGAGAATTCAGCCTTCTCAAAAACACTTAAATATGATGATGTTTTTGTAAGAACGCAACCCCTTAAATTAACTTCAGCTTACCGTGAATTTTTAGAGGACGCCGTAAATCATGACGCGGCAGCTATCAATTTATCTTCTTGGAATTATTACGATGAAGGGTCTCACATTGCTCCTGAAGCTCATCATGGTTATGGTTATGGTTTATTACTCAAGTATTATAAAAAACTATGGTTGAATAATGGACAAGCAAATGTAGATAAAGAATTGGTGATGACCTCTTATAAAGCCTATTCTACTCAGTTTCTAGAACAGACAAATATCCACATCAAATATGGAATTAAGTATTTTGAAGAAGCTTCAGAAGATAGTATCGAAGTAATTTCAATTCTAAAAGAACCTGCTGATGTGTATTGTAATGGAGGTTATTTAGGAACAGCTCCTGCAGGTTTGACTACTTTCTATGCGGAAAGAAAATTAGGGAATGTAGAAATAGTAGTGAAGAGAAAATCGAAGCAAGTTATCAAATATACAACACCAAAAGAATTGATAGACTATCCAGAAAGAATGGATTGGTTGACGTATACTTTTACTAATCTGGATGAAGAAATGGGAATTCATCTCCAAAATATTGCCTTGAACTATGAAATGAGGCAAATGTATCAGCGCTTTCTTGTGAGTCCTGAAAAACAAAACTTCTGGGTAAAGGCACAAAACAAAAGATATTTAGCAAAGAAAAAGGCTTACTATGAATATGGAATGAATCCTGATAAATTCTTTGCAGTCGAAGAAAAAATTGACAAAAAATACCAAGAAGAAATAAAAAAGATCTTGGATGATTTTCAATATGAAGTATGGTTGGAAATGGAGGAAAGTGCAGCGACAAATGTGGGTGTAGCCAATATGTTTCAACCTACCAAAAAAGATATTATGGATGGCTATAATGTCTTGCAAGTAGACGACATCTAAAATGATATCAAATAATATATAGTGTATAGAATAATGTGTGATTAAACGTGTTGACTTATTAGACTAAAAAATAACAACAACTTATTGTGTGAAGAGTGACTACTTTTATGAAGATTGGAATGGAAGCATCAAGTTATTAAACTTGGTGCTTTTTTAATGGCTAAAAAAAAGAGCTCAATTTTGATATTGAGCTCATATGAAATATTCTGACTAGGAAAAATGGAGTTAAGCGTAGCTTTCTTCTAACAATTTTCCATTTAAATGCATTTTTTGATAATCTCTAGGACTTACTTTCTTTAATTTCTTAAACTGTCTATTGAAATTTGTCTGCGAATTAAAACCACATGAATAAGTGATTTGACTAATCGACAGGTCATTCTCAATTAATAGTTTACATGCATGTCCAATTCGGACTTCATTTAAGAATTGAGAGAAAGATTTATGTGTTCTTTTCTTGAAGAATCTACAGAATGGCGATATACCCAAATACGATAGTTCAGCCACTTCTGACAATTGGATTTCTCTATGAAAGTTATTTAATACAAATTGATAGACTTTATTAATCCTTTCAGAATCCTTTTCATTGATCTCTTTACTAAATCCACTACTTGCGAATTGTGTGATATCTGTTGTTACTGATAATCTATGTAAGATTTCCATTAAAATTAATAAGCTTTCAAACCCCGAAGTCTCATTTAATTTAAGGAGTAACTGGAATATTTTAGCTTTTAATTCAGGGTCTTTAAACTCGATTCCATTATTCGCTCTTTGTATTAATTTTTTTAGAAGAATAGACTCATTTAAGCCATAAAAAGCATCCCCTAAAAAATCAGGTAAGAATTGTAAAATAATGGTATCCGTTTGTAAACCTAAATTGTTGTAATACTCCGGAGAGTTCTTAAACAAATGAGGAAGATTTGATCCTACTAATACCAATTCACCTTCTTTGAATTCTTCCACAAGGTCGCCAATAAAACGTAGGCCAGTTCCTTTGTGAATGTAGATTAGTTCCAATTCTTTGTGATAATGCCAATCTTCATCAAGACAAGGTTTTTGATTCCTATATATAGAAAAAGATTTGTTAGTAGGCGTAATTTTCTTTTGTAATAATTTCATTTCAAGTTTCCTAAGTCAGATAGATGTACAGTATAATTTAACTAAATATGTCTGAAATTTTTCAAAAATACAATAAAATGTTACTGATTCAGATCAATAGAGTACTACTATAGGTGGATATAAGTCTTAAAATGTGATAATTACACCTAATGAAAAAATGATTTATTTTGACTTGTTAATTCTTTGATATTCAGAATTAGAGTGAAATTTGGAGAATTAATGAGGTTAAAATAGAGTTGGTTTTCGAGCAAAAGTTTAACTTTTTATGCTAAAAGTTAATTTTTAACATAAAATTTAGCAAAAAATGGATAAATTCGAACAATGATGAAGAATTATTACTTTTTAAACTTGTATAGCATTACATTTTTTAAACTACAAACCTGATAAGTCAATATTGTACTACTTTATGTAAATAGGTGTAACGCATACACATTTAATTTCTATGATATTTGAATTGTAGATAATGCGGTCATCTAAAACGCTTAAAGTAAAACTATCGTTCACAATGACTTGTTGATCTATTTTTTAAAGGAGATTCTCCTTGTGTTCAAAATGACTTTTTAATGAAATGAATTCTAACTTATTTACTATCTTCTTGTGCTTATACATAAGTATACAATCAGTATTTGCCCAAGATGTTTTTACTCTGAAAGGAGTAGTAAACGACCAAAATAAAGAGCCACTTCCAGGTGTAAGTGTTATCTTAAAAGGAACCGACACAGGTGGAATCACTGATTTCGATGGAAGGTTCACATTACAAGTGAAAAAAGGTGATGTCCTAGTGTGCTCATTTATAGGGATGAAAACAAAAGAAATTACTGTTGCGAATCAATCGAATATTGCAATTACATTAGAAGATAATGTGGAGCAATTAGACGAAGTAGTGGTGACAGGATACGGTGAGATGAGAAAAAGAGATCTTACTGGTTCTTTAACCCAAATTGATGAAACAACAGAAGTAAAAGAGCAGTTCCAAACTGTAGATGCATTATTACAAGGTAGAAGTACAGGTGTACAAGTAATCGGTAATGATGGTAATCCAGGTGGTGCAACTTCAGTACGTATTCGTGGTGTGAACTCTTTAAGAGGTAACAATGAACCTTTATACGTTGTAGACGGTGTCATTATCTCTACAGCAGGTGAAGGTGTTGCAGATGCCTTTGGTGGTGGAGGTAACACTGTTCAAGCTCAAAATGGTTTGACAGGTTTGAATCCACGTGATATCGAAACTATTGAAGTTTTAAAAGATGCTTCAGCAACAGCGATTTATGGTTCAAGAGGTGCGAATGGTGTCGTTTTAATTACAACTAAAAAAGGTAAGCAAGGAAGCGATAAAATATCTGCCTATTTCAATACATCTTTAATGCAAGTGAATCGTAAGATTGACGTTTTAGACGGTACTAATTATGCAAAGTATATCAACCTAGCAAATGCAGCTCACGGTGGTGCTAGTTTTGGTAAATACGATATCGATGAAGCTACAGGCGATGTTTATGCATTACTTCCAAACAACCAAAGAGGTGAAAAATATACACAACATAACTGGCAAGATGAATTATACAGAGATTCATGGAGTCAAAATGCAGGTATGAACTTCAGTGGTGGAAAAGGAGGTTCAAATTACTATATTTCAGCTAACTTCAGAAATAATAACGGTACGCAACCAGTCGCTTATTCACAAGGCGGTGATATTCGTGTGAACTTAAGTAGAAAGTTAAATAAGAAGTTGAAACTAGATGTGAGATCTTCATTATACTACAATCAAGGTAGTTTCTCACAATCAGGTGTGACTTCAGGAAACGGTTCATTAGTAACGCAAGGTATCATGGCGAATCCTTTGACAAAAGAAGAAGGAGATCAAGATAATAACGAATTAGAATTTAGTAATAACCGTACTCCAGTAGAGAGAATGAATGGTACAGATGACCTTGCTGAGGAACTTCGTATTAATTTATTACTAGGTGCAAAATATGATATCAGTAAATCATTAAGCTACCAATTTAGAGCAGGTACTGATATTAGAATGAAGAACAGAGAAGTGTGGTACGGTACAGGAACTACTCGTGGTGATAGAATGAATAACTATTACAACCAATCTGCAATGGACCGTAAATCTTTCACGATTGACAACTTATTATTCTACAAGAAAAAATTTGGTGCGAATCATAAGATTAATGCTACATTTGGTTATACAATTGATGGTGTGATTCTTTCAAACCAAGTGTATGGAGTAAGTAATTTCTTTACAGGTGAATTAAAAGATGATTTCCCTGGATATGGTCAAGATGTGATTTTACCAATGCAAAAAACATATGGTGATTACGCCTTAATGTCTGGTCTTTCAAGAATCAATTATACTTTTAAAGACAGATATATCTTAACAGCGTCATTTAGAGCAGATGCTTCTTCTAAATTTAGACCAGGTCAAAGAATAGGTTATTTCCCTTCACTTTCTGCAGCTTGGTATGTGTCTGATGAACCATTTATGGATGGTGTAAAAGGCGTTTTATCTAACTTGAAATTAAGAGCAGGATGGGGACAAACGGGTAACCAATCTGTAGGACCTTACAATACTTGGGAAAATTACCAAGACAACAGATATGCAGGTGGTGTAGGTATGCGTCCTATCTCATTTGAAAATGAAGATCTTACTTGGGAAACAACACAACAAACAAATGTGGGTGTGGATTTAGGTTTCTTAAATGATCGTGTAAATGTAGTTGTAGATGCTTACTACAAAGAAACACAAGATCTTTTACAATTAGTACAAACTCCAGAATCTTCAGGATTTGCAAACTACATGGATAATCTTGGTAATATCAACTCAAAAGGTTTAGAAGTTGCTTTGGATGTTGTGGCTATTGATAAAGAAAGTTTCAAATTACAAGTAGGTGGTAATATTTCATTCAACAGAACTTATGTAGGTGACTTAGGTGTACCTGAACAAGAGTTTTATTTGAATGGTGAATTAGTAAGTAAGCAAAGAATTTTTGGTAACAGTATCACATCAGGTTATCAATTATCGGGCCCTTCAAACGTATTTATAAGAGGTGAGCAAATTGCATTACTTTACGGATATGAAACGAATGGTGTATATCAATCACATGAAGCTGCCGCTGCTGGACCAAAATTCCAAGGAGAAAATGTAAACCAAGGTGGTGACGTTATTTATGTAGATCAAAACGGTGATGGTAAAATTGACGAACAAGATTTAACGGTTATTGGAAATCCAAACCCAGAGTTTACTTACGGTCTGAATATCAATGCTTCTTACAAGCGTTTATCTTTAAAAATGTTATTCACAGGTGTTTACGGAAATGAAATCCTTAACTCAGGTTTAGCATTCTACGGTTATCCTGATCCGATGTGGTCAAATGGTAATGTGTACGCAAGTGTATTAGAAGATAACTGGCATGAAACAGATAACCCTACGGGTCAAAATCCAAGAATCGGTTATGGTAACAGACAAAGTGATGATTTTGTAGGAGGTTACAACAACTATGTAAATTCAAGAATGGTAGAGGATGGTAGTTACTTAAGATTATCAACAGTAACATTATCGTATGATGTACCCACTTCGATCTTCAAAAATAAGATCAAATACTTGAATGTATACTTCACTGCAAGAAACTTATTGACAATTACGGATTACTCTGGATATGATCCTGAAATCACATCATACTTATATGATGGTACTATCCAAGGAGTTGACTGGCAAACAATGCCAAACCCAAGAACATTTATTGGTGGTGTAAACATTACCTTCTAATCCGTTAATTCGCTAAAGAAATGAAAACAAACATCAAAAATATATTTAAAGGAATTTTCCTTGCTGGAGCATTTGTAGCCTCAACTACTTCTTGCTCGTTTCTTGACGAAACATCACCTTATGATAATCAAGAAGTTTTAAATGAATCTGCTGAAGGACGTAAAGCATTAATTGATGCAATTTATGCAAATACTTCAAAGAATGGTGGATATACACAGGCATACCCTGTAACTAGATTATTACATTCTGGATTATTTACTTCCACTTCAGCAAACGTAAGAGCAAATGCCGGTGTATTAAAACCACTACCAAATGAGCAGTGGTTGGACAACTCTTGGTTGACATCTTATCAAAATATCAATTACACAAACAACATCTTAGATGACTTGTATCCACATTCTTCGGAGTCAAGAATCTTTGAGGAAGTTGAATTTGATACTGCAGTAATTGATAATGAATCATCGGTTCAGCTACAGGAAATCAAAAGCTTAATGTCTGACGCAGGTTTGTCTCAAAATGAGAAAGATGTAATCGGTTCAGCATTATTCTTCAGAGCTATGGAATACTTCAACTTAGTGAGAACTTTTGGTGAAGTGCCCTTAAGAACAGAGCCTACAAATACAGAAAATATTCATATGGCGAAAGCATCAAAAACAGATATCTATTTACAGATTCTTTCTGATGCTCACTTAGCGGAACAATTATTATCTGTGGAATCTTTTGGTAATGGTTACGCTGGAAAGTATGCCGCTTCAATGCTACTTTCTAAAGTGTATATGCAATTAGCTTCTGTCGCTTATGCGCCTACTGATGAGTATTTAGTTGTAGACGAGATTACTTCTTTAGACAATACAATGCTTTGGGAACAAGCGAAAAAGTATGCTCAAGCTATTGAAAATAGTGGTCAATATGCATTAGAAGAACATTATGCTCATCTATACAACGGTAGCCCTGAACAAACTGTAAATAATAATCCAGTACCTTTCTCAGGAGAAAATAATGAAAACTCTAAGGAAGCTATCTTTGGTATTCGTTATAACAAAACGGTAAATCAAGTTTCTTATCAAGTTCAATTCACTAGAAATAACTACACTATTGGATTAAACCATTATGGTCGTCTTGTTCCGAATGCAGAAACAGCTTATTTACATTATCACTACTATGGTTTAGGATCAAGAACAGCAATTCCAAACGATACGCGTATTCCAGCAACATACATTGAAACTACAGATCAATATGCTAGAGATGCAGCGACAGGTGAAGTGAAAATTCAAATGAGAGAATATGAGGGGGTTTTAACACCAAGTGGATGGAACTTCGTCGCAAGAGGAGGAAACTTTGATGGTCGTTCATTTGAAACAAACATCTCTAGATTGTATCCTTTATTAAGAAAGTTAAGCAAGAAAGACAGAACATCTGTAAGTCAAGGTGACAATCAAATGTTTATGGTTTATAGATATGCAGATGTATTGATCATGTTAGCAGAAATCAATCACATGTTGGGTGATGATGCAGCAATGAAGTCTTACTTAAAGCAAGTGCATGTAAGAGCATTTGGTGATCTTTATGAAGAAGAAGATGGAATGCAAAGAGCACAAAATGCATTTACATCTTATGATGAAAGATTATACTACGAAAGACAATTTGAGTTATTGGGTGAGGGCGAAGATGCTTATGAAGTAAGAAGAAGAGGATACCAATGGTTCATGGATCATGTGGTTAACTATCACAACTCTACTTTCATCGGTAGAAATGATTATGATACTCAATTCTTAACGGATAGAGAAACGATTATGTACTTGCCAATTCCATTGAACGAGCAAAACAAAAATCAAAAGTTATAATTCTTTAGATCTTACTAGTAACTGAAAAACAAATGAAAAAGATATTTATATATACTTCTCTTTTTGCTTCCTTATTAGCAGGTTGTAAAGAAGATCCAGAAAATGAGCTTTTCCAAAATACAGCTGCAAACAAACCCACTAATATGCAATATGTAGAATTAGTGACGGGAACTGACGGTTTAGACAGTATTTTTATGGAAGTCCCTGTTTGGGAAGGAGCAAAATCAGTCGCATTAGCTATTGACACGATGTATATTGGTGTAGAAGGGGTTGCTCCCGATGCACCTTATCAAGCATTAAAAAGTGAATGGTCATTTATTCCAACAATGTTGAATCAAATGAACATTCCAGATTATCCAATCAAAAGAGATAATCCAAATGATGAAGCAGGTTCGAATACTTTCTGGTTTAAAACGCCAGGTGTAATTCCTTCAAACATGGTAGATATTGATCCACATACAGGTCAAATTATCATGAAGCAAGTAGTGAATGGTGAGGAAGATGTTTATCAGAATGTAGACGAAAATGGTTATCCTGTATGGGGTGGCGGAGGAACTCAAGTAAAAGTTACGAACGCTATTGATAAATTAAATCACTTACCAAGAGGTGATTACGAGTTTACATTAACTGCAGATCACGCAGGTGGTTCTGTCGTATTTAGCAAAGTTGCCAAAATCAGAATTATTGATTTAGAAAATACATTATTGAATAATGTCATCTCTTCAAATGTTTCTGATATTACTGAAGTTGGACAATTAGATTTGAGCTTTATGCCTGAACTTTCTGCACCAACTGATGTATTAGGATATACCTTATTAGATGAAGAAGGAAATGAGGTAGTTGAATTAAATGGTATTCAAATTTCAAGTGAAGGTGCGGTTATCAAAACAACCAATCAATTGGAAGAAGGAGAATACACATATACTGTAAAAGTAGCGACTAATAGAGGTGCTCAAGTGTTCGAAAATGGTGTAACATTAAATGTTTCTCCATTAGAATTGGGCTTGACATATCCTGCTACTGATATTGATTTTTCATCATTAGGAAAAATCTTATCACTAAACAAATATACACCACAAGAAGGTGTTTCTTATCAGTTTGAGTTTGTTGAAAATTACGATGGTTATACTATTGATGCTTCAACGGGTGAAATTTCAAGAATTGGTTTTACAGCCAGAGGAAATGACATTGAATTGAAAGTAAAAGTAGTTACTACATTAGGTAATTATTATACATCCGCAAAATTCAATATTGTTGGTGAAGAAGTTGAGACTACAGTTTCAAAAGACGGTGTGGCAATTCAACAAGTGAATGTATCACCTTGGACAAACTTTGAAGGCTTAGCTTTCGCATTTGAAAGTGCTTCTTTAGGTTCGTTAGATAAAACATACAAATTGATCAACCAAGATGGTTTATTAGGTATCTCTATTGATCCAGCTACAGGTGTAATTGCTATGGAAAACAACGGTATGAATCCAGAAGCGACTTACAGCATCGGTGTTGAAGTAGAATTAGATGTAGAAGGAACAATGGTATCATATTTTGCGAACAATGTTTTTGATATCAATATGACAAAAACATGGGTAGAAGGTACGACGGATGACTTTAACTTGACAAATTATTCAGGTGTTTACTTTGATCAAATGGTTCCTCAAGCAATTGGTCATTACTTTAAAGATATTACAAATGATGATATCGCGATCAACGAAAAGAGTAATGCAATGGATCCAGAAGATAAAGCTGATACAGATACAGATTATGCTAACAATGGTAGATCTGCAATCATCAAAGCATTTGTGTTAAGTGATTTTGCTGAAAGACCAAAAGAAATCGAAGTAACTTACTTAGATGGTAGAAGTGGTAATCCAAACAGATGGAACTTGAGTGCGTTGAGATCTGTACAAGTAGCATTTGATAGAGAAGTACAATTAGAAGGTACTATTGATGGTAACCAAGTATACTCTGAATCAGATTGGACAGTAATTGTTGACGAGAGAGATGACTTATCACAATTACCTGATACAGGATATGAATATGTTGAAAATTCAGTATTCAAATCAAATGTAGCAGGAATTGGATGGGATAACTTCGTGAAAGCAAATCTTAACCCAGTTACAACAAGTTTTGCAGTTCCTGAAGACGCAGATAATGTTGAATTTGGTATGTTCCAACATGTTTTCAAAGGTACTTACTACGTTCAAATTAGAACTGGTTTAACGTACAAATATGCAGTAGAAACAGAAGCAGAATTTGTTCCTGCAGCATTATAATCAGACAAGAAAACGAATAATATCTGATACAAGCATAGACATAAATCCTCAACCTGTGAAAATGGGTTGGGGATTTTCTTTGTTAATGAAAAGTGAATAATGAAGAATGAAAAACGTTAATAAACGTAGTCCCACGATTGAAATCGAGGGCTTTAGTGTGGCTATCCTTTCAAATAAGCGTAGAATATAAATTGAAAGTCTACCTCTTGTAGAGGCACGATTCATCGTGTCTCCACACCACTAGCTAATAACCCAAAAATTTCAGTGAATCCATCCCCATATTAACACACAGTCTCCAAAAAATTATCTATTTTTGAAATAAGCCTTATTCTTTCATTCAATAAGGTACTTTTTAACTTGATAAGTCAATATTGTGCTATTTATAGTGAATTAGTGATAAAGTCTATTGAACAAAACAACCGATCTTTACCTTAGATTATAAATGTTTAATCGACAATTAACTAATACTGGATTTTTTAGGAGCATGAGATATACACTGATTTTTTTATTCCTGCTTATTCAAGGAATTTGTTTGGCAAATGACAAAAAAAAGAAAAAGGATACACCTCCAAATGTACTACTTATAATGGTGGATGACCTTAATGATTATGTCGGTTTCTTAGGTGGACACAAACAAACGGAAACACCTGCAATGGATGCTTTAGCGAGTAAATCTGTTGTATTTACCAATGCATTTTCAAATAATCCGATTTGTGCACCCTCAAGAGCAAGTTTCTTTACAGGATTATATCCTCATACTTCCAAAAACTTTGGGTTTAAAAAATTCAATAATAACCCAACATTAATGGGTTCAAAAACGATGATGGAAATGTTCAGAGAAAACGGTTATACTGTTGTGGGTTCTGGAAAATTAATGCATCATCATGATAACAAATTATTTGATCAATATGGCGACCGTTCTGATTTTGGTCCTTTTCCTTATGATGGGAAAAAACCAGCAGGTCACCCAAGTGTTCCTGAATCATTTAGAAGTATAGGTACTTTAGATGGTAGTTTTGCCCCTTTATCTGATGTTCCTGAAGTAAATGGGAATAAAGGTTGGTACGATAAATTAAATGGATGGCCCATTAAAGTGGAGCCATTTAAATACAATAGTGATGAGGATCGAGATCAAATGCCAGATGAAGTGAAGGCAGAAGATATCAGTAAATATATCCAACAATTTGAAAACGATAAATCTGGAAAACCATTCTTTATGGCAGTAGGATTTAATCGTCCTCATACTCCTTTATATGTTCCTCAGAAGTATTATGATATGTTTCCTTTAGAATCAGTGGAATTGCCAGAAATGAAATCTAATGTCGATAACATTAATTACTATAGCCAACCTAAAGGGAATAGTGGTCAAAGAGGAAAAGATCTTTTTGCAGGATTGATTGAAGGATTTGATGGAAACAAAGAATATGCTTTAAAGAAATATGTACAAGCCTATTTAGCTTGTATTGCTTTTGTGGATAATCAAATTCAATCAGTATTAGAAGATATTGAAAACTCCTCATTTGCAGACAATACAATAATCGTTTTTGTTTCTGACCATGCTTATGAAATGGGAGACAAAGATTATTTATACAAAAATGCACTATGGGACAATGCTACTCGTATTCCAATGTTGATTCATGAACCAGGAATGAAGAAATCAATGACTGTGGATCAGCCTGTTTCATTAATCGATATTTATCCTACACTTATTGATTTATGTGGGTTAGAAGGATCAACGATGAAAGATGAAAATGGAAAACCATTGGACGGTAACAGTATGCACCCACTCTATGACAAGAAAGCAGGGCAGTGGGAAGGTCCAGCTTATGCTATAAGTACAGTGACAGGTGGACAAGGTGATGTAGTCAATAGAAATCACTTCTCTATTCGTACCAAAGAATACAGATACATTCGCTATGCCAACAAAACAGAAGAACTTTATGATCATACGAAAGATCCTCATGAGTTCAACAATGTAGCAGCGGATCCAAAATACAAAAACATCAAAGCTGAATTAGCAGCAGCATTAGATAACGAATTACAACTTGCAAATTAAGTACAGCTACTGAAATGAAATATTTTTTACAACATTTACTAGGACTATTACTCCTGACAATTTCCTTCTCGATATCTGCACAGGATATCACGTCTCTTAATGGAGAATGGGAAATTATTTATGATGACTTAAATGAAGGAAGAGAAAAGGGATGGATCAAAAAAGAAGGTTTTGATAAAAATGCTTCTAAAGAAAAAATCCAAGTTCCCAGCTGTTGGGAGGAATTCCGTCAAGACTATGAAGGTGTAGCGATCTATAAAAAAGAATTTGACGTACCTGAAGATTGGGGGAAAAAGAATGTTGCCTTACAGTTTGAAGCTGTAAACTACATTGCTGAAGTATACCTAAATGACGAAGTAGTAGGATACCATAAAGGTGGTTTTACTCCTTTCGAATTCAGAGTAAATAAAACATTAAAACCAGGTGAGAAAAATACTTTAATGGTACGTGTTGTTTCTCCAGTTTTATATTCTGGAAAAGTAATTGACGGCATTGGACCTCACCAAACACCAATGTGGAGAGGTGCCTTGACAGGTGGTATTTGGCAAGATGTAAGCGTTAAAGTAACAGATGATTACCTAGTTGACGATTTATTTATCCAAACAAAATACCAAACAGGTGGAGTATCTTTAGATGTAAATGTTGAGAATACAGCTACTGAATTAAGAGATGCAAAAGTTGAGATCAATATCTTAGGAAAAGACCAAAAGGTAGTAGCAACGAAAACAGAAACGATCACACTTACTCCAGGTAAAAATGATCTTGATTATAACTTTGAAATTGAGGATGCAGAACTTTGGGGACCTAAAAATCCTTACTTATACACTGCTCAAATCAAGGTTTCGAAAGATGATGAATTATCAGATGAAATGAATACTAAATTTGGTATTCGTGAATTCACTATCAAAGACAAAAAGTATTACTTAAACGGCAAAGAATTCTACTTAAAAGGTGGTTTCTTTGAAGGTTTATACCCTACAAAATTAGCCTATCCTGATTCTGAGGAAATGGCTAGAAAAGAAATTCAATTAGCCTTAGATGCTGGATTCAATATGATCCGCCCTTGGAGAAAACCTCCTCCAAGAAAATGGTTAGATCTATGTGATGAAATGGGTGTATTGACAATCGGTTCATTAGCTATCGAATGTATGCACAGACCAATCGCTTCTCCAATGTTACCAGATATGGTAGAAACAGAAGTAAGAGAATCAGTACTTAGAGACAGAAACAGAACTTGTGTCATCCAATGGGAATTATTCAACGAATTATGGCAGCCAGTCTTGATTCAAATGTTACACCCAATGGCATTATTAGCGAGAGATTTAGACCCTACACGTTTGATTTTGGATGAATCAGGTGGATTTGCAAATGGTGCAAATATCTACCTTCCAAATCAAAAAGTGGCAGTGAAATTCTCAGATATTCATACGTATCCAGGTTGGAATTTCAACAACCAAGCGTTCCAAAAAATGACACAAATTTCTTGGACAAAAGAAGAGAAAGAAGCGGCAGGTTTTCCAAAATTAAAATCTCCAGGTAAAAACAATAAAGCAGGTGCAATGGTCTTTGTTTCTGAAATCGGATACGGTTCACTACCAGATCTTGAAGCAAACAACAAAGCGTTTAAAGAAAAAGGAAATCCTTTAGCTCCGATGTACCGTGATCACGCTCGTCTAGAGAAAGAATTTAATGAAGTTTTAGATGCTTCAGGTATGCGTAGCGTTTTCCCAACTTTACATGATTTGATTGTTGCTCAACAAAACTATCATGGTCGTTTAAACAAGAGAATGTTAGAAGCATCTCGTTCAAATTACCTAACAGCAGGTTACTGTATTCATGCTTTAACTGACGGTGATTGGATCGTTGGTGGTGGTATCATTGACTTATGGAGAAATCCAAAAGGACAAGTATATGAGTTGACAAAAAAGGCAAACCAACCTCAATTAGTCATCAGTAGAATTGCCACTAGAAACCTTACTTCAGGTCAAAAAGTGAATGTAAGTTTGACAGGTGTCAACGAATATGAAGATGAAAAAGTGGTCGTTGCATTAGAAGTAAAAGATGCTGCGGGTAAAGTGGTTTACAAGAAAGATGTAAAAGGAAAATTAACACATGGTGTTTCTGATTTATACAAAGGAACAATTGATACAAAAGACTTAAACGGTACGTACACTTTAACTTCTACAATGAAGAATAATAAAGGTAAAGTGATCATCGATAACCAAGAAACGTTTGATGTATTTAATACTGAAGCCATGAAAGTACCGACACAAAAAGTACTTTTATTAGAGGCGAATGAAAAATTTGCAAAATATTTTAAGGAAAAAGGTATTGCATTTGAAACTTTCACAGGAAAGCAAAAGCCAGGTCAATTATTGATCGTAGGTAAATTGGGAATGGATGATGCTTTCAAAGCTAAAGTTGAAGAAGCAAAGAAATTTGCTGCAAAAGGTGGTACTGTAGTGTTCACTGAAGTAAAAGGACAGTGGGTAAATGAAGGAAAGCACCGTGAGATCTATAAAGAGTTACAAACTTCTGAGCAATTACCTTATAATGCACAATTAATCTCAGCAAATGGATTATGGCACAATGCAGCTCCAATTGTAACGGATCACCCTGTTTTTGCAGGTCTTCCTACAAATCAATTTATGGCTGAAGCATACACTGCTGTAGGTACTAGAGTGGCAATTGTTGCTCCGGAAGGAAAAAATATTGTAGGTGTAGTTACACACGATAGATTCCCTTATCAATCGAAAATGTTGAGAAATTACATGGGCTTAGGTAAAGTTTATTTCAACTCTGAATTCTTGGAAACAAAAGAAGGAAAAGGAAAGTGTATTTATACAACAATGAACTTACAGAACCCTATTAATTTTGATCCTGTTGCTCAAAAAATCATGAACAACATCATCACACATTATTCTACAAACGTACAATAATACCAAAAGGCTTATTACCCTAATTATCAGGTGTAGTAAGCCTTTTTTCTATTTATTGATGTGTAAAAACTATTGTAAGAGAATTTTTTAATTACTTTTTAATGAAATGAAATCACTATTATTTACACTACTAACACTTCTCGCTTTTAATATTTATGCACAAAAACCGTTGAGATATAAGAGCAAAACGTTGATCTCCAATGGTTCTACTGAAATTAAATTAAAAGAGACAGGTTTCCTTAATACGATTAAGGTCAATGGCATTAAAATTTTACAAAATTCAGGTGTAGTCATTACCAAAAGTGGACAGGAAGTGAAGGACATTGAGTTTAAAAATCCTGAACACAAAATCTTAGGACAAACTTTAGAAATTACATCTTCTTTTACCAATAAAAAAGATGAATTAAAACTGATTACTAAAGTGACAATCCATGGTCAAGGGGTCATTGTAGATCATGTTTTAGAAGGTAAAAAATCTTATACCTTAAAAGCATCTCAGCTGTTGTTTACCTCTGAATCTTTTGAAGGTACTTCTTACAAAATTGGTCCAGTCAACAAGCCTTTATTGACAAGAGATCAAGCAAAAGGAACTTGGAATGCCTTTCAAGGTGATGTTCCAGCAATGTACATGACTTTGGGTATGGAAGATGAAAAAGTATCCTCAGGTGTATATTTTAAGGATATGACAGGTTCTTTTAGTATCGTTTTGGCGAATGCAAGTGAATGGTATGATGATTATATTGTCAAATTATTACCGACAAAACCAGGAAGAATTACGTATTACTTAGCCCTGCCAAAAGAAGTTGCAACTTCTTCAAATGCTAACAAAACAGCTCAAGTTTCTCCTCAAAAGAAAAACGTAATACAAGCACAAGCGTTAGCCATTGCAAATAGTCAAACGATTAAAAACAAACGTTCTCTTATCCGCATGAAAGATGTAGGATTAATGGGAGATGTATTGCATGTTGGTGAAACTTTAGTCAAAGGTCTATCGCCCATCATCAAGAAAAATGGGAAGGTATTTAATGTGCCTTTTGGTATCACGAAAAACAGTACAATTGAAGGGAATAAATTGATTATCAAAAACGATTTTAAATATCAAGGAGATGAATTCCAATTTACAATGACGGCTGTTGCGGGAAATGGATACGTAGATTTTTCTTATGACTTAAAAGCATCTGAAGGAATTGAATTTGTGGGTGCTACGGTGTTTATGGATTACGCAACTTTTAAAGGAGGAGCTTTCAAATTAGACGGGCAAGGTTACAAGTATAAAACAAAAGAGGAAGTGGAAAATGACTGGAATTATTTGATTTGGTCAAGACCTTCTAAAATGTTTACCGCTTCCAATAATAATGCAACAAATCTAAAAATTGAATTTGCCAATGGTGAAAAAGGGAAGATGGAAATGATCTTACAAAAAGATGGTTTCTTCAAAGATTATATGCTGAAGATGTATCAATCGAATCCTGATGCACCATTACAGTTCCGTATGACACTTCCAAAAGGAGGAGAACTTTCACTTCCACAAGGAGTAAGAGACAATGAAAACCAAATTAAAAATGGCGGTTTTGAAACGGGAACGCATGGTTGGGGTGCCACATTTGATGGTTTTGATACAGAGTCCTTAGTGATTTTGGATGAAAAAATAAAAACAGAAGGAAACAACTCACTTCGTCTAGATATAGGCGAAGTGAAACTTCCTGTTCCAAGTCCACACCAAAATGTTTCGTTGACGTCAGAATTTGTGAAATTAGGTGGCTCTATTGAAATGACTTACAGCGTAGATTTGAAAGCCAATGTAGATGGTTTACCTGTTCAGATGAAAGTCAATTACCAACAAACAGATGGTGTAGCCAATAAAGGAACGATCGCAGAAGTCAAGAAAATTAAGCTTACAAAAGATTGGAAAAGATATACTTTCCAATTGCAATTACCAAAAGGACTTTTTGATGCATTTTCTGTCGGTATAAAGATCCCAAAAGCTAAAGCAGGCACACAAGTTTGGGTAGATGCCGTGCAATTTAATCCTGGAACAAAAGTAGAATATGCAGCAACGAATGAAATTGAAATTGGAGGAAATACACCCGATAAATACAATTTATACTCTCCTAATGAAGAAGTGAAATTGACTTCTTTAATTAAAAATAACAGCTCAAAAAACAGAGAGGTCAAAGTAAAAATGACCGTTTTAGATCCCGATTATTACAAAGTACTACAAGCAGAAAAAGAACTTACATTACAACCTAATTCACTAGCGAAGAACCCAATCAAAGAAAATATTTTTACTTCTTCTAAAAAAGGAGCTTACAGAGTCTACCTTTCTGTAGAAGAAGAGGGCAAGGAAGTAGATCGTTATTTTTACTCTTTCGGAATTGTCGAACAAATCAAGGATAAAAAGTTAAATACTGCTTCAAGATTTGGTTTACATATGGGCGGTCATAGATTCTTGGAAGCAGCGGATTTAGCGAGTAGAATTGGCTACAATTGGTTAAGAAATGGTGCCTTTTTTAATAATTGGTCTACTTTCGAAATGAATAAAGGACAATATAGTCAATGGCTAATCAATCGCAATCTGAAGACTTTAGACCTGTTGGAAGAAAAAGGATTGACGATGTTAGGGCAGATTGGAGTACAGGTTCCTAAGTGGGCATCTTCAGCACCAAAAGGAAGCAATGAATGGAAAATTTATCCTCCAAAACCAGAATATATGGAGGATTACCAAGCTTATGTTGAGAAAGTAGTAGAGACCTATAAAGGTAGAGTATATGCTTATGAAATTTGGAATGAACCCAATGGATCACCTTTTTTTAGAGGAACTGCCAAAGAGTTTGCACCACTTTTACAAAAAGGATATGAAGGTATTAAAAATGTAGATCCCAATGTAGAAGTATTGGCTTTTGGTCTGACACATTATGGAAAAACAGCACAAAATTTTCTAAAAAATGTATTTAAAGAAATTGGTTCTGAGTATTGTGATGTAGTTTCTTTTCATCCTTATACAGATGGAAGGTTAAGTCCTGACCGAACGCATGTTGTGCATCAATTCGATAAAATCAACAAAGACATTAAGTCATTCGGAGAAGAGAAACCCCTTTGGGCAACAGAGTATGGTTTCTTTAATCCTCAGAAAGGTTCAAAAACCTATACTCCCTTCAAAAATAAAGATGTACCCAAACGTCTAGTTTCAGAAGAAGAAGCAGCAAGATTTTATGTGCAAGAAACGGCGATTGCTTTCTCAAATGGTACAGAAAAAGCCTTTTACTTTATCTTCCAAGAAGGAGATATTGCTAACCGTTGGTTTCATGGTTTCATTGGGGTCAACGGTGAACGTCTGAAGTCTATTTATTATGCTGGTGCAGCATGTGTTGCCAATTTAGATTATTCAGAATCTTTAGGTTTGGAAAAAGCTTTTGGTGATGTTTCTATTGCCAAATTCAAAAGAGAAGGAAAAGTGACTTCTTTACTTTGGAAAACAGATGGAGGAAAAGATGTAACAATCAAAACGGATCAGCCAATTGAAGGACAAGATATCAACGGTAACCCATTTATAGTATATCCATACCAAGGAAAAGTATTTCTAACATTGGGAGAAGATCCAATTTACCTTTATAAAGACATCGATGTAAAGACGATTCAAAATAGTCCTTTCAAAATGGAAGAATATGTATTGAATTCATCTGATCTTGAAAATTCTCAGATTACACTAGAAGGAAAGGTGGATGCTAATTTATCTGTTGAAATTCAATCAGGTGCATTAACTTCTTCTGAAAAGCAGACACTTTCAACTTCTATCAAAGTGACATTAGACAAAGATTTAATGAAAGAAGAAAGATATAAGACACATTTCTTGATCTATCATCAAAAGAAATTAGTAGGGAGATTAGAAAAAGTCATTCATATGGAAAAACAAGCCACAGTGCTTTAAAATATTTCAAGCTAAACGAACAAATAAACATCAAAATTACTTGATGAATATTAAATTGAATAAAGTGTGGAAATGCGTGAACAGTAGTTCATGCATTTTTTTATCCTTAAAAATGTAATGAATTTGAATTTGTTTTTTAGAGAATTGTATGTTAAAATCCATTTTTTTTAAATGATTAACTATAAATGTAATAACGACATTAATTTATTTAATCATAAGTAAATGAAGTAGTTGTGGATTTTTATTTAAATGATAAGGTGTAAAATACTGCTTTTGGTTCAACATTTTTCTTTTCCTATGTTTGAATTGCGACATAAGATTTAAAATGTACTTATGTCCGTCAAATGAATGAATGAATTGACTAACACGCTATCGAAAAAGTGCACTAGACGTAGACTTTAGACAATCAATATTTACTGTCACTATTCAGTATTTATGAACTTACTTTCACTTTTTTAAATGAAAAAAACAACTACAAAACTAATTTTTGTTCTATCGACATTATTGACTTTCTCTCTTCCGCTAACTGCTCAATTTGTTGATGTTGGAAACGGTAGTTATACCACTACATTTCCAGGAACTGATGTTGCGGGTAGAAACGCTTATCCAGGAGGAACGCCACAACTCAGTGAAAATGCAGTAGGAAAACCAGTTCCTACCAATGATTGGTGGTCATCACTACTTCAGAATGACCATGCAAATAATCTTTTCAATTACCCAATGGCTATGAAAACAACCAATAATGGATTAGTAGTCACGTATATCCCTTGGGGAGTATTGGATGATGTTGCGCCCATTACAGTAGGAGTTGAAAACCTTAATGCCTCACAAGCTACTATTGCAGATTACTCAGATTGGACGGTAACGATGGATTGGAATGATGGATCCAAACATTTTCAAGCCGTTTCAGGTATCGGAATGCCTTTCGTTTATTTCCAAAAAGAGTCCAGTGATCTAGCTAAAATAGAGATTATACAAGGTACTGTGACGGTGACCAATGAAATGATCGTCGTAGAAAATGCCCGTCATGGAGCAAGTTTTGTTATTTATGGACCAAGTGGGACGGTTTGGGAACAAGAAGGAACAACTTATACATCTTCTTTGAATAGCAAAGATTATTGGTCATTGGTGATGCTTCCTCAAACTACTTCAGATGTAACACAAGCAGCTTCAGATTTTAAAAAATACGCATATGTATTTCCAACAAATACAACTGCAGATTGGACCTATGATGAAGCCACATCCATATTATCAACAGTTTACAATGTTGAGGTTGAGGTGAAAGAAGGCACAGCTGAAAATATGATTTTAGGATTATTACCTCACCAATGGGATAACCTATCTTCTTCGTCTACACAGACAAATGCTATTGAATACACTTCAGTAAGGGGAGCGTTGAAAATGTTGGAAGGTAATACATTTACCACTGAAAATACATTTCATGGAATTTTACCAACACTTCCAAATGTCACAAATTACAGTGAAAGCTTTGATATTTCTGCTTTAAATCAAAAAGTGGAAGCCCTTAAAAATGAATCTCTTTCGACTTGGACAGATTCATACAATGAAGGACAAGTGATGAATCGTTTAATTCAAACGGCAAGAATTGCTGATCAGACAGGCAATATTGAAGCAAGAGATTTAATGATTGCAACCGTAAAAGAACGTTTAGAAGACTGGCTGACAGCGGAAAGTGGAGAAGTAGCTTTCCTATTTTATTATAACAGTGATTGGACAGCAATGTTAGGCTATCCGGCTGGTCACGGTCAAGATTCTAACTTAAATGATCACCACTTTCATTGGGGATATTTTATTCATGCTGCTGCATTTTTAGAACAATATGAACCAGGATGGGCCGAACAATATGGAGACATGATTGATCTTTTAGTTCGTGATGCCTCTTCACCAAATAGAGACGATGATACTTTTCCTTATTTAAGAAATTTCAGCCCTTATGCGGGACACTGCTGGGCCAATGGATTTGCATCTTTTCCACAAGGAAATGATCAAGAATCAACTTCTGAAAGTATGCAATTTCACTCTTCATTAATCCATTGGGGTGAGGTGACAGGCAATAAAGAAATTAGAGATTTAGGTATTTATTTATACACTACAGAACAGGCGGCAGTAGAGGAATATTGGTTTGATATGTACGAAAGAAACTTCAAGCCAGATCAACAATATAGCTTGGTTTCAAGGGTATGGGGTAACAGCTATGACAACGGAACTTTCTGGACAGCTGATATCGCTGCATCATACAATATTGAATTATACCCTATTCATGGAGGATCATTGTATTTAGGTCACAATGTAGAATACGTTGAGAAACTATGGAATGAAATGACTCAAAATACACAGGTATTAGATAAAATAGATAACCCGAATTTATGGTACGATGTGATGTGGAGTTACTTATCTTTTTCAGATCCTGCAAAAGCAATTGAATTATATGACGACTTTCCAGAGCGAACATTAAAATTTGGTGTTTCTGACGCTCAAACATATCATTGGTTACATGCGATGAATGCATTGGGAAAAGTAGATGTTACCATCACTGCTGATTCACCATTAGCTGCAGCTTTTAATAAAGAAGGTGAAATGACCTATGTTGCTCAAAACTATAGTGATGTAGAACAAGTCGTATCTTTCTCAGATGGATATATATTAACTGTTCCTGCTGGCCAATTAGTGACCAATAAAGATGTGGATATTGAAGGGACAATAACAGCAAGTTTTGAGCAGGCACCTGTGGGTGGAGCAGTTGAATTGACTGTAGAAGTAAAAGATATTACTCCTTCGAAAGTTGAAATTTATGAAGGCACAAACTTACTCGCTAGTTTAACAGAAGCACCCTTTGTAGCTAAAGCTGAAAATTTAGGGGCTGGTCAGCATTCATTTTATGCCAAAATGTATGACGGTGAAAATTTTGATGTGACTAATATTGTCTCTATTACAGCTGGTTTCCAAAAAGCTTTTGGTGAAGCAACACCGCAATTGCCAGGAACGATTGAAGCAGGGCATTATGATATTTTTGAAGGCGGATTAGGTCAAGGTATTACTTACCAAGATCAAACAACTTTCAATGAAGGGAATTACAGAAAAGAGGAGTATGTCGATAACGTGTTAGATAATGCAGAAGGAGCAACTGTCGGTTGGACTGCAGGAGGAGAATGGTTAGAATATACGGTTGAAGTGACAGCTTCAGGTATTTATCAATTGTCGTATCGTTTTGCTTCAGGAATTGGTGAAGGTGGAGGACCATTTAAATTGCTTTCAGATGGAGAGGTCATTGCTGAAAATGTTCTTGTGAGTTCAACAGGTGGTTGGGATCAATGGCAAACGGCTATAGTTTCCGATATATCATTAACGGCTGGAACGCATATTTTACGTCTTTCTTTGGACAATGGAGGATTTAATATCGGTAGAATGACCTTTGAAAAACAGTCTGACTTGCCTTACAGTCAACCTGTAGCCAATGCTGGAGATGATAAAGTGGTTGCTTTAGCTGATGGAGATGTAATGTTGAATGGATCGAATAGTTATGACCCTGACAATGGAGCATTGACGTATACTTGGACACAAATTTATGGTCCAACAGTTGCAACGATTTCTGATTTAGCAAGTGTTTCACCAACATTAGGCAATTTATCAGGAGGTGAATATTTATTTGAACTTGAAGTAAGTAACGGTGAATATTCTGCCAAAGATCAAGTGAAAATTAATGTAACGGAAGACGGTAAAATTCCACCGGTTGTTTCTATTCTTTCTCCAGAAAATAATGCATCCTTATTTATTGGAAGTGAAGTTACGATAACAACCAATCCAACGGATCAAGATGGGACAATTACCCAAGTTGAATTCTTTGTAGATAATGTCTCTATAGGAACTGTTACGGAGGCTCCATTCGATTTAGGTTGGACACCTTCTGATGTTAAAGTCTATACTATCCATGTTGTTGCAACAGATAATGATGCTAGGACAGCTGCTTCATCAACAATTAATGTAGAAGGAAAAGCAGCACCATCATGTAGAGGAACAAGCGAAAATGGACATTACCATTATCAGTTTTCAGATCATGCTTCAAATCCAACTTTGACATTTATTCCTAACCAAGAAGGAATGGGTTCACCTACTTGTATCTTGTATCTTTCTTTTGATGGAGGAGGATATGGTGGATACTCGGTAACCGCTAATCAACCATTCCAGATCAATGCCAATGAAGGGCAAGTCATTTCATTTTACTATACTTATTCTCACCCAGAAGGAGGGGAAAGAAATACTTCAGCTTCGCCACATACATATGTCATAGGAAGTTGTACAAATAATGGAGGGGAAAGTAATTTCCCAGAAGTAGAAATTACGTCTCCTAATGATGGTCAAGTATTTACTGAAGGAAGTGAAATAAATATCTCAGCAAATGCGTCAGATGATGACGGTACAATTGCTCAAGTGGAATTTTTTGTGAATGATGTTTCTTTAGGCATTGATACGGAAGCACCTTATGAAATTTCTTGGACCGTAGTTTCAGGTAGTTCTGCTATAAAAGCAACAGCGACAGACAATGATGGAAATACTTCAGCTTCATCAACAAATACAGTGATTGGTCGTTCTGAAACTTCATGCAATGAAGGAGAAGTAGCCAATGGACAGTTCCGTTATATTATCTCTGAAGCAACTGATAACCCAACTTTGACATTCGTCCCTAATATTACAGGTCTTGGTGATAATGTTTTGATTTTATATTATAAAACGAGTGATCAAGAGGGATACCCAGGCTATAATGCCGAACCAAATGTTCCTTTTGAACTAAATGCACCAAATGGAAGTACAGTTTCTTTCTATTATACTTATTCTCACCCTGAAGGAGGAGAAAGAAATACCGCAGATGATATTCAATCGTTTATAGTTGGTGATTGTGGAAATGAAGTAGAAAATCAATTGCCGTCTATCAGTTTATCAACTTCGGACAATGCTTCTAATTATTTTGTTAGTACAGAAATTACTTTTGCCGCCAATGCTACGGATTCAGATGGAAGTATTGCAAAGGTAGAATTCTTTGTAAATGACGCATCCATTGGATCTGTAACTGAAGCACCATATGAAATAAAATGGTCTTCTGATAAAGCGGATACTTATGATGTAAAAGCTATCACAACGGATAATGATAATGGTGAAGCTATGGATCAAATGACAATTACGTTGGAAGAAGAAATTCCAACAGCTATTGTTAACGACAAAATTAAAATTGAATATTATCCAAATCCAGTCACACATACTTTGACGATAGATTTACCAGAAAATAATCAAACTGTTTTTGTCCGAAATATGGATGGAATAAAATTGAAAGAAATCACCTTCGGTAAAGGAATATCGAAAATTGATCTTTCTCAGTTGACTTCAGGCGTCTATGTTATTTCTGTTGTTGGATCAGACTATTTTGAAAGTTTCAAGATCATCAAACAATAAAAAGAGATAAGAGAGACCGCACCTTAATTACCGAATTTTAAAGAAGCCTTATAAATAGGCAATCTTGTTAATAGATTGTTTATAGTGTTTAAAAATGCATGGACCTATGTTCATGCATTTTTTATTACCATTATTTCAACTTTAAGAATCAATAAATCAGCATAATATTGACCATAGGTAGTACTAAATTTTGAGAACCTTGTCAAAATCGTTCAAAAAATAGTTATTAGTAGTATCTTTAGGTTATACTTATAATTACATTATTGATTGACTATTTATTTAATAATGTAATACTTTTTGAAATGAATGAATTAAGTAAAAAATCAATTGAAGTGACGATTTGATTTTTTGCTACTAAGCTGAATGGCATGATTAAAATAACAAGGAACTTAGGTTTACTCTTACTAAGCCTAATGCCAATTTTTTCTTGGGCACAAACAACAACTTTACAAAGTGGAGTAAAAGGATTATGGGAACCTTCTTTTGAATTAAAAAAGAAAGAGTGGAAAGCGTATTGGATTTGGAATGAAGACAATAAGGCAGAAACAAAAGCTCCTAAAGTTTTATTTCGCAAAAAGTTCAATGTAGAACAGTTAGATGAGGCTAAATTGTATATTTCGGCTTCTTCTTTATATAAATTATACATCAATGGTGAGTATATCAATAGAGGACCGTTGCGTTCGGCTCCTCATCATCAGTCATTTGATGTACTTGAAATTTCAAATAAGCTAAAGCAAGGAGAGAACCTTATTGCCATAGAAGTACATTATCAACAAGGTGAAAATGCGTATCATTTAAAAGGTAGAGCAGGCTTGTTGGCAGAATTACATATTGGTGACGAAATTATTGCATCAGATAAAACTTGGAAAGTATTGGTAGATCAATCTTGGGATACTTCAGCACCTTTAATGAGTCGTTTTATGCTTTTTGTTTCTGATAAAGTAGATATGGCAAATTATGAAGCCAATTGGGAACAACCTTCTTACGATGATAGTGTTTGGGGAAATGCTGTAGGTTTACAAAGAAATTCAGGCTGGCCTTCTCCTCAAAAAAATGCAGTTCCAAGAGCAATTACAACGCCTTGGACTTCATTAGAGCAAAGACATTCTCCTTATCTTACAGAAACAGACATTACTGTTAATCAATTTTATGTAGCGGATTATGTAGAAAATTATTTAGCTGTAGCGAAAAAACCTGAAAAAATTAAGGTAGAGCCAAATTCGAATAAGGCGAAATTAAAAATCAAAAAAGGGATTAATACTGCACATCCATTGATCTTAAAACCATCAGAAAAACCTTATTTATTAATCGCTGACCTAGGCAGAGTACATAGTGGAATGCCACAATTTACCATGAAAGGTGAAAAAGGGTTGAAAGTGGAAGTAGTTGGGATTCCTTATATGGTGGACCATCAATTTACGTATCAAGTAGTGGACACTCGTCAAATGGATGAAATTTACTTATCTGGTAATCAAGATAAATGGCAAGCACAATACTTTAAACCAACAAGATATTTAGCCATGGTGGTACATCCTCAAAAAGAAAATGTGGAAATAGAGCACTTTGGTTTACATAAAATGGCTTATCCTTTTGAAAAGAAAGGAAACATCACTTCAGCATCTAATCCATGGATTGAAAAATATGTAACAGCTACAGATGAAACAATTGATGTGTGTACGACAGATGCTTATACTGACAATTACAGAGAAAGAAGACAGTATGCGCAAACAGGTTTCTACGGTTCATTAGGTAATTATTATACATTTGGAGACTATACTTTACAAGGACAAAAGCTTGTGCAAGTAGCTCAAGAAGCGGAACCAAATGGTGTTTTCCCAGCGTATGGTCCATTATTGAATAATGAATACATGATCATACTAGATGCTAATTTGCTTTGGGTGAGAAGTTTAAGAAATTATTACTTACACTCGGGTGATGTAGAAACGGTAAAATTACTATTGCCTACTGCACAAAAGGTGTTTGATTTAATGGGAAAATATACTAATGAGGGTGGTTTAGTTGATAATCCTCCTTATGCCTATTGGTTGGACCATGCAAAGAACGATAGAAGAGGAGCTAACCTTAATTTAAATGGGCATTATATCGGTGCATTACATGATATGGCAGATATCTTGACTTGGTTAGGGCTTCCTAATGCAGATCAGTTTAATGCAAAAGCGGAAGTGGCTAAAAAGACCATTCAAACAACATTCTGGAATGAAGAAAAAGGGTTGTTTGTCGATGCTGTAGTGGATGGAAAGCAATCTGATCAGTTTAGTGAACATGCACAAGCGATGGCATTAAGCTTAAAAGTGGCGACAGAAGAACAAGCGAAGAAAGTGATTCAAACTCTATTGAAAAAAGATGAATTGAACTATGTGAAAAGAGAGAATGGAATGTTTATGGTGACGCCTGCTATGTCTTATTTCTTGCATAAAGGCATTGCTGAATACGGATACATTGATGAAACATTCGAATTATTCAAAAGAAGATTTGATAAAATGTTGGCTCCAGAGATGAACGGTACACTTTGGGAAGAGTGGTGGAGAGATGCTTCAGGTCGTTTTGGTAAAAAAGGAATGATCGGTAGAACACGTTCTGATGCTCAAACGGAAAGTGCTTTTGCGACAGCTTTATTTACGGAATACCTATTAGGTGTTGAACCAACAGCGCCAGGAATGTCAGAAATTGTATTGACAAAAAATAAACACTCTATTGAAGATCTTGTGGGAGAAATTGCCACACCAAAAGGACTTTTAGGAGTAGCATGGAGTGCTAAAGGTGAGAAAGGAAAGGTAGTAGTGACTGTTCCAGAAGGAATTAATGTACAACTCAATGCGACTTCTTTTGTAGAAGCATCTCAACAAGAAATTAATATTGATGGAGAAAATGTGACTGCTAAAGGACTTATTAAAATAGGTGCTGGCGAACATACTATTCAATTCAATCAATCAAAAAAATTAGGTAAATAATTAAAACAGATGAAAAAGATCACATTATTTGTTTTAGGTTTTATCAGCCTATTTTCAACGGCTATTGCACAGCAAAAAGAAAAACCAAACGTACTTTTCATCATCGTTGATGATTTAAATGACTTTGAAGGAAAATTTGGTGGACACCCTCAAGCGATTACACCTAACATCGATAAATTAGCCAATTCTGGTGTGACATTCGTCAATGCGCAAACCAATGTGCCTGTTTGTCAACCTGCTAGGAATAGTTTATTTACAGGAGTTTATCCTCATGATTCGAGAGATTTTGGATGGACATCTCGTACAAAGCAACATGTTGTAAAAAACAATAAGACGCTTTTTGAACTGTTTAGAGAAAATGGTTATCAGATGTATGGGTCGGGTAAACTGATGCATAAAAATGATCTCAAAATGTGGGATGAATGGGGTGTGCCAGAGCGTATTAATTACGGTCCACATGCTTTTAATGGAAATAAAATTATTCCTCATCCTTCTGTACCTGAGCCTTTCAGAAGCATTAATATTGTCGATGGATCATTTGCTAGATTATCAGATGTACCTCAATTTGATAGTACGAATACAAAGTTAAATCCAGGTTGGGGCTATCCAAAAAAGGAATTTAGATATGTAAATGATGAAGACAGAGATCTATTTCCTGATGAACAACATGCAGATTGGGCGGTTGAAAAAATCAAACAATTAGAGAAAAACAAATCGGGAGAACCTTTCTTCATGGGTGTTGGTTTTGTAAAACCTCATACCCCATTATATGCTCCAGATAAGTATTTTGATATGTATCCTTTGGAAACGTTGAAGTTGCCAAAAATCAAAAAAGGAGACAGCGAAGATTCATTTTTTAAAGAAAATTATCCGATGTCACAAATGGGATTAAAATATTACAAAGCCCTTTGTGATGCTTATGAAGATGATGAAGAAGGACTTAGAAAGGTACTTCAAGCATATTTAGCTTGTGTCACTTTCATGGATGATCAAGTTGGCAAAGTTTTGGATGCATTAAATAATAGTAAGTTTGCAGACAATACAATCGTCGTATTTACTGCAGATCATGGATGGAATTTTGGTGAAAAAGACTACTTGTACAAAAATTCACCTTGGGAAGAATCTGCGAGAGTACCAATGGTCATTCGCTATCCTCAAGGACAAATTAAAGGATTAGAAGTTGAACAGCCAGTCTCTTTAATCGATATCTATCCTACCTTACAAGATATGTGTGATTTGGTGGACAAAACTACTATCAACAAACAAGCTGGAAAAATTGGAGGACACTCCATGCAACCACTTTTAGTAGAAAAAACACAAGAATGGAAAGGACCTGAAGGTGCACTTACCGTAATGGGAGTGGGCATTTCAGAACCCGTTGAAGGTCTTGGTGTATCTACCAATCCACAGGCATTATGGCATATCAAGATTATCAAAGATCTTCCGCAAGAGTATGTATTAAAACAAACATATTCTTACAGAACAAAAGATTTTAGATATATAAGATATAAAGATGGTCAAGAAGAATTATATGATCATCGCAAAGACCCTTACGAATGGAATAACGTAGCGTCAAAAAAGAAATATCAAAAACAGAAAGCTGAATTAAAAAAGCAGATGTTCGAGATCATTGGCGTTTCAGTTCCTCAATAAGGCGAAAGACATCGTAGGCAGTGTAAGCATTGTGAATTATTATTATAAGATATTCTATGTATGAAATTGCATTACATCCTATGATACAGTTTAATAATGGAGGGTTGGAATTTGGAGATCGACACGACAAATTCTAGCAAGAAATTTTTGAATAAATAGATAATCTTATTTATTCAAGTTGATGAAGCACTTATTCGAACAGAGTAAGTGCTTCAACTTTTTAAAATGAATTTTGATGAAAATCTATCTCTGTTGAAGTAGGATAATCAATGGTAAAAAGTCAAAGGAAAAATGCTGAAAACACCTTCAAATTTGACCATTTTATGCTAAAATAAATACATTAAGTCTTCTAAATTTGCGGCGTAGCAAACATCTATAACATACCAAAAGAAATGAATAGAATTATTACAACATTAACATTACTTCTTGTTCAAACCGTACTTTTCGCTCAAACAACTGTGCACTCTGTATTTGGTGATCATATGGTCTTACAACAAAGTTCAGAAGTGAAAATATGGGGAAAGGATAAAGCCAAAACAAAAATTAATATCACAACAAGTTGGGGTGCAACAGCAGAGACTAAGACCAACCAAGAAGGCAAATGGGAAGTTTTTCTACAAACGCCCAAAGGGTCATATGAAGTTCAAAATCTTCACGTCAAAGGAACTTCAGAAGTAGCTTTGCAAGATATATTAATTGGTGAAGTTTGGTTAGCTTCAGGACAATCCAATATGCAAATGCCTTTGATAGGTTATAACAATCAGCCTGTTATTGGATCAACAAAGAAAATTGTGGAAGCCAATAAGCCCAATCACATTCGTTTATTTCAAGTAAACAGAAAAGACAGTGATGTAGAAGTAGAAGAAATAGAAGGAAAATGGACTTTATGTAATGCTCAAACAGTTAGACAATTTAGTGTAGTTGCTTATATTTTTGGTCAACAATTAGCGGAACAGTTGAACGTGCCTGTAGGTTTGATTCATTCTTCGAGAGGGGCTACTAAAGCAGAATGCTGGATTAATAATGAAGACATCAAAACAATTTCAATTTACAAAGACAAAGAACTTCCTGAAGAAAAAAATGTAGAAAAGAGACCTTCTGTATTTTACAATAAAATGATTCATCCTATAGTAGGATATACAATCAAAGGGGCTATTTGGTATCAAGGAGAAGCCAACAAAATGGAATCAGCAGCTTATCCAGAAGTGATGAAAACGTTGATTTCTAGTTGGAGAAAAGAATGGGGACAGGGAGATTTTCCATTTTATATGTGTGAAATTGCACCTTTCAATTATGGAAACCCTTCAGGTTTAGAAGCTGCAAAATTAAGGGAAAGTCAATATCAAATTACCCAAGAAAACGAAAATGTCGAGTTGGTTTCAACAGCAGATCTTGGGGCACAATATTTTATTCACCCTCCAAAAAAAATCGAAATTGGAGAACGTCTTTCTTACATCGCATTAGACAAAGTATATCAAGTACCTGGATTTGAATTTAACTATCCAACTTTTGGAGAAAAAGAGATTATTGATGGAAAAATTAAGGTGAAAATACAAAACGCGAAAACAGGATTGACTTCATTCCAAGAAGAAATTAGAGGTTTTGAAATTGCTGGTGAAGACGGTGAATTCTATCCTGCTAAGGCAAAACTAATATTTAGAAAACATGAACTTTGGGTGTCTTCGGAAGAAGTTGCTCAACCTAAATATGTTCGCTATGCTTTTTCAAACTATCATGAAGCCAACTTATTCAGTGCAGATGGTTTTCCGGTCTATCCTTTTAGATCAGACAAAGATGACGAAGTAGCAGAAAATTAATAGTATTTATTTACCGATTAGAATACCCTCATGAATTACAATTTGTGAGGGTATTTTCCTTTCAATAAGTCTATATTCGTCAAAAAGCTCATTTTAGCCCGCATTTGAACAAAATAAGGACCCTTTTGAACTATTATTATTACTATTTTTTTTCTGAGTAACAGTTTATTGAATGGTTTTCATCTTAAATAGGAAACCCTTTATAGTTCAGAAGTAATTATAAGTTGATTTTTTATTTGAATTGAAGTTGGGTACTTATAAGGTTTACATATTATATTGAGTTCAATTTTTTAATGTTCCTCTCAAAATAACAACGTTTGAAATATATGCGTTGTGTATATTTATAGAATAAAAAAATTACGTTCATATTTTTTATAAACATACTGACACCTAAAGGATGAAAAAAATAGAACAAAAGAAAAAGATAGCTTTCTTGCAAAGAATATGTAACTGCAATAAAACCCTTAATATTTCAAGGCTTATATGGTAAATCAGTAAGTGAATTCCACAAAATACTAGAAATAAAGTCAATTTATGATCAAAAGAAATAAAATATTTATTGTACTGATATTTTTAATTTCATGCAATATAAAACAAGATGGAAAGTCTTATAAAGTAAATGAAAGAGTAACTAAAAATGAGTTGTCAAAAGAAGAATTAGACTCTCTTGAGGCATTACTAGGACCAGAGAATTTTAAAAAACATATGGAACTTATGAATAGTATAGAAGATACGTTTTCTGTAAATGGGAATAGTAAAATTGGAATTAAAATAAAATAAGCATAAACGAAATAGTAGAATTGTCCGAAAAGGAAAGGCTTCTCATATATAATATTTTATCATAATGATAAATATCAAAATATCGTAGTCCCATGACTGAAGTCATGGGCTTGAATGTGTGCACTTTTTCAATTAAGGGTAGTCTTAGAATTGAAAGTATGTCCTAAATTAGAGGCACTCTTTATAGTGACTCACGAACCATCTATGTCTTATTAGGAATTATATATACAAAATCAGAATCTTTCATTGAAAAAATACCCACCCAATTAGCCCATGACTTCAGTCATGGGACTACAAACAAATTAGCTTCATACTTTTTTATATGAAGCTAATTTGTTGAATATGAAAAGTACAACTCCAAGTTCTACACGAATCTTACTGACACTAAAAAGGGCTCTACTATAGCTTTCCTTTATCAGATTGATATATTTCATATAGTCTATTTGCAAATGGTGTAATACTATGTTGATTAATTGAATTTCCAGACTCTAAACTAATCCTATTTGGGATAGTTTGGTTTCTGAATCTTTTATCAAGTAAAAAACTTATTCAATTTGATAGTTCTAAGTAACACCTAAGACAGTACTTTCGAACAGTGGGTTGACATAAATATACCAAAATATCGTAGTCCCATGACTGAAGTCATGGGCTTAAATGTTTGCATTTTATCAATTAAGGGTAGTCTTAGAATTGAAAGTATGTCCTAAAGTAGAGGCACTCTTTATAGTGACTCACGAACCATCTATGTTTTATTAGGAATAGTATATACAAAATCAGAATCTTTCATTGAAAAAATACCCACCCATTAGCCCATGACTTCAGTCATGGGGGATGAAAGTATTACGTTTAAAATTTGAATTGAAAATACTTTTTAAAGTAGAGGCACTCTTTATAGTGACTCACGAACCATCTATGTCTTATTAGGAATTATATATACAAAATCAGAATCTTTCATTGAAAAAATACCCACCCATAAGCCCATGACTTCAGTCATGGGGGATGAAAGTATTACGTTTAAAATTTGAATTGAAAATACTTTTTAAAGTAGAGGCACTCTTTATAGTGACTCACGAACCATCTATGTCTTATTAGGAATTATATATACAAAATCAGAATCTTTCATTGAAAAAATACCCACCCATAAGCCCATGACTTCAGTCATGGGGGATGAAAGTATTACGTTTAAAATTTGAATTGAAAATACTTTTTAAAGTAGAGGCACTCTTTATAGTGA
>NZ_JBSWYJ010000044.1:0-46175 GCF_056161045.1 Flammeovirga sp. AWQ4_249
GGATTCGAACCCGTGCTACCAGGATGAAAACCTGGCGTCCTAACCCCTAGACGAACGGAGCGGGGTATTGATTTTAAGTCTCAATTAGACTTGTACTCCGTACGGGATTCGAACCCGTGCTACCAGGATGAAAACCTGGCGTCCTAACCCCTAGACGAACGGAGCAACTGTTTTTTGCGAGTGCAAAGGTATTTGAAAAGTGCATTCACTCCAAACCTTTTTCAAAAAAAAAGAGCAATTATTACAATCATTAAGAATAAAATAGGATTAAACACTATTTTTGAGAGGAAAATTGACTTAAAAATTAAAAAATATGATTGATCTCTTAGAAAGCAGCTTAAAAAAATACAATCAGCCAAATTTCATTCCTGATGATCCAATTTGCATTCCCCACTCTTTTTCAAAAAAAGAAGATATTGAGATCATGGGATTTTGGGCAGCTGTACTTGCTTGGGGTCAGAGGAAAACAATTATCAATAAGTGTAGAGAGCTAATAATCCTCATGGACAATGCTCCACATGACTTTATCATGAATCATCAGGAAAGTGATTTAGCTCCTTTCTTAGATTTCAAACACCGAACTTTTAATGATATAGATACCCTTTATTTTATTTCATTTTTCAAAAGACACTATCAAAAGTACAATTCATTAGAAGATGCATTCCTTTTGGGGCTTTCGGAAGATGATCCTAATGTAGAAAATGCATTAATTAAGTTTCATGATTATTTTTTTGAAGAAGAGGATGCACCCCAAAGAACAAGAAAACATATTGCTACCCCAGCAAGAAAGTCTGCCTGTAAAAGAATAAATATGTTTTTAAGATGGATGGTTAGAGATGATAATAAAGGTATTGACTTTGGATTATGGAAAACGATGCAACCTTCCCAATTAATCTGCCCTTTAGATGTGCATGTCGAAAGAGTAAGTAGAAAATTAAAATTACTCACAAGAAAACAAACAGACTGGCAAGCAGCTGTTGAATTAACAGATAATTTAAAAAAGCTTGATCCTGTAGATCCTGTCAAATATGATTTTGCTTTATTTGGACTTGGTTTAGAAAAATTTGCTTCCTCTTAATCAAGAAGAATGATAATAATACTCCTTTAAACACTGATGATAGTCACCGGTGAAAAGTTATAAAAAAATTACCTTTAAAGTATAAACGTAACTTTAACACCTAAGATATTCATCATGAAAAAAATAACACCTTATCTCATCGTTTTATTTTCGATAATATTATTCTCCTTTATTAGTTATAATCCATTAGATGAAAGTATTAAAAGAGGACAAGGAGTATATATGGTTAATTGTATGCATTGTCATTTAAGTGAAGGACAAGGTATCGAACCTCAGGTTCCTCCATTAGCAGATGCAAAATATTTAGTTGAAAATAAACACCAAGCAATCCGTCAAGTTTTACATGGTTTAGAAGAGCCAATTACCATTAATGGAGTTACATATACGGGTGCTATGCCTAAACAAGGAGCTCTTTCTGACCAAGAAGCTGCAGACGTATTGAACTACATTAGAAACTCTTGGGGTAACACTGCTCCTATCATTACAGCAGACGATGTAGCCATGGAAAGATAAAAACAATTAAATATTACTTTTTTTATCATAGAAAATATTTAATAATCCCCATAAAAAGTATAATTTTGCCGCATCAGCCCAATCCCACAAAAAATAGAGGTCTGGGCTTTTCAGTTTCATTACAACCTATTGAATCTCATGCAAGAGCGATACGCACAGCGCGGTGTTTCCGCCTCAAAAGAGGACATCCACAATGCAATTAAGCGTTTGGATAAAGGCTTATTTCCTAAAGCATTCTGCAAAATCGTTCCTGATATTCTAACAGGCGATCCAGAGTACTGTGCAATTATGCACGCTGATGGTGCAGGCACAAAATCATCTTTAGCTTATTTATACTGGAAAGAAACAGGCGATATGTCTGTCTGGAAAGGTATTGCACAAGATGCTATCATCATGAATACAGATGATCTTCTTTGTGTTGGAGCAACAGGAAGTACTCTATTATCTTCCACAATTGGTAGAAACAAAAACCTTATCCCAGGTGAAGTAATTTCAGAGTTAATCAACGGTACAGAAGAAGTATTACAAATGCTTCGTGACAATGGATTCGATATCCATAGTACAGGTGGAGAAACTGCTGACGTTGGAGATCTTGTTAGAACAGTTATCGTAGACAGTACTGTAACAACAAGAATGAGACGTGATGAAGTTATTGACAATAGCAATATCCAAGGTGGTGATGTAATTGTTGGTCTAGCTTCATATGGTCAAGCAACTTATGAATCAGAATACAATGGCGGTATGGGTAGTAACGGGCTTACTTCTGCTCGTCATGATGTATTTGCTAAATATCTTGCTGAAAAGTATCCTGAAAGTTTTGATCCACAAGTTCCTAATGAATTAATCTATTCTGGAACACAGAAATTGACAGATGCAATTGCTGATCTTACATTAGATGCTGGTAAACTTGTTTTATCACCTACGAGAACTTATGCACCAATCATTAAAAAAGTATTGGATGAATTAAGACCAGAAATTCATGGTATGGTTCACTGTAGCGGTGGTGCTCAAACAAAAGTTTTACACTTTGTAGACAATGTACATGTTGTCAAGGATAACTTATTCCCAATCCCTCCTCTATTTGAGATGATCCACAAAAACAGTGGTACAGATTGGAAAGAAATGTACAAAGTATTCAATATGGGTCACCGTATGGAAATCTATGTTGATCCTAAACATGCACAAACTATTATTGACATCTCTAAATCATTTAATGTAGATGCTCAAATAATCGGTAGAGTAGAAACAAAAGAAGGAGGAAAGTCATTAGACATCCACTCTCCTTATGGAACATATTCATATTAGTGAGTTAAGCATTAAAAATAAGGAATGAGTTTGCAATAACTTATACTTCATTTTTAATGCTAAATTATTCATTCAAAAAAAAAAGGATTGATCAAACTTAAACATTTGATCAATCTTTTTTTATATCTAATACTTAGGTTAAAGAATAGATGTCTTTATCTTATTTTTTTTAAAACCCCAAGGGCAATGTTTACATTGATTTTTACAACAATATCCTCTTTTTATATGGTATTCTTTTGTAAAAACATAAAGACCATTTTCAATGTAATAATCCTTACCTTCTTCAAGCTTTGGAGTACTCATATTTATTAAAATTTTATTTGCAGTAAAGTTAAAAACTAAAGAGCACAGATTCATAAGTTACATAACTTTTTTGAGATTACCATAAATTTCAGATCAACTTTTGATCAACAATTTTTAAGGAATAATCCAAACCTACCTACTCTATCTATTTCACAGTCAATATCTCTCTTATAAAAGTGCATTTCTCATTAATATTCATTAACTTATTTAGCGTGCTTAGCACTCTTGTTACTTATTTTATTTTTATCATCGACGTGCAAGCTCTAGACGGGAGACTGTGCGTTTTTTTATTTCTAGCAAATATGTTTATTGAAATCAGCACTCATGCCTACAACGCGATGTCCAAGCGATGTCGTCATTGGCGCAAAAAAGATTATCTAAACATCGTCTACCAAGCATACAAATCAGAATGCTTTGGTTCACACTGCCGAAGAGATAAACGGAAGTACAAATCGTACATATTTATCTTTGAGGACACCCGTCTCATTACGGTGTACCGATCTAGAAAAAAGTCGAAAAACTATGTAAACAGAGCTTCATGAAGCATTTTATCAAACCACGCGTGACTGCTACTGCCAAAGGAGACAATTATGATTTTAATGTTTCCATCAGAGCTAATTCAGATTTTGAATTAGGTGTTTGTGCTCAGTTAGTCCAAAGCATGAAGGACATTCTGGTAAAGAATGAAATTCAACGAAGAGGCCTGAAAGATCTTTACAGATTTGCTTCAGAAGAAGATGAAAAAAACTTTTTCGAAATTGTAGAGATGAACATCTGGGATGAACTTCTAGCACAAGGAGAAGTTGTTCGTGATCTCGGCCGAAAAGGGTACAGAGAAATGGATTCGACAATTAATTCTATTCTAAAACCCTAAACTTTTTGATTTTTTCTGACATAACAAAAAGTTTACACTGATTTTGTTTCACCTTTTAAATAACAACAGGAGACCTCACAATTAAGTGGGATCTCCTGTTTCTTATAATTCCAATATGTTATGTCTAGGTAAAGACGTTTCTAGTAGCTTGACGGCAAACAGAAACGAATATGTTGTGCTTCAACGCTACTCACTGAAGTTACTGCTTGAAGTTGTTCTGATCTTCTAGCAATTGCTTCTTCTTCACGTAAGTTATCTACAACAGGAGAAACAAATTTCTCCATCACAGCAGTTACCAATTCTTGGTACTTTGGGTTTGTTGCATATCCACCTTTCGCAATTGATTCGATTTGCATGTTTGGATCTAAAGTCTCAAACAATCCATTTTTGCGATAAGTGTGAAAACTAGTTAGCACTTTGCAATAATCCTCTACAGCTTGTTCTAATGAAGTATATACTCGATATCTTCTAAAACGTTGTTCCCCATTATCATAAACTAGTTTGCTTCTAGTAGGGTTAGTAGATGCAATATTGAAAATTCTGAAATCCTTTCTTAATTCCCAACCTTGCTCGGCTATTGCTTGAGATATAGCCACTTTTGTATTGATTCCGTATTTTCTACAGATAGGATCAAAAGATTTATATAAAGTTCTAATGTAACTTTCTCTTTTAATAGTATCCGTATCTTTTACACTTGTAATAGAATTATTTAAAGATGCTGAAGCATTATCAATAGTTCCAATACTTAATACAAACGCAGTTAAATAAAGCAAAAACTTTTTCATTAAAAGTTTATTTCGTAATAAAATCAAGTGTCCGTCTGACGCTTGTGCTGATTATCAGCGATTTATTTAGAAAATTCTCATTTCTAAAATTTATGGATGCAAATATACTATACATTTACATTTATACAACAACTAATTTAGATTTATTTACAACCTTATTATTATACATTTCCATGTATTTATTGTACTTTTCCAAGGTTATATAATTAATCAAAGAAACCATATAAACCATAAAAGAGTTTTGAATGATTTATTTTCGCTAATCAACTCTACATATCTATATTTTTATTGAATATCATCTGTACACTTTATGTAATAATTCACTCTTCAAAACACATTTTAGAGTCTAAAATTTAATAATTCCAAGTACAACAAATTGATAACATTCTGATTTACTTGATTATATATATCATTATTTTCTTTGAAAAATTGCTAAAATTCACAATATTTAATGTGTAATACTGACATAACCCTTTAACAAAACAGTAAACTTTATCTAAACTACCATGTAGTTTTCTATTTTAATCTGTAACACTATTTTTATTGCACACAAACAGTCAATGAGAAATAATAAAAATAATTTTCAAGAAGAGCTAATTCAGCAAAAAAACTGGGTGAAGATTGGCGTCATTGGTCTATTGGTCTGTGGAGCTCTTGGTGTTTATGCTGCTTTCTCTGGATCCGATGGATCTAAACAACAACGAATGAGAATTAACGAACTTGAAAAAAAGAACGCACAAATAGATGCTGAAAATAATGCTTATCTGTCTAAGATTAAACATCAAAATGATAGAATTTTAGACTTAAAAGAAGATTTATTACGCTTAGAAAAAAGACTTAATGAAAGAGAAGCTGAATTATCTACTAATGATCAGAAGTTAGACATGAAACAAGGTTCAATTCGTTCTTTAGAAACTAGAATTTCAGAATTAAAAGATGATAAGTATAGGTTGCAGAGAAATATAGACGACAACAACCGTCAAATCCAAGAAATGGGGCAGCGTGCAAAAGAACATAATGAGTTACTTAAAAGCACTCAAGAACAACTCGCAGAAACACAGGCTTTGTTGGAAAAAACACAAGCCAAACATTTACAATCTCTAAAAGAACAAAAATTAGCAGAACAGTCTGAAGCCTCAGCTCAACAAGCACTTCTTAAACAAAAAGAGTTGACCAATAACTTAATGCAAGAATTAGCTCAAACAAAAGGTGACCTCAATTCTGCTCAACTTTCTGTCAATGATAAAGAATTACAACTGCAGTTAGCACAACAAAAAGAATTACAGCAACAACATCTTCAACTCAAAGAAAAAGAGTTAGAAACTCAAGCAAATACAGATATTTATAAGATAATGGCAGCTACAAGTATTGTTTTGGTCATTGCTTTAATTATTTTTGTTGTATTCGCATTACAAAGAAATGGAACTGATTTGATGATATTTCAAAGAAGCCATGAAAAGAACTAATTTTTTAATCACTACAAATAAAAAGTAATTTTTAAATTAATAGCAGACAGCGGGTCTACCAAAACAGACTGGACTTTGATCGATACAAAAAATCGAAAAGTCATTAAGAATCATCAATCATCGGGGTATAATCCTTTGTTTTGGTCTCATGAAGAGCTTACTAAAGCATTTCATCAGGATCTTTGTGTATTTAAAGAAATACTTGAAGATGATATTATTGAACAAGTTTACTTTTATGGTGCAGGTTGTAGTTCTGAAGACCGAATCAATAAAATAAAAGATACGCTTACTCCTCACCTTCCCAATGCAAAATTAGTTGTAGAAACTGATCTTCTTGGTGCTGCAAGAGGATTATTACATAAAGAAACTGGTATTGCCGCAATCTTAGGCACTGGTGCTAATTCTTGTTTATATAGAAAAGAAGAAATTATTGAAAAACCGGTTTCTTTAGGTTATCTATTAAGTGATTTTGGAAGTGGGGCTACCTTAGGACTTACTTTCCTACAAAAATTATTAACTACTCAATTGTCTATGGAAACTATTAGTCATTTCATAGATACTTATAATCTTAATACAAATGATATTTTGGAGTCTTTATACAAAAAGAAAAATCCAAATACGTTTTGCGCTTCATTTGCTCCTTTTATCATAGAACATCATCAATATGATGAACACCTAAAAGAGATGATCTTAGAGCAATTTGCTAAATTTATTCAGTATTATATTATCCCTTTTTACAAAGAAAACTTACCAATTAAAATAACGGGTTCTATTGCTCATCATTTTTCCCCTTTATTATTAAAAGCTTTTGAAAAAGTTGATATCGCTTCTCCTCAAATTATCAAATCTCCAACTCAGGGGTTAATAGATTATCATATTAATTTGTAATACAATACATATAGATTCATTTTGAAATTTATTAATTATTGAATTCTAATAACAATTGTAACTTTAGGCTGCATTAAAATTGATATTATTAATTAGCTCAAAATCTTTTCAACAATACTTATATCACAGTCAATAATTCATCTATCGCTACAACAAGATCAGAAGTACAATTGAACCAACGACAATTTATTATAGGAGGCAGATTTAAATTATAATATTTGAATTAATAGATAGAATTATTGCCTCTACCTAAAAAACCTTATCTTCATGTTTAGAAATAATTTGACTATCTAACATGAAGATTTTTTTTGTACTTCAAGTATTTTTTATTTTTCTAATCGGTTCTCTTTCTGCACAAAATACACGTGAATTTAGAGCAGTATGGATTGCAACGGTTAACAATATCGATTACCCTGCCCCTAATTTGACTACGACAGAAGAGCAAAGGGAAGATTATGTTCGCTATCTAGATAAAATACAAGAACTTGGTTTTAATACGGTCATTGTTCAAGTACGCCCTGTTTCAGATACTTTTTACCCTTCTTCTTATGAACCATGGAGTAAATATTTGACAGGAAAACAAGGAAAAGCCCCTACTCCTTATTTTAATCCTCTTCAATTTATGATTGAGGAAGCACATCAACGTAACTTAGATTTTCATGCTTGGTTCAATCCCTACAGGGTAACCATGAATGCTGATACAACACAGCTAGCGCCAGATCATCCGTTTTTTCATCACAGAGAGTGGTTTGTAAAATATGGCAATAAATTTTACTTCGATCCAGGTCATCCTGAAGGAAGAAAGTTTGTTTTAAAATCCATTATGGAAGTAGCTAGGCATTATGATTTAGATGCTATACATTTTGACGATTATTTTTATCCTTATAAAATACAAGGACAAGAATTTCCAGATGATGAATCATTTCAAAAGTATGGAATTGGATTTGATGATAAAGCAGCTTGGCGAAGAGAAAATGTCGACTATTTCGTCCAAAGTCTTTCAATGCAATTGAGAGAGGAAAGACCTGATGTACAATTTGGTATTAGTCCATTTGGTGTTTGGAGAAATAATAATGTGGATCCAAGCGGTTCTAATACCCGAGCAGGCATTACTAACTATGATGATTTGCATGCTGATATTGTCAAATGGATGCGTAGAGGTTGGATTGATTATGTTATACCTCAAGTATATTGGCATAGAGAATTGGGAGCTGCTCCATACGAGGAAGTTGTTCGATGGTGGAATAATAACTGTTACAATACCAATCTTTACATTGGTCAAGCCCTATACAAAGTGGGTACTAAATGGGAAGATCCTCAGGAAATTGCTGCTCAGATTTATATCAATAGAAAATATGATAGAGTAAAAGGAAATGCATTTTTTAGTGCAAAGTACCTTTTTGAAGATCCTTTAAAAGTAACTTCTTCCATCCAATTAAATTATAAAAATTATGTCCTTCCTCCTTCAGTTACCACAAAAGAATTAGTTTCTCCATCAAAAGTTAGAATTACTGAAACATCTGGAACTGTTTATAGTGGTGTTCAATTGAAATGGGAAGAATTAGAACTAAATTCAGGTATTGAGAAGTATGTCATCTACAGATATGAAGAAGAAGGTTTTGGTAATTTAGATGGAAAATATATACATACTATCATCAATAAGGAGCCCTATAAGACACAGACTTACGTTGATCGAGATATTCAAAAAGGAAAAAATTATACTTACATTGTTACAGCTTTGGATGCTAATTATAATGAAAGTAGCCGAAGCAATGCGATCATGCTTAAAGCAGGCGGTCTCTTCTCTAAAAAGATAAAAGTTCAATACTAAAAATATAAACTACTCAACACATGCAACAACATAAAGAAAGAAGTCCATGGCAATGGCTACCTAGTCTTTATATATTAGAAAGTATACCTTACATCATGGTGAATGTGGTAGCATTGATCATGTATAAGAATTTAAAAATAAGTAATGCTGAAGCTGCTTTATATACTTCATGGTTAAATCTACCTTGGGTAATCAAACCTATTTGGAGTCCAATAGTTGATGTCATTCGCACAAAGAAATGGTGGATATACCTAATGCAATTGGTCATTGGAGGTGGTTTTGCTGCTATTGCTCTAACTCTTCCAATGGAAAACTTTTTTAAATATTCCCTAGCTGCTTTTTGGATCATTGCTCTATCCTCAGCAACTAATGATATCGCAACAGATGGGTTTTACATGATAGGTTTGAGAGATGATCAACAAGCCTTTTTTGTTGGTATTAGAAGTACGTTTTACCGTATCGGAATGTGGATTGGACAAGGATTGATTGTTACGGTAACTGGATATTTACACAATATGTATCAGGACTATACAACGGTTTGGAGTATTGCTTTTGCGGGTCTTGGTGTCTTTATGGTAATTTTTAGTTTTATACATAAATTTATTTTACCTAATAATGAAAAACTAAGATCTGAAGATGAACAATCTAAAGGTTTAAAAGAAGTAGGTATCATCTTTAGTCAAATCTGTATTATAGGTCTTGGTGGATGGTTGATCAATCAATTTTTAGAAGTTGAGACTACTATTACTTATTTAATTCTGGGAGCTTTGGTGGTTATTTATACTGTTTTTGACTTAAGAAAAAAGGCAGAGAAAAATCATAAAGTCTTAGATTCTCCAATCCTAACTTTCTTCAAAAAAGACAAAATTTACATTGGTATAGTATTCATTTTATTATACCGACTAGGTGAAGCACAACTAGTAAAAATTGCAACTCCCTTTTTATTAGATGATGTTGGTACTGGCGGAATGGGACTTTCCAATGATGATTATGGTGTGCTTTACGGAACAATTGGCTTGGGTTGTTTAGTTGCTGGAGGTATTTTAGGAGGAATCGCTATCTATACAAAAGGATTAAAATTTTGGTTAATCCCCATGCTTTTATCATTAAACTTACCGAATCTTGGTTATTGGATATTAGCGACATTAGCTTCCAATAATATGATTTATGTAGCGATTGTTATTGCAATTGAACAATTCTTTTATGGTTTTGGTTTTACTGCATTAATGATGTACATGCTTTATATTTCAAAGGGAGACAATGCAACATCACATTATGCCGTTTGTACTGGATTAATGGCATTAGGAATGATGCTTCCTGGTATGGTGTCTGGCTACATCCAAGAATTTGTTGGTTATAGCAACTTCTTTTTGTTGGTGGTAATATCAGGCATTCCCGCTATTCTATGGAGTTTTAAATTGAATATAGATCCAAAATTTGGTATTAAGAACAAGTAATTATTTTTAGATATCAAATAAACAAAGCCCTACATCTAACAAAAGACGTAGGGCTGATTTATATACTGAAGGTTAGTATATACTTACAAATTATTCATCTTATTAATTCTTTGCGATGTAATCGCCACCTAATGCAAGATAAAGATTGATACGTTGAGAAATCTTTTCATACTTCAGGTTTAATTGATTCGTTGCTACTTCAAGAAGTTGTAATTGTTTTTGAAGTAGTGTAAACATATTTTCATTACCGATTTTATATTGTAATTCCGATAACTTATAAGTTCTTTCTAAATTCTCTAAAGCAATTGTAGATTGTTCAAAACGATCTTCAACAGCATTGATACCATTCAAGCTTGTTTCTACTTCACTTAATGCCGTCAAATATGATTTTGCATAATATAAAACAGCTTGTTTTTGTGCTTCATCTTGAATAGAAATATTGGCTTTGATTGCTCCCCAACTAAAAATTGGCGTCACAAGGTTTCCACCCAATGAGAAAATTGGATTGGAAAGGTGTAACATACCTTGCATAGTAGAATTGACTCCACCAAATGAAGAATTGATACTAACTTTTGGCCATCTTGCCGCCTTTGCAATTTCTTTACTATAGAAAGCTTGTTGTACTGCATACTGACTAATCATGATATCAGGGCGATTTTCCAACATGCTCATTGGTAAATTCTCAGGAACTTCCGTTTTCAACTCTGGCAATGCAGCAGCAACTTCCAATTCACCTTTAGGATATCTACCAATTAATAATTCAATTGATCTTTTTGTATCTTTTTCAACTTGCTCTAAAGCGACTAGTTTTTCTCTAAACTTTGCTTCTTGAGCGTTCATTTGTAATACATCAGACTCCTTAGCAACACCAATTTTTAATCGAGCTTCATTTAAAGTCGCCATCTCAGCAGTAGCTTCAATTGCTTGATTCAGTAATTCTTTTTGTTGCTGAATAAAAACGGCAGTGTACCATGCTTTTGCAATTGTAGCGGCTAAAACTTGCTCTAATTTCTGCTTTCCATATTCTGCAGAATAAATCATTGTCTCCGTTCCTTTTTTAGCATAACGAAGCTTTCCCCAAAGGTCAACTTCCCATGACATGTTGACAAAACCATAACTTGGTGCTGCCCCCTGAGTAGGAAAATTATATCCTCCTGAAGCACCTGCACCAAAAATAGGAAGCATTTGTGCTTTTACGATTTTCAACCCTTTGTTTGCTTGTTCTATTCTAGAAGCAGCAACATTGATATCTACATTATATCTATAACCTTCTGCAATGATGGAATCCAAATCTGCAGTCTCCCATTCTTTTGCCCAACCTAAATCAATTGCAGATGAATCTATTTCTTCAAATACCCAATCATCAGGAATATTCATATTCTCTAATGCAGTATTATCTTCTTTTATCTGATCCGAAGTTGGAGCATCTTTTAGTTTGATACATCCACTAAGTACAAAAGCTGCACTTAGTGAAAGGATTATTTTTTTAGATAAATTCATAATGAACAATCATTTGATTTTTTAGTGAGCTTTTAAAATTAGGTAGTTCACTTTAGCCGAAAGACGAATCATTACTTTACGAATGATATAGAAAGGTTCCATCGTCGAAGTATAAACAGCTACAGAGCCATTTGCACCCATCGGAATGTTGTAGTCTTCTTCTGTAGAAAACTTCACCATATATTTACCTCTCTTTTGTAAATTTTGATCAATTTGAGGCATTTTACCACTTGGCAATAATTGACCTCTACTAGATGCCCAAACAATCGATTCTACTTTTGCAGGAATAATTTCTCCTGGACGTGTAACGAAGGTAAGGTCTACTTCATTTCCTTCACGGATTTTATGTAATTCGTTTTGATCAAATGAAGCAATGATATTTTGACGAGACTCTACAAGTGACATTAAATCTGTCAATGGAAGTGCCATGGCACCTGGACGCAATTGCAAGTTGACCACTGTCGCATCTATTGGAGCTTTGATTACAGTTTGTTCTAAGTCCCATTCTGCTTTTTCTAACTTAGCAATTAGCTCTGCTACAGAAACCTGTTGTCCATTATACTCTGCTGTAATATTGGCTAGAATTGAAGCTTCTTGTGCTTTTATTTGTGCCAATTGAGCTTCCAACTGACGAACATTATTTTGAGCTTGCTCCAAATCAAATTTGTTACCTGCGTTTGCATCTACTAATTCTTGGAACTGTTGCTCACGTTTTCTTTGAAGATCTAATTGAGCTTGAACGGCTCTACCACTTGCTTTTAATGCTTCCACATTTTTGTATTGAACACTCACTGAAGCCTCTGCTTTTTTAATCGAAGCATTTAATCCTTCAATTTGTGCTAAGAAGGGAGCTTGTTCGATGATAAATAAAGTATCGCCTTTATTTACTTTTGAATTTTCCTGAACTAATACTTTATCTACTCGTCCACGAACATTTGATTTTATCTGAACAGTTTTATTGTAAACTCTTACGTCATCTGATGAAGGCATAAAGATATTCATTGCCAAGACTAAGAAAGAGATTCCTACTACAGGAATAATGAAAACGATAATTTTTGAAGTTGTATTCCAGGCTAGTAATTTGAATTTGATAAAAACTAACCATACAATAAGACAATAAACAATTAATATTAAATCTACCATGATTATTGATTTTTAAGATTTTGAGGAAAATGAGGGAAATTAGGCTGTTTGTTTTTCTTCTTCTTCTTCAGAAGAATCTGTATTTGCTCCGAAAGCTTGTTGTTCAGTCACATGAATTTGGTGAGGATTAGAATAAGCCCAGATTAATGCTACTGGCCAAAGCATTCCTCCCATCACTAAAGAAAGCAAACACATCATGTGAATGGAGTCTGCTTGCGGATGATTTCTCCTTTTTGCAATTTCTTCTGGAATAATATGAATTTTCCAAAATACGATAGCTCCAACCACTGGAACGACACATATTACAACCCAAGTCATAATATCTGCGACTGTATTCACTTTTTCAGGGCTAATCATCGCTGATGCATTTTGTGGAATTGTCAACAAAATGTACATCATAAAAACAATAGATAAAGTAAGTTTCTTTTTCATTTCAAATAATATTTTAATCAAGTATCAATCGAATTTGATTGTATTAAGTAGAATGATGTATGGAAGTCAAACTTCCATGACTAAAGTAGCTCAACATCTTTTTGAAGGTTTATCGTAATTGTTTTTATCTACAAAAATGCGATGAGCAACAAAAGTGTTTAATAGATTAAACAAACAGCTGAAACCGTGTTATTTAATTATTAATACGTCAAATATAGTTTATGGTTTAACAATAATATTATTTGAATATTCATTTATAATTATGCGATTGTTCATTTAAATATTATTCACACTTAAACAAAGTTATTAATGATTGATATCATTGTAACAACTGTAAAAGTGTGACATTCATCATATTTCTATTGAGGAAGATATAATAATTAGAACTTAATATGAATATTTACTTTTACGCGAAAAATGAGAATTTTTAGATAAAAAAAGGTTTATTTATAGCATTCCTCTATCAAATCCTTTCCTAAATTGGACTGGAGTTACACCAAATTCTTTTTTAAACCGATTTGTAAAATGAGGAATAGAATGATAGCCCACTCTGACAGAAATTTCAGATATTGGTAAATTTGTCGTTAGTAAAAGTGATTTTGCTTTAGATAATCGTAGGAATTTTATGTAATCATACATAGAGTGATTAAAGTAGGACTTAAACAAATTATGCAGTTTAGTTTTCGAATAACCAATCTTTCTACACAGCATTTCTATTGTTATTTCCTTCTCTAAGTTCTCTTTGATATATACTTCTAAATCATCTAGTTCTGTTTGAATTTCTTCTGAAAAGGAATGCTTATTTGCATTATCTTTTGACTTCTGCAATTGATGAATAATATCAGCAACAATAATCAATACTAAGCCTTTATAAACAGGTTTTTTAATTTCATCTGGATATTCAGTAAACATCAATTCTTCCAATGAACGTTGATGTTTTAAAGAGTATGATTGTTTCGCAAAAAAAGAACGAGGAGTTTTTAGACCTACATCAACATTGGGGAATTTTTGAATAAAATCTTTATAATTTCTTTTCAACCAAGAAAAATCAACAATAATCTGCGTATACATTCGAGGGAAATTTTCTGAAAACCTACTGATGATTGTAGAGTTATCAGAATAGATCAGTACCTGTTTTTCATCTACCAAAATTTCCTTAGGATGTTCTACAATTACAGTTCCTTCCGGATAGCCTTGGTAAGAAAAGTTTATGACAAGTGCCTGCTTTTCTTTGTTTGCTTGTTCTTTAAAAAGTATCTCTTGTTTTAAAGTAAAACTCACATGACGAACATCCACTCCTTCTTCGATTGGGTAAGCATTAAAATTTCCTTTCCCAAATTCATTATCAAATGCGAAGCTATTTTCTCCCTCTTCCAAAGGAGCCTTTAAAAATTTAGCCAATGTTGAAAGCCATGTATTTTTATCTGAAACTTCAATTAACACAATGATAAAAGATATAGTGAATGATTTACTAATAAAGTAAAAAAGGTGAAAAGTAATTATAATAACTACCTTTCACCTTTATATATTTTAAGATTGCAGTATTAAACTACAATTCTATATTAAACTAATTCAGTTTCTGCTAACAGATATTGTTTGAAAATCTTGAAATCAGCAGGCATTAATGTTGCCTCTTTCGGTCTTTCAATAATCTCTTGTAAACGTTGAGGAATTTCAATCTTTTTATTGATCACTGGTTCCACAATTTCCACAAATTTCACCGGATGAGCAGTTGATAAGAAAACACCTGCCGTTTTCTTGTTTGTATCCTCATCTTTCATATATGTTTCTAATGCTTTATATGCAATCGCCGTATGCGGGCACATTACATATTCTGTCGCATCATAAACCTCTTTCATCGTTTCTCTAGTTTCTTCGTCTGTATAATAAGCACCTGAAACTTTCTTAGTCAACTTCTCAAAAGAGTTTCCTGTCAATTCTAATAGACGCGGAAAGTTAGAGGGGTTACCTACATCCATTGCATTTGAAATTGTAGCAATAGAAGGTTTAGGTTGGAAAACCTCAGTTTTAAAATAAACAGGAACTACTTTATTGGCATTAGTTGCTGCAATAAATTGCTCCACCTTAAGACCCATTCTATTTGCGATCAATCCTCCACAAAGGTTACCAAAGTTTCCACTTGGAGTACAGAAAACTACTTTTTTGAATCCTTCTCTCTTTAATTGAGCAAAAGCATTGAAATAGTAGAATGACTGAGGAATTAATCGGCTAATATTGATTGAATTTGCCGAAGTAAGGTTTAATGCCTCACTTAATTCCTGATCCAAAAATGCTTCTTTTACCAAACGTTGGCAATCATCAAACGTTCCTTCAATCTCAACAGCTTTGATGTTTCCACCATTTGTAGTTAACTGTTGTTCTTGAATAGGACTCACTTTTCCTTTAGGATAAAGAATAGTCACTTGAATACCTTCCACTCCAAAGAAACCTTGTGCTACAGCACTACCTGTATCACCTGAAGTAGCTACTAAGATGTGTAATTTTTCTCCTTTATCTAAGAAATAAGACATAAGGCGAGCCATAAATCTCGCTCCAAAATCTTTAAATGCTAAAGTTGGACCATGGAATAATTCGAGAGCATAAATTTGATCTACTACTTTTACGATAGGTGCATCAAAATTTACCGCATCATTTACAATCTTACGAATTTCTTCCGTAGGAACGTCTTCTCCTAATAAAGCATTGGTCACTTCAAAAGCAATTTCCTGAAATGATAAATTCTCAATATTATCGAAGAATTCTTGTGGTAACTTCGCAATTTTTTCGGGCATATAAAGACCATTGTCTTCTGGTAAACCCTTGAAGAGTGCTTTCTTTAAGCTAGCTTCTTCAGCCTGTTGTTTAGTACTGTAGTAGATCATCTTACTTCTGCTTTTCTCGCTTCACATTGATATATCCGTAAAAGATAATCGTGTTTTATTAAAAATATTATAAGCAAATATAGTGATTTAATAAAATATTTCAATGAATTAAGGTATTTACCTGCTTTTTTCTAAAATATTGATTCTAATTTTTGTGATATAATTTGTTATTTTTGAGATATCATACAACCTCAACATTTATTGTTGTATTTATTGATTTATGAAAAAGAACCTACTACTGTTAGTATTAGTCACTGCATTTTTTAGCTCTAGTGTCTATGCAAAGAAAATTGCCCTTGTTATTGGAATCGACAAATATATACCCAATACTCCTACAAACTCTACCGTTACTTGGAGAAATTTGAATGGTGCTGTAAGGGATGCAAATGCTATTTCAAATGTATTACAGTGTAAGTATCAGTTTGATATTATAAAAAAGTTAGATACTCCTGAGACCACAACGACTAATAGCCTTAAAGAAGCTTTCAAGTGGCTTGAGAAAAATACTGATCCTAATGATATCGTTTTCTTTTACTATGCCGGCCATGGTTCACAAGTAGAAAACAGTAAACATTTTGAAGCAGATAAAACTCAAGAATGCATTGTACCTTCAGATGCTTATAAAGGAACTCAAAATTATATTCTTGATACAGAATTAAATGCTTTTTTCTTAGCACTCACTGATAAAAAAGCAGTTGTCACTGCAATTTTTGATAGTTGTCATAGTGGGTCTGTAAGTAGAAATGCACTTACTCCTGACACTCCTGTGTCTAGAAGTTTGAATCATAAGTTTCCAGATAGAAATACAACAGTTGAAAAAACAATTCCTCCTTCTACTAGAGGTGCATTGATCATTTCTGCTGCACAAAATAATGAAACAGCTGACGAAACAGTTAATCTAGAAGGGCTCCCACAAGGTGCATTTACGGATGCTTTCTTACAAGCTATTAATGCCTCTCCTTCAGTAGAAAATGTAGCAACACTTGAGAAGAGAATTCGTTCTCTATTGAGATACGATGGAAAAGTTCAAACGCCTACATTTGAAGGGCAAGAAGATCGAATGAATAAAACTTTATTTGGTGCTAATGCTAACTCTTCTGAAAACCCATTATTATTTGTAGAAAAAATTAATGCAACTACTGGAGAAGTAAAATTATTGGGAGGAGCTGCACTAAATATTACGAAAGGCTCAACTATTAAAGATGAAAAAGGAAACACACTTGAAATTTCATCATTGGATGGCATGACTTATTCTTATGCAAAGCTATCTTCTGGCGATTTAAAGTCTTTAAAAGAAGGAGATATATTTGAAGTTAAAGTTTTAGCACATGCTAGTCGTGCAAATTTAGTAGTTTATGTACCTCAGAGTAAACTAAGTGATCAGGAGCTTTTGGAAATTGGAAAAGAATTAAGCAGTATTTCTTCTTTTCAACTCGTTAAACCATGGGAAAAAGGTACGCATACTTTAGCCTACAACCCGAGTACTTCTCAATGGGTAGTATCAAATACTTGTGGACAAAATAAAATACTCTCTAGTCCTTCTTCAAAAGAAGTGAGTAATGCAGTGTCAAGTCTAAAATGTGAAGGTGATTCTGAAGTAAAATTATTAGTTAACCTTCCATTGTCTACTTCTCAATTTCAAGCTATAAATGGAAAACTAGATGGTTCTGCAACAAAATTAGCAACATCAAGTATGGGGTCAACCTATATATTAAGTGGTTTTTATGAAGGTGGAAATTTGAAATATGCTTGGACACACCAATCTGCAAACTCAAATACATCTGACATCAAAACCCTCCCTACTTTTGCTGATCCTGTAAATTTAGATAGTCAGTCTTTTACTTTTACATTAACAGACCAAGCACAAAAAATTGGTGCTATTAAAAAATGGATGACATTAAAATCACCAGCTAGTATGGCATTTCCTTTTAAATTATGTTTAGAGGATTTAGATAATGGAAATATCATAGAAGAAGGGAAAATCTATGAAGGACAAAATATGCGTTTAGCTTTCAAAAAAGACCCTGCCCTTTACGATAGATGGAAAAAAAGAAATATGTTCCTATATGTATTTATGATCAATGACGCTGGAGCAATGCAACTTCTCCTTCCTTATAACTTCTCAGACAATAAATCTGATAATATCTTAGAAGGATATGAAAAAGATATTGTACCGGTCAATCTTGAAGGAAATTTTATTGAATTCACTGTAGAGGGTACTGGTATTGACAAAATGTTTGTCTTAGCATCAGAAGAGGCAATTCCAAATCCCGAACAATTATTCAATATAAATGGTGTACGTTCTACTCGTTCTGCTGCAGATAGTAACCCATTAGTCAACTTGTTGAATAGTATAAATTCAAATACTAGAGGATTAACGACTAAACCCAGAAAAGTAAAATCTGTTTGGAGTATCAGTTCCACAACATTTGAAAGTTGTTTATAAACTTAAGCTTTAAAAAGGTATGGTAGATAAAATCATTTCTTATTTTACTAATATCCTTCCTTTGACCGAAGAGGAAATTGCCTTCATCACTAAAATTTCTGAAGTAAAAAAACTTAGGAGGAGACAATATTTATCACAAAGCGGTGATATTGTTACCCATATGAATTTTGTGGTAGAAGGTGCATTAAAAATGTATTATGTAGATCAGGAAGGTAAAGAACATAATATGCAATTTGCTGTTGAGAATCATTGGATTAATGACATCAAAAGTATGCATAAAAATGAACCTTCTAGGCTAGAAATTGAGGCTTTAGATGCTACCACTGTGATTCGTTTGAGTTTAGAAAACTTAAAAGTACTTTTTGTAGAACACCCTAAATTCAATAGAATTTTTAGAGTTCTTATAGAAAATGCTTATATGAGTTTACAGGATCGAATATTAGATAATATAAGTAGTAGTGCTCAAGAGAGGTATATTAATTTTACTGAAAAACACCCTTACCTACTCCAACGAATTTCAAATGTTCAAATTGCTTCTTACTTAGGTATTACTCCTGAGTTTTTAAGTAAAATCAGAAAAGAACTTTCAAGTAAAAAATAAGGGTGTCATCTCCAAAATGATACCCTCTTCATTACATTAATTTATTTCTTTTTAATTCCGAACCGATAATTAACCCCTGTCATCAAGAACTTACTATAATCCGAAACCCCGTACTCACCTCTAATCATCCATGATTCATTGATTTCAAAATTACCACCAAATTGGAAAGTCCATTTTTTAATTAAATCTTTTTTGATAGTATATGAAATAGGTAAATCAGTAATCTTGTCATAAGGCGTATCGGATAAGGCATCTTCGACTTGACCTTCCACTCGATCAATAATTCGTTTTTGTGCAGGAGTAAGTCCATTGTACCATTCCTCATATTTCCCTTCTAAACCAGGTAAAGCTTCTCCTAATGTTACACTTCCATCATTACCTTCATGATTCACAAAGTTTCTATACATAGCACCGATGTAAAAGGCTAATTTAGAGCCTCTTTTGAAATGAAACCTTCTTCCAAATCTATAAGAAGAAGTAACAACACCTACATTTTGATCTAATAGTTCACTTGAAGATGATGATAAGTTTACATCTGCACTTATAAAAAACTTCTTAAACCCATAAACTAAAGTAGCTCCACCACCTGCTGTTAATGCGTTAAATTCAACATTGGAGCTAAATTCAGGAAATTTTTCTCCTCCAAAATTGGGTTGTAAAGCTACTTCTGTTCCACCTCTTGAATAAGAGATGAGCCCATAAACATTTAGGAAGGGAAGTATAAACATATCCAATCGGAAATTACCTCCATGAGCATAAGCTCTTGTTTTTTTAAACCCTAAAGTTTCTTCATTCAAAATACTGGTAAGATCAACTCCACCGATTCCCATTTTAAATTCAGAAATATCTAAATACATTTCATTGTAAACATAGTTCAATCCTAAACCAATAGGTCTTGGAAACTTATATCCTCTATCGGTTACTTTTTGCCCCCAAATAGGTAATCTATAAGGATAGATTTCTTTTTGGTCGTTTAGAGTTGCTGTTGAATCTCCTCCTTCTTGCCCGAAAATTGATAATGGTAATAGAAAGAGTAATAAATAGATTAATATATTTTTCATTTTTAAAATAGTTCTAGAATAGACAGTAGAGTAAACTTAAATTTAAAAGGCTTTTCCAACACCTACACTAAAAGATAGTGTATTATAGTAACCATTTTTAATATCATAAAAGACACCAAATGGTATAGCCCAATCTTTTCCTAAATCAATACTTACCTCAGTGCCAACACGATACACTGCTAAATGTTCATGCTTTTCAAATTCTACACCACCTCCGGCAAATAATACCCAATTTGGGATCAATTCATAAGTAACAACACCACACAAGATCAATGCATTTTCTCTCTCTAAATCTTCTTCATGTGGTATGAGATAATGTCCTAGTTCATAATCAATCATCACACCTACTTCAAATTTTGGTTTAAATCGATAGAAGTAATCAAATCCTATCCCAGGTACAAAATGTCCTTTATGATCAAGATTATCCATGCCCGAGCCTTCAGGAATATAAGTCTCAGCAAAAGTCACTGAAATATAATGTCGATTTTTAATTTTTTCTTTCACTTTCGTTGGTCCTACTTCTTCTTGGGCAAAACTATTCTGAGAAAAAGATAGAAGAAGAACAAAAAGTAATTTTACAGTATTGATACAATACCTCATTCTTGATTTGGGCTAATAGTAATTGGTTAATAAGCTTTTAGACTATTAAAATACACACTTTATAAGTAATAATTTAATATACACCTGTATTGTGAAACTTATTCTACTCTTAATCTAGTTTAAGATTTTTTCTTGTTATTCTTTATAAGTAAACCCTACCAAAACCTGCCACCTTTGTGATGTAATCAAAACGAAATAATTCACACTAAACAGAGAATACAATGAAATCTTTAAATAAAATTTTATTCATTTTAATAATTACAATCATGAACACAGCAGCAGTAAATGCAGGTACTAAACCAGCAAATGAAAAAGAAGAAGTAATTTCTTTATTAAAAACTTATGAAACAGCATTAAACGCTGGAGACACTAAGACAATTGTTACCTTATATACAGAGGATGGGATTTTTTATCCAACAACTTTTCCAACAGCGACAGGAAGTGAAGAACTTGCAATATCATATGATAATGTATTTGCAGCAATTCAACTTACAGTAGTTTTCGATATTGAGGAAGTTGTTGTGAAAGATGATTATGCATTTGCAAGAACTCAATCACATGGTAAAACACTTATTCATGCAAATGGACAGACTGTTGAAGAAGCAAACCGTGAACTTTTTATTCTAAAAAAAGTAAATGGTGAATGGAAAATCGACAGATACATGTTCAATAAATCAAAATAATAAAAAAGGCCGATTATATTAAAGTATAATCGGCCTTCTTCATAATTTATCAATTTCTTTACATTCCTAACTTTTGAACATTATTCAAAGCTGGTGATTTCTTGTCTACAATACCTCCGAATACGATTAATTCATTGTTTACATAAGCACAACCTCCATAAAGGTTTGCTTTAATGTTTGAATTATATTCGATATAAATTTTATTAATAGGATCAAAAGAAGCTAAAAAGTTGTTTTCATTCGCATTTCCTACAATCCAAATTTTCCCATCAATTACTGTAGTTGCATGTCCCGATACATCCACAGGAAGGTCAAAAACATGACTCCATCTCTTTGAAGAAATATCGTAAACATCTACACTATTAGATGCTTTTTCTTGATTATACCCACCAATGATATATAATTTTCCATCTATTATCTCCCCACGTGTTGATTTTTCTTCAGGCATACCAGGAAGTTGTTCCCATGATTTTTCTATTGGATCATAACTCCATAAATTCTTTGAAAACTTAGATTCATCAAAAGCTCCTCCAAAAACATATATTTTTCCTCCCCAAACTGCAGAACCACAACTATACACTGGCTCAGGCATAGCTTTTCCTTTCATCATTTTTTGAGATTTGATATCATAGATATCTACATTGCTATGTAGTTTAGAAGTCTTATATCTTCCACCAATAATAAATAATTTATCTTCAGTAAGTGCCAAAGTAGAAAAACGTAACGAAGGAGTTTTCTTAGAAATCACTTCCCACTTATTCTCTTTTACATCATATCTTTCAAGAGTTGAAATTGGAGTATTATTAGTTGAAATACCGCTAGACACGTAGACATAGTTGGCATCTTTCTCATAACCAAAAGCATATCTAGGTGATAATAAATTTTGCTGTTCTTTAAAATCAAGTACTTGACCTTTTGGGGAAGAAATACTATTGTCGTTTGTATAAGCAAGTTGTGCTACAGAAAACAATGAGGAAAAGAGGCAGTATATTAAAAAAAAGAGCTGTTTGTTCATGCAACTTGAATTTTGATTTTCATTAAAAATAGATTAATTCTATTATTATATCAAAGTACTTTCTATGTTTTCTTATAAAAAGAAATAAAAAACCACCTACTAACTAATGGTAAAAAGTGGTTTTTTATTATACCTTTTGAAAGGTTTCAGCTAATAATACCTTAATTTCTTCCAAAGTTTCATATTTATAAGTTGATATTTCTTGACATCCAGAAATCATTGCAGATGTTTTTTCACTACGATGGAAACAAAAAATTGGCTTCTTCATTTCTAAACCTCTTCCTATTTCATAGCCAACTCCCAATGATGGAACCGTTACTTCTGCAATAATTATATCTGATGCTGTTAACCAAGCCATATCTTGGTCATGAATCTGAACATCTGTAATGTCTTCTTCTTGTAGATTCATTTGTCCAATATGTTCCGTTAAAACCTCTCCATATTGTTTTAGTTCCTCAATTATTTGTGCATAAAGATCTGCATCCTCTCTTCCTCCTCGAATTGAGCCTGAAAAATATATTTTCATCTGATTTTTATTTAAAAATACTAAAAAGGTAAATGTAAATTTTAATCTTATACAAAAAAAGCTCATGCAATGATTAATGTATTACATGAGCTTCATATTGAATCAATGAGTGATTAATAATTCCCCCATTTTATGTATGTTTCTAAATCTTTATCTCCTCTACCAGATAGATTTATCACAACTACATCATCTTCTTTGAAATCAATTTTTCCTAGTGCTGCAAATGCATGAGCAGATTCTACAGCAGGAATAATACCTTCCATTCGCGAAAGTTCAACACCCGCAGTCATTGCTTCATCATCTGTAACATATTTGAATTGTGCTCTACCCGAATCAAATAAGAAAGCATGAATTGGACCTATTCCAGGATAATCTAAACCTGCAGAGATAGAATAAGGTTCTACTACTTGACCATCTGCCGTTTGCATCAATATTGTTTTAGAACCGTGTAAAACACCAGGAGTTCCTAATGCTGTTGTTGCTGCGGATTCACCTGATTCTACACCATGCCCTGCAGCTTCAACAGCTACAAGATTAACATCTAATTCATCTAAATAATGGAAAAATGCACCTGCTGCATTACTACCTCCACCAACACAAGCAATTACATAATCAGGATTTTCTTTTCCTTCTTTTTCTTTAAGCTGCCATTTCATTTCTTCTGAAATTACAGATTGAAATTTAGCAACCATATCAGGATAAGGATGTGGACCTACAACTGAACCAATGATATAATGTGTATCATTTGGGTTATTGATCCAATGACGCATCGCTTCGTTAGTTGCATCTTTCAAAGTCTTAGACCCACTAGTTGCAGGAATAACTTCTGCACCTAACAAACGCATACGTTCTACATTAGGGCGTTGACGAGCAATGTCTATTTCACCCATGTAAACAATACACTCCAATCCCATCAATGCACAAACAGTTGCAGTTGCCACACCATGTTGACCTGCTCCTGTTTCAGCAATAATCTTCTGTTTTCCCAAACGCTTAGCTAAAAGTATTTGACCAATTGTATTATTTACTTTGTGAGCACCTGTATGATTTAGGTCTTCTCTTTTTAAATATATTTTTGCTCCATATTTCTCTGATAATTTCTTAGCATGATATAATGGAGTAGGTCTACCAACATAATCTTTTAATAAACCATCAAATTCTTCTTTAAATTTAGGATCGGCAATCATTGCCTCATAATTATCCTTCAATTCTTTAACATTTGGATAAAGCATCTCTGGGATATATGCTCCTCCAAATTGGCCATAATAGCCATTCTGATCTGGTTCTTGATATGTCATAGTACTATTTATTTTTATCGTTGATGGTATTAACCCAATCGCTTAATTCTGTTAGCATTGCAATATCTTTCATTGCTGGCTCAATTTCAAACTTACTGTTCACATCTATACCTTTAAATGGTAAATCTTCCAAAAATGTAAGATCTTTTATGTTTTCTAGAGAAACACCTCCACTCAAAAAGAAAGGTTTTGTTGAGTTATATTGTTTTAGTACTCCCCAATCAAAAGTTTTACCTGTTCCTCCATGTTGTTTACTTTTTGTATCAAATAAAAAAGCATCCACAAAAGGTTCGTACGGAATCAAAACTGAAAAGTCAAATTCATCTTTAATACCAAATACTTTAAACACTTCCAATCCTTTCTCTTTTAATATCTGAGCTTCTGCTGGGGTCTCTTTACCATGTAATTGGATAACATCAAAGTGATATTTCTCAGCTGCTGCTAAAATATTAGCTGTTGTTTCATTGACAAAAACTCCAACTCTTTTGACGGAGTTATTCCATTTATTAGTCAGAAAAGAAACATCTTCTTTTTCGATATAGCGACTAGAAGGCGAGTACATAATAAAGCCTAAATAATCAGGTTTCAATGTTAAAACATCTGAAATATTTTGAGGATTTCTCATTCCACAAACTTTCCAGTTGACACTCTTAGTATTTTGTTTGTCTGTACTCATAATAAACCTATTTTCTATTCTAACACTCTTTAATTATGAAAATCAATTTTTTGATCACTCTCTTTCTTTTTATTAATTTCTACAGTAACGCTCAAACATTTGAAAATTTCAAAGGAGATAAAGTTTTAACTGTTGATAATACGAACTTCAAAGTCATTGGTAATGCTGAATTCACAAACAAGAATGTAAAAATCGAAGGAGATACTATATTTTTTGATGCCTCTAAAAAAACACTCTTGGTATCATCTTCTTCAAATTATATCTTGATGACACAAAACCCAACAGAAAAAAAATCAAAGGTGATTAATTTCTATCTTTCTTCATTAACCTATCTCATTGAAAATAATTCTGTTGAATATCCTAAGGGGATTAATACAGTTTTAAAAGAAAACTCTGAATTTGAAATAAGTATTTATCTAAATGATCAACAATCAGATAAAAAACAAAAGAAAGCTGATCTATTAGAATATTCTGCTACATCTGTTACCTTTCAATCAAACAATCAAGAAATGCATTTGGATGGAAATGTCTTATATCAAAATAATGACATTATTATTTCTAGTGATAACCTTATCTGTAATTTAAAAGACCAAACTATCACTATTAAAGCATCTGATGTTACACCAACTGTTTTGATTAATAGAAGTCAAAAGTTTAAAGTAGATAATAAACTTAAGATAACTACCTTACAAGAAAATCAATTGATTCTTAAGGAAGACTGTCTATACGATATCAATTCAAAAGAACTATTATCGAAATAATTATAGAAAGAAGTATATATAAAATTGTATCTTTATAGTATGAGATCAGTAGCATATATACTTCTTTTTGTTTCTTTCCTTTTTAGCTGTAATCAACAATTTTATGATCGTGAAAGATCACTCGAATACAGTGCTGATAATGCTTTTATCAACCAATCAAAACATCTTTTATGTCTAAGAGGAAATGCATTTTTCAAAGACCCATCAATAGAAATTAATGCTGATTCTATAGATATACATCACAAAACTGGAAGAGTCATTGTTTATGGAACAGAAAACTCTCCTTCTGAAATATATTGTAAACAAAGCAACATCAAAGTTCTTGGTAAATACCAAATGACAGGTGCTAAAGAAAAGTTTTACAGAGATTTTGATTACTACCCTCAGATCAACCGTATTCGATTTAGATCAGAGGGTAATAAATGGAAATTATTCTGACTATAACTGTTTCATAAAATCCATTGCTGCTTGAGCTGGATTTTCTGTCTTCATGAAGTTTTCACCAATTAAAAATCCCTGGTAACCATACTTCTTCAGTTCTTTGATATTTTCAATATTACTGATCCCACTCTCAGAAACTTTCACAAATTCGTTAGGTATCATATCTGCCAATCTCTTTGAGTTTTCAATACTTACCTCAAAAGTTTTCAAGTTTCTATTGTTCACTCCTACCAAATCCATTTTATCACAAACATGAGCTTCCAATTCTTGCTCATCGTGTACTTCTAAAAGAATTTGCATACCTAAATTTCTCGCAACAGTAGCATACTCCTTACTTTCCTCAGGAGTTAAGCATGAAGCAATTAATAATATAAAATCTGCTCCAATTGATTTAGCCTCTATAATTTGATATTCATCAACTATGAAATCTTTTCTAATTATAGGCACAGGAGAAACTGATCTTGCTGCTAATAAATCATCGACCGTACCTCCAAAAAATTCTTGATCTGTAAGAACAGACATTGCAGAAGCACCTGCTTTATAATATCCTTCTGCAACATCAGAAACTTTTGCTGTCCCATTGATTAATCCTTTAGAGGGAGACTGCCTTTTAAATTCAGCAATGATACCTGTTCTATTTGGACTTGTAATCCATGATTTGGCAGAAACAGGCTCTTTATCAAAAAGAGGTCTTCCTTCTAAATCCTGAACAGTTAAAATCTCTTTTCTTGCTGCTACTTCAATTTTTTTATGTGCAACAATTTTATCTAGAATTGTCATTTTCTATTTAATTTTTCTCCTTAGGAATTAATCAATTTCTTAAATGCATTGAATGCCGCTCCTGATTCTAAAGATTCTTTAGCTTGAGCAACACCTTCTTCTAATGCTAAACCTTTTCCTGTTGCAATGGCTACACCGGCATTTGCTAAAACAGCTTCTTTTTGTGGTTCAGTTCCTTTATTTTCTAGAACATCAGTAAAAATCTTTGCAGACTCAGCTATTGTTCCTCCACCAAATAAAGATTCTTTCGTTTGATAATGGAGCCCTAAATCTTCAGGCTTCAATAAACGTTCACTTTCTTTCGTGATAATTTTAAATGGTGAAGTCAAAGAAATCTCATCATACACATCCAATGAATGAAGAATAGCAAATTTCTTATCTGTTTGTTGATATAAGTAACCATACAAACGAGCAATTTCTAAACTGAAGACTCCTACAATTTGCTTCTTTGGAAAAGATGGATTTACCATTGGCCCTAACATATTAAAGAATGTCTTCACTCCTAATTCTCTACGAATAGGTGCAACATTTTTCATTGCTGGATGGAATAACGGGGCATGAATAAAACAAATCCCTGCCTCTTCTAAATTTCTTTTTAATGTATCAATGTCATTGGTAAAATTATATCCAAAATGAGCCATTAAATTTGATGATCCACAAATAGAAGAAACTCCATTATTACCATGTTTTGCTACATTTTGCCCTGCACCTGCTACAATAAATGATGATAACGTAGAAATATTGAAAGTATCTTGACCATCTCCCCCAGTACCACAAAGGTCCATAGCGTCAAAATCATCTAAATCTATTCTTAAACACAACTCTAACATTGCATCTCTGAATCCAGTCAATTCTTCCACAGTAATACTTCTCATGGAGTAAACTGTCAAAAATGCTGCGATCTGACTTGGGTTAAACTCCCCTTGTGCTAGTTGTGTGAGTGTCTCTTTTGCTTCTTGTTCAGAAAGAGACCCATATTCAAACAGTCGGTTTAGTATTTTTTTCATTCTAATCTATTCTAATTGTTAGCCTTGAATCCAGTTTTTGAGAATATCCATACCATGTTCTGTCAATACTGATTCTGGATGGAATTGTACTCCTTGTACATCATATTTTTGATGTTGAACTGCCATGACGAATCCTTTTTCATCACGCGCTGTCACTTTTAATGGAGAACCTGCTAGACTATCTGACTGAATTACCCATGAATGATAATGACCAATCTTAAAAGTATTGGGTAACCCTTGGAATAATCGAGCATCAGGAGTTACTACTTGAGCATTATCTTGAACTCCATGAAGTGGATAGTTATTTTCTAATGTTGCTCCAAAAGCTTCACCAATTGCTTGGTGTCCTAAACAAACACCTAATATACTTTTTGTCGTACCGTATGTTTTAATTACTTCAGGCATAATTCCAGCTTCCGAAGGAATACCTGGACCTGGAGAAAGTAGTATTTTATCATATTTACCTACCTCTTCTAAAGTAATTTTATCATTTCTGTATATATCTACCGTTTGTCCCAATTCTCTTAGGTAGTGCACTAAGTTGTAGACAAACGAATCATAATTATCTAGAACAAGAATTTTCATAGCCTTCTTCAAATTTTCTTCCCTTAATTAAAGTTCTTCAGCCATATCCAATGCTTTACGCAAAGCAGCTAATTTATTGTGTACTTCCTGTAACTCACTTTCTTCAGAAGATTGAGCGACAACACCCGCACCTGCACGATAATGTAATTGATTATCTAAACTCAAGAAGGAACGAATCATGATAGCATGGTTAAAGTCTCCATCGAAACTCATAAAACCGATTGCTCCACCATAAAAACTTCTTCTTACGTTTTCATATTTATCAATCAATTCCATTGCCTTATACTTAGGTGAACCTGATAATGTACCTGCAGGGAATGTATCAGCAACTACTCTCAAAGGATCAGTGCCTTCCGTCAATTGACCATTTACCTTAGATACTAAATGAATCAAATGAGAATAGTATTGGATTTCTTTGAATACTTCTACTTCAACATTATCTCCATTTCTACTCAAATCATTCCTCGCTAAATCAACAAGCATTACATGTTCTGAGTTCTCTTTTGGATCATCATATAATTTTTGAGCAATTTCAGCATCTTGTTTATCATTACCTGTACGTTTAAAAGTACCTGCAATAGGATGAATTGTTGCTTGTTTATCTTTAATAATAATTTGAGCTTCTGGAGATGAACCAAAAATCTTATATGTACCGTAATCAAAATAGAATAGATAAGGTGAAGGATTAATCGATCTTAATGCTCTATAAACATTAAATTCATCACCCTGAAAATGTTGTTGATAACGTCTTGATAAAACAATTTGGAATACATCACCTCTAAAACAATGATCCTTACCTTTTTTCAAAACTTCTAAGAATTCCTCATCCGTAAAGTTTGTTGTTTCTTCTCCAGATCTTGAAAAATGATACGCTGGGAAATTCTTACTTTTTATTAAAGCTTTAATTTCTTCAATATTACTTTCAGTACCTTCTCCTTCAGGGATATGTTCAAAAATATGTAACTCATTTTTAAAATGATTAATCGCAATTACATATCTAAAAGCTTGGTATCTAATCTGAGGAATATTTGTATCTGTCTTACTATCATCAAAAGTAATTTCCTCAAAAGATTGTACAGCATCATACGTCATGTATCCAAATAAACCATGTGAAGGAAATTTCTTTGCTCTTCCTGATTTATATTCAAAAGATTTTGAGAAAGTAGATAGTTCAGTTAATGCTTCTGCGTGACTAGTTAATTCTTTTTTAATTTCATCCTGATTAGGATATTGAACTCTCAATAATTTATCCTGAACAGAAAATTCTGCAACAGGCTCACAACAAATAAATGAATAACTGTTGTCAGCTCCATGGTAATCTGAACTTTCCAATAATAAACTATTCGCAAATCTATCTCTCACTCTAAGATAGATGCTCACTGGCGTCACTGTATCAGCCAATAGTTCTGCATGTGTATTAATAAATCGATACATAATATATGACGTATAATCTTGATTGTAAGCAAATAAAAAGTAAAAAAAAAGCTCACTGAGTGAACAGCGAGCCTTTTATATATATCTTAAAATAAAGCCAATACGCAACAGTCCACTCAATTTGATTTAACTGAGTGCCACCACCATGACTTTACAATATTTTTTACTGAATTTTTCATTACGAGATAAAACTATGAATTAAGAATGATATTCACAATTAAATTAATGTTTTTATAAATTTTCACTCTAAAATTAAAAGAAAATATATCTAACACGTTCTTTTTCTATGAATTAAGAAAAAACTTACATCACTAATGTTTTCATATTTAACATAGTATTAAGCTTTTTACTATTAATAGTCTTTCATCATTACTATTTTTACAGCAAAGTATAAACATAATGATACAAACTACTCAACTAAATTACACCTATCCTAAAGGTAGTAGTATTACATTTCCTGACTTTTCAATTTCAGCTGGTAATGAACTTTTGATTCTAGGACCTTCAGGATGTGGAAAAACCACATTATTGCACTTATTAGGTGGTTTATTACCAAGTACTTCTGGATCTGTTAAAATAAATAATAAAAATATTTCAGACTTTAAAGGGAGTGAAATGGATCGCTTTAGAGGTGAAAATATTGGTATTATTTTTCAAAAACCACACTTTGCTCAGGCACTTTCTGTGGGTGAAAATATGGCATTTGCTCAACAAGCAGCTGGAAATAAAATTGATAAGAATAGAATTAAATACCTTCTAGAAAAATTAGGTATTGTAAAGCATATCAATAGGCTTCCCAAAAAAATGAGTGAGGGAGAAAAGCAAAGATTATCTGTAGCAATGGCATTAATTAATAAACCTGCCTTACTTTTAGCAGACGAACCAACGGCAAGTCTTGACGACTATCATGCTATGGAGGTGATCAAATTACTAAAAGGAATAGCTCGTGAAGAATATACTGCTTTAGTAATTGTCACTCACGATAGTCGTTTAAAAGATCAATTCAAAGAACAAACATTGACACTATCAAGTCTATCTTAGCATGAATATATTCAAATTTGCCTGGAAAAACCTTTGGTATAAGCCATTAAGTACGCTGCTAAACCTAACACTTTTTGCCTTTGGAGTAAGTATTATATCTGCTCTTCTGTTGGCTCAAGATTATTTTGAATCTACTTTAGAAAAAAATAAAGCTGGTATTGGAATGGTTGTAGGAGCTAAAGGAAGTCCTTTACAATTAATCCTCTGTGCAATTTATCAAGTAGATACTCCCACAGGAAATATTCCTCTCAGTGAGGCAATGCGTTTAAAAAAACATCCACTTGTTGCAAAAGCTATACCCCAATCATTAGGAGATAGTTATAAAGGTTATCGAATTGTAGGTACAACGCATGAATATGTAGATATTTACAAAGCCGAAATAAATGAAGGTAAACTATGGAATGAGAAAGGAACTTTAGAAGTTACTTTAGGTGCCAATGTTGCTAGAAAATTAAATTTAAAAATTGGCGATGATTTTCATAGTTCACATGGAATGGGTGAAGGTGGACATGATCATGATGAAGAACATTTCATTGTTGTTGGTATATTAAAAAATACGGGCACCGTCATTGACAATCTTCTTTTAACTAGTTTAAATTCTATTTGGGATGTACATGCTCATGCTCCTAAAAGTAAAGTAAGCTTTGGAAATTTATCTAAAGATAAAAAGCATGAAAAAGAAGATCATGATCATGAAAATGAGGAAGAACATGAACATCACGAAGAGGAGGAAAAAGAAATAACAACAATGTTGATTAAATTCAGAAACCCTATGGGGGCGATTACACTTCCTAGAATGGTCAATGAACAAACATCAATGCAAGCAGCTAGTCCTGCTTATGAAACTGCTAGACTTCTAAGTTTGGTTGGTGATGTCATTTTAGCATTAAAATACCTAGCTGTTGCCATCATTTTTGTATCTGGTCTAAGTATCTTTATTTCTCTTTATAATTCACTTAAGGAAAGGAAATATGAGTTAGCTTACCTAAGATCTCTAGGTTCAAAACAATCATATATTTTTGGTCTTCTTCTAATTGAAGGTTTATTATGTGCTTTGGTTGGTTATATTATCGGTATTTCAATTAGTCATATTGGAATATATGCTGCTAGTTCATCAGTAGAAGCTTTGCAAACCTTAAATATCCAAGGTTTATCTTTTACGATCGGTGAAGTCTATTTATTTATGGGTACAATGACAATTGGTTTAATTGCCTCTATAGTCCCAGCAATTCAAGCTGCTAAAACAAACATATCACAAGCTTTATCAGAATAAAAATGAAAAAAATATTTATAACATTATTGATCCTATTTATTTCCAATTTTGGGTATTCTCAAAGTAACGCTGAAGATGTATGGAAAACTTTAGGAAACGTCGAAATGAAAACATACATGGATGAGACGTTAGGGTTCGAAGTCTCTGAACCTATTTTTGGAGGCGAAGTTGAAATGATTGATGGATCCATGATCACAATAAGCGGATATATACTTCCTGTTGATAGTGAAGATGGTACAAGTATTCTTTCTTATATGGCTTTTGCCAATTGTTTTTTCTGTGGAAATGCAGGGCCTGAAACGGTAATGGAATTAGATACTCCTAAGAAGCAAAATCTTGTCAACAAGAAAGTTGTTGTAAAAGGAAGATTGGAATTGAATAGAGATGACTTTTACAGTCTTATTTATAGATTAAAAAATACTGAAATAGTAGAAGTACTAAATTAGTATGATGATTTTTAAACTAACATGTACAAGCTTGGCTTTGCTTTGTATGTGTTAGTTTAAGATTAATTAAATGGCTGATAATTAAACCTAAAGATGCACCGTAAGATAAAATAGCTAACCAAAGTGGTTCATATCCTACATATTTAATTAACATACTAACAGCATATAGAACATAAAACAACCACATCCCTGTTTTCAAGTACTCTGAATATGTCTTTCTAGCGGCAAAAAATACTGCCAAGCCACTTATCAGAATCATTGAAATATCTAAATATCCCCACATATCTAATGTATGTGTATGATGTTCATGCTCGTCAACATGAGAAACAGCAGAACTAATCACAATAATTCCTGAAGTAAGAATACAGTGGATTAAGCAGAATAAAGATCCTGTAAAACCAATTTGGTCTGCATATTTAGCAATATGTTGTTTCGCCGTTTTAATCATGTCACAAAATAAATAGTTACGACTTGAAAATGCAAACATGTTGCAAGTAACATTTTGTTGCAAAAAGATAATATGTCTTAAATATCAACAATTGTTCATATAAACATCTTTTTTTACAATTATTTGATATGTATTTCTTAAGAAACTTGAACAAGACGAACTTTTATACAAAATTGCGTCTTTATTAGAGTAGATTCATTCTAAATAAGAAATAAAATGATTGATGTAGAACAACTTCGCAAAGAATTTCCCATTCTAAGTACTGAGGTAAATGGACATCCACTAGTATATTTTGACAATGCTGCAACGAACCAAAAACCGAAAGTTGTAATTGATGCTTTGAACGAATACTATGACGGATATAATTCAAATGTACATAGAGGAGCGCATGCTTTAGCTGATAAAGCTACTCAAGCTTTTGAAGAAACACGTACTTTACTTCAAGAGTTCATTAATGCAGGAAAGTCTGAAGAAGTTATATTCACTAAAGGTACAACTGAAGGAATCAATTTAGTAGCACAAACTTATGGTCGCATGGTGCTATCTGAAGGAGATATCATCCTTGTATCTACATTAGAACATCATTCAAACATTGTTCCTTGGCAATTAATAGCAGAAGAAAAAGGTGCAACTGTTAAAGCAATTCCTGTTTCAGAGAAAGGTGAGATCATGTTAGATGAATATGAGAACATGTTATCTGAAAAAGTGAAAATAGTTGCAGTAAACCATGCTTCAAATGCGTTAGGAACTATAAACCCTGTTGAATTCATTATTGAAAAAGCTCACAATTTCAATGCTAAAGTACTCATAGATGGAGCACAATCAGCTGCACATTTAGCAGTTGATGTTCAAGCTATGAATTGTGATTTTTTTGTTTCATCAGCGCATAAAATGTTTGGTCCTACCGGTATGGGTTTCCTTTACGGTAAAGAAGAACTTTTAAATGCTATGCCTCCTTTCCTAGGTGGTGGTGAAATGATTAAAGAAGTTTCTTTTGATGGAACTACGTTCAATGAATTACCATATAAATTTGAAGCAGGTACGCCAAATATTGCTGATACTATTGCATTTGGTGTAGCCATTAAATTTATAAATGAATGGGGTAAAGAAAATTTTGCTACTCATGAAGCTGCATTATTGGATTACGCAACTGAAAAACTTAAAAAAGAAGTACCAACAGCTAAAATATACGGAGAAGCTCAAAACAAAGTAAGTGTACTATCGTTTGTTATTGAAAATATTCATAATTACGATGTAGGAATGATGTTAGATGCAAGAGGGATTGCTGTAAGAACTGGACATCACTGTACACAACCTTTAATGGCAAGATATGGCCTTGAAGGAACTGTTAGAGCATCATTCTCAGCCTACAATACGTTTGAAGAGGTAGATAAATTTATAGAGGGGTTAGTACGTATCGTAAAAATGTTTGGTTAACAAATAGACAAAATTATGGCAGTAGTGACAAAAAATATAGAAGAAATTCAAAACGAAATTATTGATGAATTCGATCTTCTTGATGGAGATAGAGAATCAACAATATTTTACATTATGGAGTTAGGTCAAGATTTACCTCCAATTGATGATTCTGCAATGGTTGATGAAAATCTTATCAAAGGTTGTCAGTCTAAGGTATGGCTTACGACAGATTTTGTAGATGGTAATGTAATTTTCAAAGCAGATAGTAATACTGATATCACAAAAGGTCTTATCAGCTTATTAATTCGTGTCTTGAGTAATAGAACTCCTAAAGAAATCATCAATGCTGACTTATTTTTCTTTGACAAAATCGGTATGAACGGAGTAATTGGTTCTCAGCGTTCAAATGGTTTTGCTTCAATGATTAAACAAATGAAATTCTATGCTTTAGCTTATAGTGCTAAAAACTAGTTTATAAAAATTTACTACAGTGGATAATACAGAGATTTTAAAAGAAAAAATCGTCGATGCTATCAAGACGGTTTATGATCCAGAAATTCCAGTTGATGTTTTCGAACTAGGATTAATCTATGATATCAATATCATACCACCACTTAATAAAGTGCACGTGCTCATGACACTTACTACACCTTCATGTCCTTCTGCAGAACAAATACCAGGAGAAATTGAGCAAGTAGTAAAAAATGTAGAGGAAGTAAGCGAAGTTGAAATCGAATTAACTTTCGAGCCTCCTTACACTACAGACATGATGTCTGAAGAAGCTAAATTAGAACTTGGCTTTTTATAATAAATAGAAAACGAAAAATTTAATTTATATATAATATGTATCCTGAACATTTAACAACTCCTATGAAATTGGAGTTAACAGACAACGGTTTTACAGATTTAACAACAGCATCTCAAGTAGAGGAATCTTTAGCAAAAGAAGGTACTACTCTTTTAGTAATCAACTCTGTTTGTGGTTGTGCTGCTGGTACTTGTAGACCAGGTGTGTTACACTCACTTCAAGCTTCTGCTAAAAAACCTTCTCAGTTAGCAACAGTATTTGCTGGAGTTGATGCTGAAGCAGTTGCTAAAGCAAGAGAATTAATGTTACCTTACCCTCCTTCTTCTCCATCTATTGCTTTATTCAAAGATGGTGAATTGGTTCACTTCATTGAAAGACACCATATCGAAGGACGTTCTGCTGAAATGATTTCAGAACACCTAGTAGCGGTTTATGATGAGTTTGTTGACTAAGTCAATTCTCATTTTGATAAAAAAAATAGCCCTTTGTATATCAAAGGGCTATTTTTTTATTTTGAATTTTCTGTATCCACAATACCAAATTTAAAATGTATCCTTCTGTTAGTAGAACGACCTTTTTTGGTTTCATTAGATACAAGTGGCTGAGATTCTCCCTTACTATCTATGAATATTCGATTAGGGTTTTCGATATTTCTAAAGAAGTAAGCAACTGATTTTGCTCTTTCCATACCCAAGTATTGGTTATAAACATCGGGACCAGAACTATCAGTATGACCTGTTATTTTTAAAGATTTATTTAAATTTAATTCAAGATATTCTTTAATTTTTAAAAGTGTCTCTTCATTCTCATTATTAAAATCTTTCGAATCAAATGGGAAGGTAATCGTAAAACTTTCTATACCTGCCTCAAATGCCAAATCTTCAGTTGAATTTATAATTCTTGCATTTGAAAGTGTCGTTCCTTCCTCTAAAATTTCATCATTATTATCTTTTTCAGTTTCATTAGAAGTTAATAAAACATCTTGATCTTTAGTATATACTTTTGGTGTGATAGTACCCGATCCGTCTCCATTATAATCATTCTCCTCTTTATACCTTAAATACATTGATAATGGAGCACCTAATTCTAACTTTAATGTTAGATGATCTCTTGGTATACCTTGACTCTCAAAATATTGGAAGATTTCGTTAGATAAATCCAAATACTGTTGATTAGCTTCTGCAGTTAAAACTAATTCCAAGAAAGAACATTGTTTTAATTCTGATACCAAATGACTTAATGGTATTTCATTAATCATGACAACTTTTTCTACAAGATCCGTTTCTTTTAGTTCATAACGAGTTGTATCATAATCTGTAACACTACAATCTGCAGCTCTAGAAGCCAACTTTTGATACCCTTTAGGTCGAATCATATACTCCATTCTACTATTCTTCCATGATGATTCATGACCAGGCATGTACATTGGGTATCTGATTCCGTATCCTACATTTTCATTCAAAAGCTGTTCTTCAGTAATCCCGATAGTCTTCATTGCTTCTAAAGCTTCCATAGCTTTATTTTTCGACATAAACTCAAGTACTAATTTACTTTTCTGAGGATTAAAGTCGGAGTGTCCTACTATTTCAAGACAGTAATTAGGATATTTCTCGATAAACTGTTTCAGTTCCTTTAATTCAGCTGATGAATAAGATAAATTTAACTCTTCTTCATTATCAAAATAAATATTCATCAAAGCTTCAGATTTATCTACTCCAAATTTTTGAAGTTCATATTTCTCTGAAATTGTCACTGTTGATGAATTATATGTATTGAAATCGAATCGATCTGATTTTAATAAATAACCATCTGCTGATACTAATAATGCATAGTTGCCACTACAGCGATGCATCCATTCTAACGTTCCATCTTTAGTATTAATTAATTGTTCTTTTTCAACTTCTTGAGTTTGAACATTCACTAACTTCACTAAAACATCAATATCTTTTTCAGTCTCAGCTTCAAAATCTAATTCAAAAAATGTTACTCTTCGAATGTTAGATTCATTATTTTTTACACAATAAATATCATATCCACCCATTCCTTCTTCACGAACAGATGAAAAATACGCTTCTGAACCATCTGCTGACATGACATAAAATAAATCATCACTAGCACTATTCACAGGGTAATTTAACTGCACTACCTCACCTAAATCTCCTGATGACAAATCTATATCTACCTTAAAAACATCATATCCACCTATACTATGATGACCTTGAGAACTAAAATATAAAGTCTTACCATTAGGGTGAAGGTAAGGTGATTCCTCGTTTAAAGGTGTATTAATTTTATCACCCATATTTTGTGGTTCAGCCCATTCTCCATTAGGTAATTGCCTAATAATATACAAGTCCATTTCTCCATGAGCATCTTCTTGTTCTCTATTACTAGTAAAGATGATCACTTTGCCATCAGCTGACATACTCATGTGTGTCTCTAAAGATGATGAATTGATAGGAGCTTCTATTTCTTTTGGAGTTGTCCACTTTCCACTGTAATCATTAACTTCAAAAATATCTCCTGGATTTGAAGTACTTGCACCTACACTTCTATACAAAAATAACCTTTCACCATCAGATGAAAGTGCAATTGCTGCATCATGTTCTTCTGTATTGATTTCTACAAATTCCTTAGGTGAAGACCAAAAGCCATCCTCTCTTCTATCCATATAAAAAACATCCTGATAAGGAAGTTGATCATGTGGATCTAATTCATGGTGACTGGAAATATCTTGACGATGAGAAGTGAAAAATAATCTTTGACCATCAACTGTTATGATGGGTGTGATATCTGGAAGATATGTATTGGCAATAGATAAGTTTAATATGTTTTTATCATCAGCTTTTGCCATAAATGTCGGTCCTCTTTGACATTGATCAACTAAGCGTTGAAGGTCTGAAACGGAAATATTCTTATATCCTACTTCTTTCTTTTGTAAAGCTAGGTCCTCTTCATTCAAAGCTGCAATCCTTTTTTCTTCCAAAGCAAAGAAGTCTTCAGCTCGATTAAATTGATGAGATAATTGTAAAGATTTTCCCATCCAATAATTTATTTGTCTAAAATTGGGATCCTTTTGGTACACTTTTTCAAAGTGAGGAAGAGCATCAATTCTATTCTTTGTTAAGTCATGATAAATTGAAATTCCAAGATAATATTGACATAACACATTATCAGGTGCATACTTTACAGCTTCTAGCATCTCTTCTTCTACATAATGATACTCTTCTAAAGCCAAATACGTTTCCGCCTCTCTTAATGCTTTTCTTAATTTATTTTTGTCTGCATCCGTTTGAGCGTAAGCAATTCCATTTATCAAAATCAATAGTAAAAAGCAGTAAATGGGAATAGTCTTCATAATGATAGTCTTAAGTCAGATAAATAATTAAAAATTAAATAGAAATACAGCTTGCTTTTTGATCAAAAAAATCAAAAAATATTTATGTTAGCTTAGATTCTTTTCACAAAGAAAACATAAGTTAATAAATTATTTAAACTCTATAGGTGTAAATGAGATACGTCTGTTGTTTTTTCGTCCTTCTTCAGTCGAATTTGAATCAATAGGACTATCAAAACCATAAGATTTATATTGAAGTCTCTCAGGTTCAATTCCTAATCTAACTAATTCTTGAACGACAATTCTAGCTCTTTTCTCACCTAGTTTATAGTTAAATAACGCAGAACCTTTATTATCAGTATGTCCACCCACCTCTACAATTAGATTAGGGTATCTATACATTACATCGAAAACTTGAGCAATAACTCTATAACTTTCAGGTGTAATATGGTTACTACCAAAGGCAAAGTTAATTGTTCCTACAATATCCATAACCTCTCCCAAATGTGGTGTGATTTCGGGTAAAGGTTCTTCTTCTACTTCAATAACCTCTTCAAATACTACAATTTCTTCAGGAGTTCTAACTACATATTCAATCCTTTCATTTTTTAACCTTCCTAATTGAGTTTGATTAGATGCAATTGGATATTTCCATCCATACCCAACAGCAGATACTTTATCTGTAGATACTCCATAATTAATTAATTTTGATAGAATTAATTCTGCCTCTTTTTGAGATTTCACTAAAACAGCAACTGAATCTTCATTTACATATTTAGCTTTATGAACATTTATATCTATTGAATATTCATCTAAATTTTTAATAAAGTTGGTCAAGTCTCTTAATTCATAATCGGAAGCAATCAACAGATCATTATTTTTAAGAAAGACATTATTTAATTGCTCTCTTTTCTGATCACCAATTTTATGTAATTTAATAGTATTTGATACTTCAATATAATCAGTCTGATTAGGGATATTAATATTATCAGAATGGAATAAATAACCATCTAACATATATCTTACACCGTAATTTATATTTGGATCAAGATAAAGAAGAAATTCTCCATTCTTAGCAATAATATCCTCTACAATTTCTCCAGTTTCATTATTAATCACTTTTACACGTCCTTCTAAGGATTGATCAGAGTCAGCATCTTTTATATCGCCATTTAATGCAATTAAGTTGATAGACTTTGCAGGAATTGTTGCCATATAAATATCTTGTCCTCCATAACTATCTTCTCTTATGGATGAAAAATAGCTTCTCTCTCCATCTGCTGAAATAACATAAAAAACATCATGATCAGCTGTATTTATTGGATAGCCAATGTTTTTTGCTTTACCCCAAGATTTAGATTCATCATCCCATTCTGAATAAAAAATATCATAACCTCCTATACCATTATGACCTTTTGAACTAAAATATAATACATTCCCATTTGGATGAACATAAGGTCCTTCTTCATCAAAAGATGTATTAATATTACTTCCTAAATTCTTTGCTTTACCCCAAGATCCATCAGACTGTTTGTGTGAAACATAAATATCTTGACCACCTAAAGCTTCTCTATCATTTCTTGAACTAGTGAAATATAATGTTTTGCCATCTGCAGTAAGTGAAGCATGAGTTTCTGAAAAATCCGAATTTATATCTCCCTTTAAAGGGGTTGGTTTAGACCAATATTTCCCATTCCGTTTACTTTCATAAATATCACCACCTGATTCTCCATTTCGAGATGATTTACCATCAGAGTGATATAAAAAAATTGTATTTCCATCAGGAGACATTCCTACTGCTGCATCATGATGAGTTGTATTAATATTACTACTGATAGGTTTTACTTTTTTCCATTCACCTAAATCATCTCTTTCACTGATAAATACATCTTCATAATATAAACCTGATAATTCATCAATTTCAGCATTAGGTGTATTTTTTCTTCTAGAAGTCAATACCATTGTATATTCATCAGCAGATAAAACTGGTGCAACTTCTGCATATTTGGAGTTGACATTTGGCCCTAGGTTTACAATAAGTAAATCTAGAGAATCTTTCATTAAGCTTAGAGCAACTTGACATTCTTTCATATAACCTTGAATAAGGTCATATGTTTTTTTATCGATACCCTCATTATCTTTTAAAAACTTCTCAAACAAATTGTAAGCTTCTAGAAACTTATGGTTGTATTGTAAAGATCTGGCTAAATAAAAGTCCAATTCATAATATGAATCAAGGTCTTTTATTTCATTGAAATAGAAAAGAGACTTACTCTTATTAAGGTAAGGTGCATGTAGATAAGCATAGCCAACTAAAAAATTCCATTCATCAAATTGGGCACCTTCTGATTCAATTTCATGTAAAACATCTATTGCAACTTGATATTGACCAAGATTAATAGATTCATCTGCAAATTTTAAATGCTTTTTTAACTCAGAAGACTTCTTAATATTCTGAGCATAAGAAGACAAAGTGACAAATGATAGAATTAGGATAAAAAATAGGTTCTGAAGTCTTTTTTTATGAACAAAAGTAAAGGAATAGGCCATTAAAGTTATTTTTTTGTCAACAAAATTATACTAAAGACAGTTTATATGTTAATCGCATTGGTCAACACTTTAAAAAGTTATAATTTTGTATGTAACCGAAGTTTGTTTATTTAATTTTATTTCGGGTACAATATAGAGTATATCTATCATTCTAACAATGTGTTAGAGTAAAAAAATAAAAATCATGACAGTACTTCCATATAAAGATAGAGAAGAAGGTAAAAAAGAGCAGGTAGCCAACATGTTTAATAACATATCTAAAAAGTATGATTTATTAAACAGAGTATTAAGTGGTGGTATAGACATCTATTGGAGAAAAGTTGCTATCAATAAACTCAAAAAGAAACAACCTAAAACTTTATTAGATGTAGCTACAGGAACTGGAGATTTAGCATTACAAGCATGGGCAACGTTAAAACCTGAAAAAATCACAGGTGCAGATATTTCAGCTGGAATGGTTGAAGTTGGTCGTGAGAAAGTAGCAAAAAAAGGTCTGTCAGATAAAATTGATTTACAAATAGGTGACTCTGAAAACCTTCCATTTGAAGATAATTCATTCGATGCTGTAACAGTTGCTTTTGGTGTGAGAAATTTTGAAAATCTTGAAAAAGGTTTAGCTGAAATCAAACGAGTATTAAAACCTAATGGCACATTAGTTGTACTTGAGTTCTCACAACCACAATCATTCCCATTCAAGCAGCTTTACAGATTTTATTCTATGAATATTTTGCCTTTAATTGGAAAGATTGTTTCTAAAGATAACTCCGCCTATACATACCTTCCTGAATCAGTAGAACAATTCCCATATGGAAAAGCTTTTACAGGTATTCTAGAGAAATTAGGCTATAAAACTGTAACATGTACATCACTCACTTTTGGAATAAGCTCGATTTATACGGGTCAAAAATAATTTTTTTAGCTTTTTTCTTTGTACTGACGTTAGGGTTTAATCATAAATCATATAGTCAGTACAAAGGGAAAAAAAGTGAAACAATTTTAAACCTTCCTAATTTTGATAAGAAACCATTTCATTATGGCTTTCAAATTGGGTTTATATCATCTCCTGTAGGATTAGATCCTTCTGAAAATGCATTCAACGTTAATGGTACAGATACTACAGCTGTTTATATTACTCCACAAACAACTGCAAGTTTCCTTCTTGGTTTCTTATTAAATGTTCAATTATCTAAAGATAATCATTGGGCTTTAAGATTTTCACCAAATGTATCTTTCTACTCACGTAGATTTACAATGGATACTCTTGGATATCAATTGCCCCAATCTGAAATTATTGTAAAACCAGAAGATTTAGTTCAACTGCAATCCAATACTACATTGGAATTTCCAATCATGTTGAAATATCAATCTGACAGGAGAAAAAACCATAGAATGTACCTTCTTGGTGGATTAACCCCTTCTTTTACTGTAGCAACAAAACAAGAATCTACACGTGAGGAATTTTATGTCAACCTAAAAAGCTTTAATATGTCACTTACATGGGGCTTTGGTTTCCATTTATATAATAACATGTTTTGCTTATCTCCTGAGGTAAGAATTTCACACGGAGTTATGAATGTAGCAGATCAATCAGGTGACTCTGTTTATATGCCATTTGTTGATGCTATCAGGTTGCATAAAATATCATTCATCATCAATTTCGAAGGTTAATTAGTCTCCAACTTGTGTGGGAGTCTCACCTTGATCTTGCTCTCTACTTTTAGGAGTACCTATCATAATACCGTTTGTAACAATCTCGTTACTCTCATTCAAAGCTCTATCAGCTATATGAATATTAAATTTAACCGAATCACCTTTATGTAATGGTGAATCAAATACACCATTAAATAATAACAACCCTCCATATCTAAGCTCTCCTTCCAATGGTCTTTCTCTACCTGAATTATTTAAGATTGGAAAACGACCATCAAAATTTTGTTGATTCTCAAATATAACTGGATGATAAATTCCATCATCTTCTTTTCTTAATACAGTTACAAAATAGTTGTTTCTATATTTATTCTCTACGGTATCTTGAGGTAACTTATCTTCTTCATAAGGTCCATAAGGATAAACTGTATCTGCAGCACTCAATCCCAAATCACCATCTCCATCTTGAAATTTAATACCTAAGTATACACTATCTTGATTTTCAGATAAAACATGATTTTCAATCCAAGCATATTCAATTTCAGGTTCTTTAGGATATTCAGGTTCACCAAAACAAGATACTAAACTAGTAACGATTAAAGATCCAAGAGAGATTTTAAGAAGAAGTGTTTTATATCTTTGTGAAATCATATGATTTATAATTGATTTATTAGAGTGGTTAATATTAATTTCTAATTTTTTAGTAATTTGCTATATACTCATCTATCAAAGTAATTTCATTACCAATCAATTTTTGAATATATTTTTATTTAATGGATTTTATCAATCAGTTTAAAAAGAAAATCTTTACAATCCGAAATGAGGATGAATTTGAAGCTGCAGCCTTAGAAGCTTTTCATTTCCAAGCGAAAGAAAATCCTATTTATGCTCAATATTTATCTTACTTAAATATTTCATCTAATAAGATACATAAGATTAATGAAATTCCATTTATGCCAATTGAATTTTTTAAGACACAACAGGTATTATGTAACAATTCTAAAGTAGAAAGAGTTTTCCAAAGTAGTGGTACAACAGGTAGTATTCGAAGTAAGCATTATGTCTCAGACTTAAATCACTACAAAAAAATATCGACTACTTTTTTTGAATGTTTATATGGACCTCTTGATAAAATTCATATTTTGGCTCTTTTACCAAGCTACATTGAAAGAAAAGATGCTTCTTTAATTTGTATGGTTTCGGATTTCATGGAAAAATCTGGTAGACATTCTGACTTCTATCTAAATAACCACGAAATGTTGGCTCATAAATTGCATGAAATTCAAAATAAAGGAGAAAAGGCCGTTTTATTTGGAGTTACTTTCGCTTTACTAGAGTTCGCCGAAAAATTCCCTAATAATTTTTCTGATATTATTATTATGGAAACAGGAGGTATGAAAGGTAGAAGAAAAGAACTAACTAGATCAGAAGTACATCAACAATTAAAAGAAGCTTTTCAAACTGAAAATATTCATTCTGAATATGGAATGACAGAGTTATTATCTCAAGGTTATTCTTTAGGTGATGAGCAATTTGTCTCTCCACCTTGGATGAAAATATTTTTTAGAGAGATAAATGATCCTTTTACATTTTCTAAAACACAACGAGGTGGGATTAATGTAATTGATCTCGGAAATATTGAATCATGTTGTTTTATCGAAACAAAAGATATTGGTGCACCAGGAAAAAATTCTGATCACTTTTATGTTTTAGGCCGATTTGATAATACTGATATCAGAGGTTGTAATTTAATGGTACAATAAAAGAATTTAACAATAATGAAACGCGTAATTATCTTCTGTATTAGTCTATTTTTATTAGGGCTTACTTCTTCTTGTAGAACATATAAGACATGTCCTACATATGCTAAAATTGAATCTAATCAAATTAAGAAAAGTACAGTAGATGAAAGCTATGCTAAATAATCTTGTTATTTCTTAGTTTAAATAAAAAAGCCAATCATTACTGATTGGCTTTTTTATTTTTTATAGGAATTGATAATTAGAATACTTTCTTTCTCATATAAGCTCCTAATTCTTTTCCTGCTTTAGCGTATGCTTCTTGAATACGTAATCCAGAATCAAAGTCATAACCCATAGCAGCTGCTCCAGGAGCGGCAATTACATCAATAACTGCTAATACTTTATTCGATGCTTTTTCTTTATAAGTTACCTTTAAAGTAACATATGCATTTCTTCTCATTACACCTACATTAAAGCCTGGTTCTGTAACAATTGTAGCAATTTCCATTACATAAGCATTTGCTTCGTCACCTTCTTTAATTGTCACTTCACCTTTTGAGTGATCATTGAATAAAGAAATAAATTTAGGTTCAAAGTTCTCATCTCTATCAGCGAACCAGTTTTCCTTAAATTTATCACCATTACCAGCTTCTTTGTCATTGTAAGCTTTTACTTTTTCTTCTAGGTAAGTTGTTTCTTGTTTTTTACCTACTTTCATATTTTCATATGTGAAAACTACATCATATGAAGTGATACTGGATAAAGACGATAATTTGCCTTCTTTTACTTTGATCTTTTGGGCATTAGCAGCAAAAGAAACAAATAATAACATTGTTAGATTAAAAATTATTGTTTTCATTACAAAAAAATTGAGTGAGATAACATTAACGGATATGAAATTATATTTTTTTAATGAATTTTAAAACAATTTCATTAAATATATTGTTTCTCATAGTTATTTATTCAAATATGGACTCACATAACAATGAGTATTCTTTATATAAAAAAAGGTTAGTCAACATCTTGTGTTAACTAACCTTCTATATTTAATGAATGTGGCGCCGACTTACTCTCCCGGGGGTTAACCCAGTAC
>NZ_JBSWYJ010000045.1:0-43045 GCF_056161045.1 Flammeovirga sp. AWQ4_249
AAGGCATTACATTATCCGATGTAAATGCATCTATGCCAACGTTTACAGCACCTCAAGTGGATGAAGATATGGAATATACATTTACACTTACGGTTACTTATGGTGAAGAATCATCAACAGATGAAGTAGTTGTGACAGTGAAGAATGTGGCGGAAGTTATTATACCTGTAGCAAATGCAGGTACTGATCAAACGGTTGAAAGTGGTGTAGAAGTAATGTTGGATGGATCTTTATCAACACCAGCTGAGGCAGTATTGACATGGACAGCACCAGAAGGCATTACATTATCGGCTGTAAATACAGCTAAACCTACCTTTACAGCACCTGTTTTGGAGGAGGAAGTAATGTATACTTTTACATTAAAAGTATCTTATGAAGGACAAGAAAGTAGTGACGAAGTAACGATTACTGTAAAAGCAAAAGAAATCGTAAACAGTGTTGAAGATTTAGCATCTCAATTAGCGATCGCTTATCCAAATCCAACATATAATCAACTTACTTTAGATTTAACAGATAAGGCAGAAGTTTCAATTCTTCAAACATCAGGACAATTAGTTGATTCTACATCTCTTCCAATGGGAAAGAATACCATAGATTTATCTAATTATTCTAATGGAATCTACCTAATCCAAGTGAAAACAGAAAATGCTTCTAAAGTGATAAGAGTAGTGAAAAAATAATTAAAAAATAGTGCGATTAAAAACCCTTATTACGTTATGTGATAAGGGTTTTTTTATGCTTAAATAATCTGTAAATATCCTCATTTTAAGAAGGAAGGAGTATTTAGTTCAGCTTACTTTAAGCTGACAATACATATAATTAACGTACATTTTTTAGAGGTATAAAAATGACCCCTGTATCTTATACACTTTTACCCTAATTTTTACCTGATAACTAATAGTTTTGTAAATGTAGTATTGAAATAGAAGGATAGGATGACATTCCTTTTTTGATGTATAGAAATGATAACCATGACGAATTATTACAGCTTTATTTTATTATTAATCATAACTTCATTGAGTGCATGTTCAAGTATCTTGAAACAAGCCTCGAATATTCCTCCTAATGTTATCTTAATCATAACAGATGATCAAGGTTATGGTGATATTTCGGCACATGGAAATTCAGTAATTAATACTCCGAATATTGACCTTTTACATGATGAAAGTGTACGTTTAACGGATTTCCATGTAAGTCCAACATGTGCACCAACGAGAGCTGCAATTATGACTGGACGTCAATCCAACCGTGTAGGAGTTTGGCATACAGTAATGGGTCGCTCAATTCTTTTTGAAAGTGAAAAGACTATGGGAGAAATTTTCGCTGAGAATGGATACAGAACAGCATTATTTGGGAAGTGGCATTTAGGGGATAATTATCCATTTGCTCCACATCAGAGAGGCTTTGATGAAGTACTCACTCATGGTGGTGGGGGGATAGGTCAAACACCAGATTATTGGAATAACGACTATTTTAATGATACCTATCTTCATAATGGTAAAGCGCAAAAAGTAGAAGGGTATTGTACTGATATATGGTTTACAGAAGCGACTAAATTTATCAAAAAGCAAAAAGAAGAAGGGAAGCCTTTTTTCTGTTATATATCTACAAATGCTCCACACAGCCCATTGAATGTACCAACACAATATGTTGAACCCTATTTAAAGAAAAATGTAAAAGGAAACAGAGCAAAATTCTATGGTATGATTACCAATATTGATGAGAATATCGGTCAATTAAGAAAGCAACTAAAAGAATGGAATATTGCTGATAATACTATTTTGATTTATATGTCAGACAATGGTACTGCCTATGGTGCTTCATTCAAAGATGGTCATTTAAAAGATGGTTTTAATGCCAAAATGAAAGGAACAAAAGGGAGTGCATATGAAGGTGGACATAGAGTCCCATTTTATATTTATTGGAAAGATGGAAATATTGAAAAGGGACAATTAGATGGATTAACAGCCCATGTTGACCTATTACCTACTTTGATGGGACTTTGTAATTTACATGACAAAGACAATATCACCTTTGATGGGATTGATTTATCCAAATCTCTTCAGAATAAAGAAAACCCAGAGCATAGAATCTTAATTGGTGACTCTCAAAGATTGGAGTACCCAGAGAAGTGGCGTAACTCATACACTATGGAAAACAATTGGAGGTTGATCAATGGGGAAGAGTTATATGATATTAAAAAAGATCCAGGACAAGCCAATGATATTGCTGATAAATACCCTGAAGTAGTAGCTCGATTAAGAAAAGCTTATGAGGAGAATTGGAAGGATATTGAAAAAGAATTTCAACGTTTTCCTTACATTAAATTGGGAAGCAAAGAAGAGAAAACGTCACTTTTAACAGCTCATGATTGGCATATTCCTGAAGGTCAAAAAATCCCTTGGAATCAAAAAATGATACGAAAAGGAGTAGATGGAAATGGAGAGTGGAGAGTACATTTTGTAAAGTCAGGAAAATATAAAATAAGTTTAAGAAGATGGCCATTAGAATCTAATTTAGGATTGATGGATGCTGCTCCAAAGTTAGTTACAGAAGCCCCAGGATATATTTTACCAAAAGGGAAAGCATATACATTTACAAAAGCCTATATAAAAATAGGTGAAAAAGTATGGGAGACTACTATAAGTGATGGAAGTAAAGAAGTGACTATTGAGGTAGAAGTAGCAGAAGGAGAAACAACAATGAGTGCTTATTTTTTAACAGCTCAGAATACTATACAAGGGGCTTTTTATACTTATGTCACTCCAACTGAAAATACACAAATCTAAGATATACTAAGAAATGAAAAATCGAATTATTTTATTTTTTATACTAACAATTCCTCTCCTAAAAATTAACGCTCAAGAGAAGGACAATAGACCAAATATCATCTTTATTTTAACAGATGATCAGTCTTATGGTTATATGGGAATTACTGGAAATAAGATTGTTAAGACGCCAAATCTTGATCGGTTAGCGGACGAAGGAACATTGTTTACGAATGCTCATGTTACAAGTCCCATTTGTATGCCTAGTAGAGTATCTATGTTTTTATCCCAATTTGAGAGAAAACATGGTGTCAACTTTAATTCGGGAACTGCAGTAGCAAAGACTGCTTGGAATAAGTCTTATCCTGTATTACTAAGAAAAAGTGGATATTATACTGCTTATGTTGGGAAGAATCATGCACCTGTTGGTCCAAATGGATATCAATCTGGAGTTATTGAAAAATCATTTGATTATTGGTATGCAGGACATAGACATTTGGGGTTTTATCCAAAAGAAAGACATGAAATATTTTCTGAAGCTGCAGAAGATACACAAATTGAAGTGGTAGGTGAAGCTGCAATAGATGCTTTGGATAATAATGAATATCGATTGGAAAAAGCTATTAAGGTAATGGACAAAAGACCAGATAATAAGCCTTTTCTATTGAATATATGTTTCAATTTACCTCATGGCGCTGGAACTGAAAGCATGAAAATGAGAGAAAGTGACCCTGAAATATATAAGTCACTTTACAGAGATCAGGATATAAAATTAGCATCAAATTACCTTGCTAAGAATGAAATCAATACACCTAAATTACCTCACAGTATTCATCACACTATTGACCGTCAGAATATTTATGACTATGTCAATACTCCAGAAGAAACGAAAGAAAGGTTGATTCGTCAATATCAAGCGATGACTGGAATTGATAGGCTCGTAGGTAAATTGAGGAATAAACTCAAGGAAATGGATTTGGATAAAAATACTATTATTGTTTTCACTTCTGATCATGGATTATTGATGGGACAATATGGTTTAGGTGGAAAAGGGCTTTTGTACGAAACCTGTACACATGTTCCAATGATTATTTTAGATCCTAGAGTTCCAAAACAACATAGAGTAAAAACATCAGATGCACTCGTTCAGAGTATTGATATTGCACCTACTTTGTTAGATAATGCACAAGTACAAATTCCAAGTTCATTCCAGGGGAAAAATATTTCACCGCTATTAACCAAAGGGGAAAAAACGGAAGTAAGAGAGTATATATATACTGAAAACCTATGGTCTAATCATTTTGGTAATCCAAGATGTGAGGCGGTACAAGATAAAGAATGGAAATATATAAGATATTACAAAAATGAAAACTTTTCAGCGTCAGATAGAATTAAATATACTAAAGCATTAGGTTTTAAAACGAATAAAGCACTTTATGGTGTTACTGATAAAGAAATAGCAGTATATAGAAGTTATGCAGAGGGACCACTTATGGGAGAAGAAACTGTCTACGAAGAACTTTATTGTCTAGAAAAAGATCCAAAAGAGCAGGATAATTTAGTTTCTAAAAAAGCTTATCAAAACAAACTTATGCAGATGAGACAGGTTTGGAATCAAAAGATTAAAGAAGCAAGAGGGAAGGGGCAACCTGATGTAGATAGATTCACAAATGAATCTATGGCAGAAACACAAAAAAGAAAAGAATTATAAAACTAATATTACAAATTACTAAGATGAAAAAACTTACCGTAATAGGGATATTACTCTTGTGGAGTTGGGGAGCGAGTGCTCAAAAAACTCTTCAAAAAGGATTAAATAACCTTCAGGAAAATAGCTTTAATGAGGATTGGAAATTTAGTAAAGGAACTCAAGAAAAAGGTATGGATCCTACGCTAGACGTAAGTAAATGGCGATCACTAAACTTACCCCATGATTGGGCAATTGAAGGACCTTTTGATGTAAAATACAATGCTCGTGCAGGTGGTCTCCCTTTTCATGGAGAAGCGTGGTACCGCAAATCTTTTGTAGTACCAAAAGAATTAGAAGGAAAGAAGGCTTTCATTCATTTTGAAGGAGTGATGAATAATTCTGAAATCTTTTTAAATGGCAAAAAAATAGGAGAAAGACCTTATGGATACATCGGGTTTCAATTGGATATGACTTCTCAACTAAAATTTGGAGAAGAAAATATTATTGCGGTAAAGTGTGCTCCTGAGGATCTTAGCTCTCGTTGGTATCCTGGTGCAGGTATTTACCGTGATGTTTGGGTAGAATACAAAGCACCTGTACATATTGCTTTCAATGGTACTTTCATCACTACACCTGATGTGAGAGGAAATAGAGCAATGATTGAAATGGAGACAGAAGTTGTAAATACTGAAAAGACAACAAAAATAGTTCAATTAGAAACTGTGATCTATTCACCCGAAGGGGAAGAAGTAACTAGAAATTCTAAAGAAGTTAAAGTAGCAGGAAATACAGAAATTGAGATCAGACATAATTTTTTTATTGACGATGCTCAATTATGGGATTTAGATAGCCCTAGTTTATATAAAATAGTTAGCCGTGTTCTAGATGAAAAGCAAATTTTAGATATTAAACAGTCTAAATTTGGTATTCGTACCATTGATTATGGTCCACAAAAAGGTTTTGTTTTAAACAATAAAAGAGTAAGATTACAAGGTGTTTGTTTACATCATGACCAAGGTCCTTTAGGAGCAGCTGTTAATCGTAGAGCAAAGCAAAGACAGCTAGAAGTTATGAAAGAAATGGGAGTAAATGCAATTAGAACAAGTCATAACCCACCTTCAAAAGCACTTCTTGAATTATGTGATGAAATGGGTCTACTTGTGATTGATGAAGCATTTGATATGTGGAGAATTCCAAAGGTTGAAAACGGATATGCTAAGTTTTATGATGAATGGAGTGAAAGAGATTTGAGAGATATGATTCGTAGAGACCGAAATCACCCGTCAATTATCATGTGGAGTATTGGAAATGAAATTTTAGAGCAAAGTAAAAAAGACGGTTGGAAGGAAACTCGTCGTTTAGCAAGAATTACAAAAGACGAAGATTTATCTCGTCCAGTGACTGCAGGCTTTAATTATTACCCCGCTTCTGTGATTAATAAATTAGCACATGAAGTAGATATTCCAGGCTTTAATTATAAGCCAATGAAATACAAAGAAATAATAGAGCAACATCCTGATTGGACGATTTATGGTTCAGAAACATCTTCATGTACAAGTTCTAGAGGAGTCTACCATTTTCCTATTGAAACATATAAAAAACACCCTTCACAACAAGTAACGAGTTATGATTTAATAGGACCTATTTGGTCTTCACCTCCTGATTTAGATTTTGATATGTTGGCTGAAAACCCAAATGTTTTAGGAGAGTTTGTTTGGACAGGTTTTGATTATTTAGGTGAACCTACACCATATGGAGGTCGAGACAATTCAACGAACGGTTATTGGAATGATGATTGGCCAGTACATTCTTCTTACTTTGGTATAGCAGATATTTGTGGATTCCCAAAAGACCGTTATTATTTATACCAAAGCCAATGGACAAAAGAACCAATGGTACATGTCTTACCGCATTGGAATTGGGAAGGTAAAGAAGGTGATGTTATTCCAGTTCATGCTTTTACCAATTGCGAGGAAGTAGAACTTATTGTCAATGGAAAATCTTACGGAAAAAAAGTAAAAGGAGTAGACTTAACTGAAATTCCTATGATTCATAAATTCTGGGATAAGAGTAAGCCATATATGTCAAAATATCGCTTAAGTTGGGAAGTACCATACCATGCTGGAGAAATAAAAGTTATTGCCTACACTGACGGTAAAGTAATGACTGAAAAAGTAATCAAAACAGCTGGTAAACCTCATCATATTGAATTAAAAGCGGATCGATCTTTAATAGCAAATGATAGTAAAGATATATCATATGTTACGGTGAATGTAGTAGATAAAAATGGAAATCTATGTTATACAGCTGGAAATGATATTTCTTTTAAAATTAAAGGGCAGGGACTAATGGCTGGTGTTGGTAATGGAGATGCTTCTTCTTTGACTTCACTACAAGGCAATAAAATGGAAGTGTTTAGTGGTAAAGCATTAGCTATTGTTAAGGCACAAAAAAATGCAGAAGGTTCTTTTATTCTGAAAGCAAGTTCACCAGGTTTAAAATCTGCTGAAATTGAAATTAAATTAAATGCTCCTTCACTTTAATAATTACTTTAAGATCAGATAGCAAACGAGCTCAATATCTGAAAAATCATATTGCACAAGTGTATAATCTTACACTTGTGCTTTAATGTAAAATAGATATTTAATAATGAAATACGAAAAACTAATTTTTGAACTAAAACACTAAATTGAAATGAAAAAATGGATTATATCTTTACTTCTTTTAGGAGGACTTCAAGCATGTCATACGAATGAAAATGAAGAAAAAGCATTCCCATTTATTCTACCGGATGAAAAACCAAACCTTGAAGTAAGCGAGGCAATGAATAGAATTTATAATGATTATAATGCACCTCAACCTCAAAATAATGAACTATTTAGTCAATTTAAATATACAGAGATAACAAGCTTTGATTACCATGATCATGATGGGACTGTAACAAGAAGAGACCCTTCTAAAGTCATTTACCATAATGGTAAATATTATGTTTGGTATACCTATCGAAATACACCAACACCTCCTCAAGGAGCAGCAAATTCAAACGATACAATTCCTTCATCTGATTGGGATTTATCAGAAATTTGGTATGCTACTTCAGAAGATGGTTTTCATTGGGAAGAACAAGGAGTTGCGATAAAAAGACCTGAGAAACCTAATGTTGGGTGGAGGTCAGTAACCACCACAGATATATTAGAATGGGAAGGAAAGTACTATCTATATTATCAAGGATTTATGGAAGCTAGCGGTAAAAGAGGAGATGATTGTCCTGTTGCCGTATCATATGCAGACTCTCCAGAGGGACCTTGGACTCCCTATAATCAAATAGTTATTCCTAATGGAAAAGAAGGAGAATGGGATCAATACTCAATACATGACCCTTACCCATTAGTACACGATGGAAAAATTTATTTGTATTATAAATCAGACTTTAATGAAAAACCTAACCTTGTAAGAATGCAAGGATTAGCGATTGCGGATCACCCTCTTGGACCATTTAAAAAACATCCTTTAAACCCTGTTATTACTTCAGGACATGAAACAACATTATTTCCGTTTAAAGGTGGAGTTGCAGCTTTAGTCTACAAAGATGGACCTGAACATAATACAATTCAATACGCTGAAGATTGGGTAAATTTTGATATTGCTTCCATTACAGAACTAATGCCAATTGCAGCAGGACCACATGTTCCAGATGCATTTACTAATACAGAAGATGGTGAAGGAATTACGTGGGGTATATCTCACTTTGTAGGTGTAGGAGGAAAAGGAAAGAGACATGGAATGCTTGTACGTTTTGATTGTGATTTAAGTCAAAAAATAGACGATCCACAAATGAAAAACCATCAAGTGTATCACAAGCCAGAAACTTATTACAAACAGGGATTGACTCCAAAACAAAAGAAAAGAATTAAAAAGCAAACAGAAGATTTATTATCATCAGTTCAATGATGTTGTAGACTAACTTTGCTACTTTGAGAGAGGTGAGTGTTTAACTTTTAACACTTCCTCTTTTTTTTTGTAAATGAGATAGTAATTTATGATTCTTAAAATGTCTAGTAGCAGAAAATGAATTACTACCCTGTAATATTACTTTTTTTGCCCTTTTTGAAGGTAAAAACAACATTTATACAGTTTTTGTCTAGTTGATTTAATTGTGATGATCTAGATATTTAATGATTATTGTGAGGTGATAATTACTTTTATATTGATGAAATTAAGAGAACATCAAATAAGAAAAAGTAGTTGCCTATTCATAAAAAAGTAATCTATTTTTTTTGATCATTGCAAAAAAACGAAGTGAAAAGATTATTTTTTTAAACTTATTTTTTACTAACTAAACAATAAAATGAAGAGAATTATACTTTATGTCTTAATGACATTTTTTGTGGCTGAAGTATCAGCACAAAATATAGGCGTAGATGTCAATGTTAATGTAAAACATAATCAAGGTGGAGATGCCCAATTTGACAGAGAAAAATACATTGGTATTCACGCTGGAATTAGAGAAAATGATTGGACACAGTATGGAACAGCTAATCCTGTTGATATTAAAAATGACTTCTTGAATGATAAAGATGTTTATTTAGGGAGAAATACAGGAACCATTACATGGAATATTAATTCAGTTTTGAATGAAGATCCCAATAGACCTGGATTTGTAAATCTAAATCAACTCAGAACTGAAGCCAAAAAATATAGAGATAAATTCAAAACAAGAGCAGATTACGTCAATTATCAAAATAGAAATAATTCAAGTATTCTAGCGACGCAACATCACCCCTTTTATCCTGATGGTACAAAAACCAAAAAAGGATGGGCATTTTCACAAGCAGATACTGAGGAACAACCTTTTGGTACTGCTTCTGGAGAATACAGTGCTCATTTTATTAAAGAGTTTTATGGAAATGGGTCAGAACAAAGACCTAAGTTTTTCGAAGTGATCAATGAGCCAGTTTATGGTAAATTTGGTTGCGAGGATTGTGGAGAAACAGATGAAGCTCTTGAAGAAATATTTAGATATCATAATGCAGTTGCTCAAGAAGTGAAAAAAGTAAACCCTGATATCCTAGTCGGTGGCTTTACCACAGCTTTTCCAAACTTTGATTATGACAATTTCCAAAGATGGGAAAAAAGATGGGACAAGTTTATGAATATGTCTGGCGAAAACATGGACTTTTGGTCAGTTCACTTATATGATTGGCCAGCCATTAGAAACAAAAGGTTACTGAGAAGAGGAAGTAGAGTTGAGGCCACTTTGGATATGATCGAGCATGCAAGTATGGATAAATTTGGGGTCGTAAAGCCAATTTTAGTATCTGAATACGGATGTCAAGTACATACTATGATCAATGATCATTGGTCTAAAGAAAGAGATTGGCATTTACTGAGATCTTATATTTCTATGGCAATGACATTTATGGATAGATCTGAACACATAGCCAAAGCATTGCCATTTATTGTAGTGAAAGCTACTTGGGGAACTCAATCTAATGGTGCACCTTACAATACACGATTATTAAGAAAAGAAGGTGAACCTTCTACTTCAGATGGAGATTGGGTTTATACAGAATTAGTGCGTTTCTATGATTTCTGGAATGGAGTAAACGGTACAAGGGTAGATATCTTATCAGAAAATGTAGATATCCAAACAATAGCAACAGTAGATGGAAACCGACTATTTGTGGTTTTAAATAACCTAAATAGGAATGAAGAAACGATTGATTTAAATATCAAAGGATATGAAGGAAATACTATACAAGAAGTCAATATCAGACATCTTTATGGAAGTAATGGATTACCAATTTTTGATGAAAAAACACAAGGTAATGCACCTGATCAAGTGACGTTATTTTCTGAATCAGCAATGGTATTAGAATATGTTTTTGAAAATGACGTAGAGATAAATGAAACTTCTGAAGAGAGTAAATATTATGCAGATCGTTTTTATCTTCCTATCAATGGGAATGAAGAAGAGTTTGCTTTTCAAGGTATTGATGTGAGTGATCAAGGTGAGGCTGTATTAAGATTAGGATTTGGTAGAGCACACAATTTATCTAAACAGCCCAAAGTAACAGTCAATGGAACTGTAATAGATGTACCTGAAAACGTAAGAGGAGAGCTTCAAGAGGATAGAGATGCTTTCTTTGGTGTGTTAGAAATTCCGGTACCGCACAATTTATTACAAGCAAATAATACTGTAAAAGTACATTTTCCTGAAGCAGGTGGACATATTACTAGTATCAATATGAGAGTATATAATTTTACAACTGAGATTGAGCGTACTTTTAACGGAGATAATAATACAGAAGATCCTCTTTCAGTTGATAATTCTAACAAGTATGGAAGAATTATTATAGCTCCAAATCCAGTATCTGGTGGTCAATTATCTGTCAATCTGTTGGACCAAAATCAATTGCCATCCTCTTTGTCTTTGATGGATATAAATGGGAAAGTAATTAAACAAAATAACGTTATTTCCAACAGATTATCTATGACTTTGCCCAATGTGCAATCTGGTATGTACTTACTTAGATTTGAATATGAAAATCATATTGTTACGAAGAAAATATTAGTTAATTAACGGATTGAATATATGTAGCTTAACGATTTTTATACCCGATTCATACTCAGTAGAGCTGTTCGATACTTTTTATTGAACAGCTTTTTTTTTAATCATAAATTAATCAACAAATTTCAAAATAGAAACATTTGACACTTTATTAAATGTTTTTAATATTCTAAATTGTGGTAATTAATACTGGAAACTATAGCAAACTTCTCTCATTTTTTGCAGGCTATCTTCCTATTGTTATTGATGAAAAGCTAATAGCTGTTTTCTTATTTTGGTTTGATGTTATAACATTGATCTTAGTGACAACTAATGTTCAGGATCATCTTTTACAGCATAGGTAATAAACTATTTACTATTTAATGGACAGGAAAAAATTTGGATTTTTACCCCCTAAAAATTGAAATTTATTTTTTCAGGTTGGAGTCAAATCATCAATAAATAAGGGTATAAAATACGTATAATAATAGTTTGACGATTTTTGATTTGCATTGAAGTGAACATTAAATCTATATTTCAGCAGCAAAAAAATTAGGAAAAGCTATGATTGTATGAAGTGAAAAGTACACTACTATCTATTTATTAAAGATCAAAATGAATATGAATTATCAATATCATTTGCTTCAAAATCATGAAAATTTTTGAAGTTAAATAACACGTAAACAAAACTTTAATAGCTACTACTATTTTTTTGATTGTTACATTTTAAATATTTTTATTTCGAATATCAATGAAAAGACTTCTTACCAGTCTATTATTGTGTATTTGTGGTTTTGCTATGGCCAAAGAAATACACGTATCCAAAAACGGAAATGACAACAACACAGGAACACAGGCTAATCCTTATCTAACAATTCAAAAAGCTGCATCCATTGCAATAGCAGGAGATATTGTGATTGTCCATGAAGGAATCTATAGAGAAATGGTTGAACCATCCAACAATGGGACTGCGACAAACCCAATTACTTTTAAAGCTGCTAATAATGAATCAGTAGTTGTTTCTGCTGTAAATAAAATCGATTCCTGGACTTTAGATGCGAATGGGATTTATAAAGCCAATGTGACAATGCCACTTGGAATTGAAAAAAATGCATTGTTCTATAATAGCAATAGAATGGATATCGCTAGATGGCCTAATAATGCTGATAATGATCCATATACTCCTGATGCTAAATATATTTCTGGAGGATCTGGTTCACACATAGAATATTCAGGCATACCAAATTATGATTGGAGTGAAGGGTATATGTGGTATCTTGGAGCACATTCAGGTGCAAGCTGGACAAGAAAGATTACATCGACAACCACTTCTAGGGTTAATTTTAATTCAGTTGATATTTCAAAATGGCCCTTTGGCGTTCATAATCCTACCGTTAACCGTAATGGACATAAAGGGATTTTTTATCTTTTTAATAGCAAGGGAGCACTAGATATCGAAAGAGAATATTTTTATAATAGTAATGAAAAGAAAGTCTACTTTAAAGCTCCATCAGGTGAGAATCCATCCAACGGAAATTGTGAATATCGAGCAAGAGAATATGTTTTTAAGCTAACAAAAAACTATATTATTTTAGATGGAATAACTACGTTTGGTGGTATAGTATTAATTACTGGAGATCATAATTCAGTGAAAAATTCAACAATAAAAGAAGGTATCCCAATTTTAGATGAGTTAGATAATACAGATGCCCAAATTGGAAGTGGAGCACTCACAATCGAAGGTAGCCATACTTTAATTGAGAAAAATTTAATTGAAGGAGGAACAGCCAATGGTATTTCATTGCTCGCTGCATGGAAGGGATCTACAGATGCTATTATTAGAAATAATGTCATAAGAAATTTTAATACTTTGGGTATTCATGCAGAACCTATTCGTTCTAATTGTCCTAATACGATTGTTGAAAATAATACCATTTATGGTGGTGGTAGAAGTGGTATATATGTTAGTGGTGCAAATGCCGAAGTAGCGTATAACAATGTATACGATGTGATGAAAATTAATGCGGATGGAGGCGTCTTTTATACTGTAGGAAATGCTAATTATAAAAATTCTGAAATTCATCATAATTGGTTTCATAGTTCAACTGCAGCACCTCATGCAGGTTATAAAGTAGCTGGTATTTATCTTGATAATAATAGCAAGGGGTATAAGGTATATAGGAATGTTGTGTATGATGTTTCATGGACAGGAATTCAAATAAATTGGGACAATTGGGGATTGGACTTCTTCAACAATACCATCTATAATGCCTCGGAAGGTATGGGAAGATGGGAAAATGGCTACACAATGGATGATGTTGTACTCATAAATAATTATGCAAGCACTGGACCTTGGTATGGTACGGATATTCAACCCGAAAATATCATCAATGAAAATAATCCTTTTAAAAATAGTAATGCCATGAATTTTGAACCAGTAAATGGTTCTTATCTAGTCAATTCAGGTAAAATTATTCCTGGATATACTGATGGTTACAATGGAAGTGCACCTGATATCGGAGCTTATGAGAATGGTGGTACAAGATGGGTTCCAGGAGCTGATTGGACACCTGATGATAACAATACATCAATAAATTCTGTTGTAATCAGAGAATTTCCAACAAATGTACAAAGTGGAGAAACATTTACGATTAATGTGGATTATAGCTCTACAGCACAACATGAAATTGTAGTATTGGTAAATGATCCTTCAGGAAGTTGGATAACAAGTGTAAAACAAACTGTCAGTGCTGGTAATGGATCAACTGTAATGACGATTGATCAACCTCAAAATTGGACTGTAAATAATAATTATCAATTAGGTGTTTCTATCCGCCCTATTGGTGGAGATTTTTCTACTAATCTTGACTATGTATCTGCCAATTTCAATGTCACCAATACAATCAATGATAATTCAGTCGAGTTTAATTCATCTCCATCATCTGTAAAAACTGGTGAGGATGTAGTTGTAAAAGTGGATTACATAGCCTCTGAACAGTTAGATATTGTGGCTATTGTCAATGCACCCAATGGAACTTGGTTAGCCAATAAAACAACTAGAGTAAATGCAGGGGCAGGAACGATATCATTAAATGTAATACAAAATTATAATTGGAATATTGGGTCAGATTATAAATTAGGAATTTGTATAAGACCTGTAGGAGGAGATTTTGATTCTAATTTAGATTATAAATCAACTTTTTTTAATGTAACTGCTACAAGTACATCATATTCTTTCCAAAATCAAGGAAGTTTTAACTATATAAGTAGTGCAAACCCAGATCAACTGGAAACTGTTGGTAGCGTTGGAAGTACAGAATATTTTGAAATTATTGAAAATGGAGATGGTACTATTTCCTTAAGAGGTAGTAATGGAAATTACGTGAGTTCTGAAAATGGGACAAAGGAATTGACTTGTACTAGAACAAGTATTGGAATCTGGGAAAAGTTTATATTAGAAGATTTCGGAAATGATATTTATGCTTTAAAAGGGAATAATGATTTATATGTACGTGACAATATGTTATGTACAAGTACAGGAGCTTCGAACTGGCAAAAATTTAAATTAAATGGTGAAAGTTCATCAGCTCGAACAATATCAAGAATTACCCTTGAAGAAGAATTGTCCCTTTATCCAAACCCTTCAAAAGGAGAAGTGAAAATCTCATGGGGTACTGAAAAATATCTAAAAAATATCAAAGTTTTCAACTTAGAAGGGAAAGAATTATTACAAAAAGAATTTAATGAAAAATATGCTTCAACAAGATTAGATTTAAGTGGATTTCATCATGGTGTTTATATTCTTAGAATTGAATTAGGTGGAGAAAATATTTTGAAAAAAATAGTGATTCAATAATTATTTAAAACTAATCACTAAAAAAGTAGAGTTGATTTTTCAGCTCTACTTTTTTTGTTTTTTGAATATTTACATATCGAATAAATACAATATTTGATACTTTGGTGTTGAATTTATTTCGAAATATATACATAAAGTATGAAGTGCTTATGTTGTTGAGTTAAAATGCAGTTTATTTATGTTTAAGCCAATATTTTTATCAATTCTAGCACCCTTAAATCTTCTATATACAGTTTTTGTCTAGTATTTTTTCTTGCTTTTTGAGCTGTAAATTTCAAATATTGAAATATAAATAATGGGTAAAGTACAATTTATATACATTGTATACATAAATGTTTCCATAAAGAAAAATGATTATTTTAACCGCGGTATCATTGACTTTATAAATTCATTTTCACCCAAAACTAAATTTTTACTAACTATACTTTTATAAAATGAAACGAATTATTCTAAATGTTCTTTTTACCTTTTGGGGGCTAGTTTCTTATGCCCAAAATATTGAGGTAGATGTCAATCTAAATGTAATGCATAGCCAAGAAGGAGAATCTACTTTTGACAGAGAAAAGTACATCGGTGTGCATGCAGGGATTCGAGAAAATGATTGGACACAATATGGTGCTTCAGATCCTGTAGATATCAAAAATGATCTCTTAAATAATAGAGATGTTTATTTGGGTAGAAATACAGGTACTATCACCTGGAATATCAATTCAGTACTAAGAGAAGACCCAAATCGTCCGGGATTTGTCGATTTAAATCACCTAAGAAGTGAGGCTAAAAAATATAGAGATGCTTTTGGAAATAGAGCAGATTTTGTGAATTATTTAGGCAGAAATAATTCAAGTATTTTAGCAACGCAAGCACACCCATTTTATCCCGATGGTACTTTGACAAACAAAGGTTGGTCATTTTCTCAAAAGGACACTGAAAATGAACCTTTTGGTACCGCTTCTGGAGAATATATTGCTCATTTTATCAAGGAATTTTATGGAAATGGGTCTGAACAAACTCCCCAATATTTTGAAGTCATCAATGAACCAATTTATGGATTATATGGCTGTGAAGATTGTGGAGAGACGGATGAAGATATTGAAGCAATATTTAGATATCACAATGCTGTAGCTCATGAAGTTAAAAAAGTAAACCCTAATCTACTTGTAGGTGGGTATACTTCTGCATTTCCGAATTTTGATTATGATAATTTTCAAAGATGGGAAAAACGATGGAACAAATTTATGGATATGTGTGGTGAAAATATGGACTTTTGGTCTGTACATCTTTATGATTGGCCAGAAATTAGAAATAAAAGGCTCATGAGAAAGGGAAGTAGAGTCGAAGCTACTCTGGATATGTTGGAACATGCAAGTATGGATAAATTTGGTGAAGTAAAACCCATTTTAATTTCTGAATACGGTTCTCAAGTACATACGCTGATTACCTCTACTTGGTCAAAGGAAAGGGATTGGCATTTATTGAGGTCTTATATTACCTTGGGCATGCAGTTTATGGATCGATCTCAACATATTGCTAAAGCATGGCCTTTTATTGTTCTAAAAGCAACATGGGGGACACAGCCCAATGGTAATCCATACAATACTCGATTACTAAGGAAAGAGGGTGAGCCAAATTCTTCGAATGGTGATTGGGTATACACTGAACTCATTAAGTTTTACGACTTTTGGGAAGATGTAAACGGTACTAGAGTAGATATCCGTTCAAATAATGTAGATATACAAACTTTAGCCACAGTCGATGGAAATCGCTTATTTGTCGTTTTAAATAATTTGAATAGAAATGCTGAAACTATTGATCTTAATATAAATGGTTATGAAGGAAATGCTTTAAACCAAGTGAAGATTAAACATCTATATGGTAATAATGGTTTACCGGTACTTGATGAAAACATATATAATTCTGCTCCCAATCAAGTGACATTATTATCAGAATCTGCAATGGTGATAGAGTATACTTTCCAAAATGATGTAGAGGTTGATGAAACTTCAAATGAGACAAAATATTATGCAAATAAATATTATTTACCGATTTCAGGAAATGAAGAAACTTTTCAATTTTCAGGGCTTAATCTTTCACAATATGGTGAAGCAATCGTAAGAATTGGTATGGGTAGAGATCATGATTTATCAAAAAATCCAATTGTAAAAGTCAATGGAAGTTTAGTACAAGTTCCTAATAATGTGAAAGGAGAATTACAAGAAGATAGAGATGCATTTTTTGGAGTATTAGAAATTCCTGTTCCTTATCATTTATTGAATGCGAATACTACCGTAACAGTTCAATTCCCAGATAATGGTGGACATATTAGTAGTGTAAATATGAGAGTGTATAATTTTTCTACAGAAATAAACAGATCATTTGAAAGTAATCTCAATAACAAAATTACGATTGCAGATCATCCCAATAATATATTATCAGGAGATAATTTCACTGTACAGGTAAATTATGAATCAGCAACCCAAAATGATATAGTAGCCTTAATAAATAATCCTTCAGGTACTTGGTTGACAAGTACAAGAAAAACAATTGAAAAGGGAATTGGTACCACGACATTGACGCTACCTATTAATGAAAATTGGACCGTTGATAATGGCTATGTAGTAGGGGTTTCCATACGACCTGTAGAAGGAGGTTTTGATTCGAATTATGAGTACAAGACCTCTAATTTTAATATCACTGATGCTGTAAATTTAAACACGGTAGCTTTCGATCAAGCACCAACATCGGTTGAGTCAGGGCAAGATGTAAAGGTTAATGTCGCCTATGAAGCAGCAGAGCAACTAGATATTGTAGCGATTGTGAATTCACCTGAAGGTTATTGGCTTGCTAATAAAACAACAAGGGTTAATGCAGGGACAGGAACAGTGGAACTTAGTATCACTCCAACGACGGAATGGTCGTTAGGCTCAAACTATAAATTAGGAATTTGTATACGTCCTAAAGGAGGTGATTTTGCTTCAAATCTAGATTATCAATCAACATTTTTTGAAGTAACTAGTCCCAACAATAGGTATTCATTACAAAATCAGGGGAGTTTCAAATATGTTACAAGTGAGAATGCGGAAAAACTACAGACGACTTCTTCTAATGTAGGTGATTTTGAAACTTTTGAATTAATAGAAAACGAAGATGGAACTGTTTCTTTTAAAGGTAATAATGGGTTGTTTGTGAGTTCTGAAAATGGGTCTAAAGAATTAACTTGCACAAGAGAAAATATAGGGAATTGGGAGAAATTTACATTAGAAGATTTTGGTAACGAAATCTACGCCTTAAAAGGGAATAATGATCTTTATGTGAGAAACAATATGCTTTGTACTAGTCAAGAAGCTACAGCTTGGCAAAAGTTTAAATTGACAAAAGTTCCTATATCCTCTTCTTCTGCAAGGATCATTACACTAGAAAAAGAACTTGTAGAATTAAATATTTATCCGAATCCAACTGACAAGAATCTTACTATTCATTGGGGGCATTTGATTCAAGAAGCAACATTATTAATATATGATATTCAAGGGCAAATGATGAAGTCATACCAATTTGATCAACAGTTAACTCAAGAAAAAGAAATTGATATTTCTGATCTTGAAAAAGGTATCTATATTTTGAAATTTAATGTTGATGGAGAAACAATTAATAAGAAAATAGTAAAGCAATAATATTCTATTAATCATAAAACACCACAATGTATTCATTATTTGTGGTGTTTTTAGTTGCAGTGATGCAAGGGGGAGAATGCGTAATAAATAGAAGGGTCTTTTTACATTGATATTCTTTTTTGAGTGTTTAAACCTCATGTAATTCAAGGTACTATGATATATTCATTGATGAAATAAAAAGAAATGAGTTAATGAACTTCTAGAACAAGCAATCAATATCATGAAAAAATTAATAACTAGTATTTTATTATGTTGTACAAATATAATGTATGCCACTGAATTACATGTGTCCAAGGCAGGAAAAGATACTAATATAGGTACATCTGATCAACCTTTTTTAACTATACAAAAAGCAGCTAATGTTGCTCAAGCAGGAGATATTATTCTTATTCATGAGGGAGTGTATAGAGAAACAGTGACAACTCAGAAAAATGGAACAGCAAGTGCACCAATTACTTTCAAAGCCGTAGAAGGTGATTCTGTTGTGATTTCAGCTATTGATATACTTGAAAATTGGGAAGCTGTTGATAATGGTATTTTTAAAGCGAGTGTGACAATGCCTTTGGGAATTGAAAAAAATGCATTTTTTTATAATGATGACATGATGGATATTGCTCGTTGGCCAAATAATATAGACAATGATCCTTATACTCCAGATGCAAAATATATTAGTGGAGGTTCAGCAAGTCATATTGAATATAATGGTGTTCCTAATTTTGATTGGAGTGAAGGTTACATGTGGTATTTAGGTGGTCACTCTGGAGCAAGTTGGACTCGTAAAATTATTTCGACAACTAATAGTCAAGTTAACTTTGAAGCAGTAAATATCAATAAATGGCCTTTTGGTGTACATAACCCTACCGTTTTGAGAAATGATCATAGAGGCATTTTTTACCTTTTCAACAGTTTAGAAGCATTGGATAGTGAGAGAGAATACTTTTATGATAAAAATAAAAAAGAAGTGTTTTTTAAAGCACCCAATGGGGTAAATCCATCAACAGGAAATGCAGGTTTCAGAGCAAGAGAATTTACTTTTAAAGTATCTCACAATTATATTGTAATTGATGGTATTGAAACTTTTGGAGGAATAGTTTTATTAGAAGGAAATTATGATATTCTACGAAATTCTACTGTAAGACATGGTATTCCTATTTTAGATGAATTGGACAATACAGATGCTCAAATCGGAAGTGGCGCTGTAACAGTTGAAGGAAAATATACTTTAATTGAAAATAATCTTATTGAGAAAGGAACTGCAAATGGTATTTCTATGCTTTCGAGGTGGAAAGGTACTTCACATACTACTATTAAAAATAATGTTGTACGTAATTTTAATACTATTGGAATTCACGCAGAACCAATTCGTTCCAATTGTCCAAATACGGTGATTGAAAATAATACTATACATGGAAGTGGAAGAAGTGGTATATATGTAAGTGCAGAGAATGCCATCGTAGCCTACAATGATGTATATGATGTAATGAAAATCAATGCGGATGGAGGTGTTTTTTATACAGTAGGAAATGAAGAGTATAAAAATTCTGAGATTCATCACAATTGGTTTCATCATTCTAATGCAGCCCCTCATGCAGGGTACAAAGTGGCAGGGATTTATCTAGATAATCACAGTAAAGGGTATAAAGTATATAATAATGTCGTTTATGATGTTTCTTGGACTGGTATACAGATCAATTGGGATAATTGGGGCTTGGAAATTTATAATAATTCAATCTATCAAGTGTCTGAAGTGATGGGTAGATGGGAAAATGGTTACACAATGGACGATGTAATTATCATTAATAATTATGGTAGTAAAGCTCCATGGATTGGAACTGATATTCAAAATGAAAATGCGATAGATGCCAATGATCCATTTGAAGATCTTTCGAAAATGAACTTTATGCCTCAAGTAGGTTCTGTACTGATAGATGCAGGCAAAGAAATACCAGGTTTTACAAATAACTTTGTGGGTTCTTCTCCAGATATAGGTGCCTATGAAAGAGGGGGAGAGAATTGGATACCAGGAGCAGATTGGATGCCTAAGGATTATATTACAGAAATTGAGGAGGAAGAAGAAGAAAAAGATGATATTATTAATGCTATCGATAGCAAAAGTAAAAAAGTGGGTATTTATCCAAACCCATCTAATGGTAAGGTTTTTCTAATAATACCTCAATCATCAAACTCTATTTCTTTTTCAATTTTTAACCTCAATGGTCAGAGAATAATAGACAATCAGAAGTTAGAATCTTCAACAATCAATCTAACAGGATATCAAAAAGGTATTTATGTTTTAAAACTGAATATTGATGGTCAATTTCTCTCAAAAAAAGTTGTATTAAATTAGAAGCTTGAGGAGTAAAAAAGGGTAAGAAAACAATTGTTTTCTTACCCTTTTTTAATGTTTTCTTATCCAATATTTGAGATAAATTCCTCTAAATTCTCCTGTCTTGAAAGGCCAAGTTTTTTGCGTAACCTATACCTTGTTGTATGTACAGATTCGGTAGAAATTCCTAATAATTTTGCCATTCCCTTACTATCAAAGTTTAGTTTGATTAAGGCACAAATCTTCTGATCACCTTGAGTCAATTTAGGAAAAAGAGCATTCAATTCTTCGTAAAAGTTTTTATTGACCTCTACAAATCGAGCCTCAAACTCTTTCCAGTTATTATTTGTATTTAAATTAATTTTCTTTGATAGTCGATTGATTTGATTAGCGTCAGGAGTTTTCTTTAATTCGATTAACTCTTTCTTTATTTCTGCTAAAGTTTCTTCATGCTGAATAATTTGAAGTACAGAAGAAGTAAGTTCTTTGTTTTTAATTTCAAGAACCTCATTAATTTTTTCTTCTTCCATTTTCTGTTTTTCCAAAAACAGTTTCTTATCTGCTTTATATTTATTCCTAAAATTTCTGTAAATGAAGAAAACAACGAGAACTAAACCAGAAATTGTGATGTAGAAAATAATATTTCTTAGATAGTTAATTCTACTTTCTTGAATAAGTTTTTCGAGTTCTTTTTCTTGTAGAATTTTTTTCTGTTGTTCTTGTTCCTTTCTAAATTGATCCTTTATCTCTAAGAAAGTTCTATTACTAATAGATCGACTCCCAAACTGTTTTTCATTTAGTTCTTTTGCCTTTTTTAGATAGGCATAAGCTTGTTGATGCTGACCTAATTTTAATTTCACTTTAGAAATTTCTTCATTAATCAATGGTAATAAATCAGAATGACTTTTATGAAGGTTACCAGCCTCTAGTGCACTTATATAGTATCTCTCACTTGTGTTTAATTTTTTCATTTTTTGATAGATATTACCAATGAAATAGTGAAAGATAACGAGATAACTATGTTGTTTTGTTGAAAAATAATCATTTAATGGTAATAATTGAGCTAGTGCCTCTTCATATTTCTCTTCCTCATACAGGAGGTAACCATATTCTGCATCAATAAAACTGTTGTTATTTTTTTGTTCGCTGATTTCTTTAATCAAACTTTTTTCCAATAGACATGTATCTAAATAAGCTCTTGCTAGATTATATTCCCTACTTTTTCGAGCAAGTGTTGCTTTAGCATAATAGTTATCAATTAAAAGATATCTATTGATGGCTTTATTCATTTTACAGATTGAAATTGCTTTGTCAAAATATTGGTTAGACAATTGTTCCCTTTCATAAAAACTATAAAGCCACCCAAGTCCATTATATATATTAACTCTCAATAAGTCATCTTCTTTTTGGTTTGCAATGGAGAGTCCACACCAATATCCATCATAGGCTTTTCCAAAATCACCATTGTGGGCATACAAGTAAGATAAACTCGTCAAGGACTTTATCCATTGTGTACTATCCTTTTCTTGTTTTGCTATTGTAATAGACTGTTGAAATAATTTTTCTGCACTATCTGGATTTTGAAATTTTAACAATTCTGCTTCTTCAAATAATGTAGGTGTATCTTTTACACTCAATTTTTCCTGAACATCGTCATTTTTGTTAATGAAATTAAATGACGTATCATTGTCAAATTGAAAATTAGCTGAAAAAGAGTAAATGTTTTGCCCTAAAATAAAGATAAAAAATAGTAAATATTGTCTAGTCATAATTTAATAAAAGTCTTGTTTTTGTAAAATCAAAAATACTGATAATCAGTTGTTTAAAAATAGATTGTATAGTTTATAGAAGCTTAAATATCATTGCTTTAATGTGCTGTACAGTTTTGATCTAGTCAAATATAATAGGAATAATTTAATTTTTCTCATCTTTGTTAAGGGTTTCGCGAACACTTATTCTTATTTTACACTAGTCAATCTCAATACACTTTTTTGTTGTGAAATGAAATCGAATACTGACTAGCTCTTTTTAATCTAAATTAACTTTTAAAGTATGAGTAAGACTTATAGAATTTTTAAAATTACTCTGACCTTATGTATCCTCTCACTTTGCTATATTGAGAGTTTTGCACAAGGAGTTTCAGAAAATATTGTTGGAGGTAAAGTAATAGATATTGAGTCAGGTGAACCAATACCTGGAGTTAATATAAAATTACAAAATACTACTACTGGTACAACTACTAATTTTGATGGTGAATTTACACTTTCAGCAACTCCTGAACAGAGTTTAATTATTTCCTTCATTGGCTATAGGGAGCAAACAATTAAAGTAGGTAATAAGACTTATTTTGATATTAAACTTTCAATAGATGTTGAAGCACTAGATGAGGTGGTTGTGATTGGTTACGGTACACAATCGAAAAGAGAAATTACTGGTTCAGTTGCTTCAGTTGATTCTGAAACGATTCTTAAAATCCCAACTTCAGATGTTGGTGAGTCATTACAAGGTCAAATTGCTGGTGTAGATGTTCAAGCTAGTTCTGGTAGACCAGGCGATGGTTCTAATATTCAAATTAGAGGTGTCGTATCAGCAACATCTGCAGGAGGACCACTTTATGTAGTAGATGGTATTCCTTTCCAAGGAAACCCAAATATTGCACCTGAACAAATAGAAAGATTAGAAGTCTTAAAAGATGGTGCTGCTGCCTCAATTTATGGTAGTAGAGCAGCAGGAGGTGTCATCCTAATTACAACGAAAAGAGGTAAAGATAATGACTTGAATGTAAATTTATCAGCTTATGCAGGTATTCAAAATATTACATCAGGTACACCTTTAATGAATACAACAGAACAGATGTATGTGGATAAAGTTCAATTAAATGCAATTGATCAAGAACCAATACATTTCTTATTCAATCCTAATGCATTATATAATGATAGTGACTTTGTAGGTGACGTTCAAAATAATAATGCTGGAATGCAATCTTATAACTTATCCGTTTCTGGTGGCACTTCAAATTTAAAATTAAATGCTTCGGCAAACTATTTTAACCAAGATGGGGTGATGATTAACTCAGGCTTTGAGCGTATTTCAACACGTATTAATGGAGAGTTTAAGAAAGATAAATTCAGAGCATTTGCCGCATTATCTGTTACGAATGAAGAAACAAATCAAGAACCATGGGGACTTTATGAATTTGCAGTTTTACAAAAACCTTATAATGCACCTCTTGGAGATGTTTTTAACCAAAGTTCAGTATTTGTAGAATCTCAAAATGATGTGACTTATGGTTGGTTAGCTCGTCAATTACAAAACACAGATGTTCGAGATGTAATGTCTACCAATATGGCTTTACAGCTTGAGTATGAGATAATTAAAGGCCTATCATATCAAGTAAATCTGGGTAGAAATACTTGGGAATATGACAGAACTTTCTTGAGACCACAGTTTTTGGTTTACAATAACAATGGTTTAGTACCACTTGCTTCTACGTTAGATGCTCAATTAAACAAAGATAATATGCAAAACTCAAGTACTACATTTGAGAATGTATTAAAGTTTAATAGAAAATTTGGTAAACATTCAATTGGTGTAACAGGCGTTTATTCATGGGAAGAATATCATCATGAAAGATCTGGTGTAGGTGTTGTAGGGTTATTATCTAATGATACACCAGTATTAGGAGCAGGAGAGACAGCAACAAAACCATATGGCTCTCAAAATACAAGAACTTTAATTGGTAAAATGTTGAGAGCTCAATACAACTATGATAATCGATACCTTCTATCTTTTTCAGTGAGAAATGACGGATCATCTAATTTCTCAGAGGAAAACAGATATGGTACTTTCTTTGGTGGTTCAGCTGGTTGGAATATCTCAGAAGAACAATTCTTCAAGAACTCAGAAACACTATCATTTATCAATAATTTAAAACTTCGTGCTTCTTATGGTGAAGTAGGTAATCAAAATATTCAAGCATATATGTGGATGCCAGTAATTGAAGCTGGTGTAGATTATCCATTTGGACCTGAAGGAAGTGAAGAATTAGGAGTTGGTGCAATCCAAAGAGAATATGCTAACCAGGATATTAAATGGGAAACAACAATCTCTAAAAATATAGGTATTGACGTTAGCTTATTTGATGATAAAATTCAATTCACTGCCGATGTTTATAAAAATGATAAGAAAGACATGTTATTAAACCAACGTCTGGCTCCTTCATCAGGTACTTGGGCTACAAGAGCTGTGAATTATTACAACAATATCGTTGTAAATGCTGGTAACATGTATAATCAAGGTATTGAATTGTCAATGTCATATAAAAAGATGCATGAAAGTGGTTTAAATTGGAGTGTAACTGCTACATATGCACAGAATGAAAATAAAGTCACTGACCTAAATGGATTAGAAGGTTTTGCCTTAAGTGGTGGTTATCCTGTCCAAACTAGAGCAGGTAGAACAGATCCTACTACATTCTTGATCAAAGGTTACGAAGCTGGAGCTTTCTTCTTATTAGAAAATCAAGGAGTAATTAAAACGCAGGAACAACTTGAAGAATATCAAGTATTAAATGGTTCTGCTATGATGGGAGATATGATGTATAAAGACCAAAATGGTGATGGTGTAATTAACGATAACGATCGTGTATATGCTGGTTCTGGTCAAGCGAAGTTTAATATGGGTATGGGATTCAATGTAGCTTATAAAGGCTTTGATTTCTATATGCAGTTGTATTATTCACATGGTGCAAAAATCTATAATGGATCATCATTGTTTGCCCATGGAGTTTCACGACATAAAGATTTACAATACATGTGGTCTCCACAAAATCCAGACTCTAATATCCCAACAGCTAGAGGTAATCAAGAGCATGAAAATACTAGAGCACGCTCTGATTATTTCTTAGAAGATGGTACTTATTTAAGAGTAAGGAATATAACATTAGGCTATACACTACCTTCTAAATTATTCAAAGAGAAAATAAACAATTTACGTTTCTATGTAACTGCTCAAAATCCATTTACAATTACAGGTTATGAAGGATATGATCCAGAAGTAGGGGGAGATGGTTTATATACAAGAGGAGTGGATGCAGGAAGTTACCCTGTAACAAGAAGATTTTTAGCAGGAATGAAATTGAACTTCTAAACTAGATTAAGACTTTTTTATGAAAAATATATATAGAATTATAGGGTTAACGTTAGCCTTTATAACCTTAGCAGGTTGTAGTGAAGATGAATTTCTTACACAACTAAATCCTAATACCATAACTCCTGCAAGTTTTTGGAAGACGAGTGATGATTTTAATAAGGCAACAATTACTGTTTATGCTGCTTCTCAATTTGGATCAATAAGTGGTCAAAATAGAAGTTATGAAATGGTTATGGGAGATTTGGCAGGGACAGAAAACTGGTATCCACAACACCCTTTTGCAGATTTAGTATTTAATGATGCTTCTCAATACATAAGAGAAAAATGGAATGAATTATATGTAGGTATCTTCAGAGCTAATCAAGTATTGGATAACCTTAATAATGAAAGTTCTGAATTGACAGATGAAGAAAAAAGTCTCATTGAAGGTCAAGTGAGGTTTTTAAGAGCATTCTATTATTTTGAATTGGTAAATTCATACAATGGTGCTGTTGTACATACTACTCTTGTGACTTCACCTGAGGAATTTAACAAACCCATTACAGATCGTTTAGAGGTGTATGAAACTGTGATAAAACCCGATTTAGAATTTGCGAGGGCAACATTACCTAAAAAATGGGAAAATAGCAGTGATATTGGTAGAGTAACTTGGGGAGCGGCAACAGCTTATCTAGGGAAAATGAAGTTGTATGCTAAGGATTTTGCAGGAGCAGCAGCTCTTTTTAAAGAAGTAATTGATAGTAGAGAATATAGTTTAGTAGCAGAGATTTTGGATAATCATTCTGATGAGAATGAATTTAATTCAGAGTCAATTTTTGAAACGACTTATTCTGATGTTTTAAAACCTGGAGCAGGCGGAGCTACTGTCGATGACAACCCTAATGAAACATCTGGAGAAGCTACTTCAATCTGTGTGGCTACAGCACCCTTAAGTGCTGGTGGTTATAATACAGTAATTGCTTCATATTATTTACATGAATTGATGCTAAATGATGAATTAGATCCATTAAATCCTAAGAATACGGGGTTACAACATTCATTAAGAATGAACGCTTCTATTGTACCAAAAGATTATGATGGAGATTACTATATGGAACCTGCAGGCTCAAAAACAGGGTGGGCGTATGGTCAATCAGCTTATGTAAAAAAACATTCTAATTGGTTTCAAGTTGAGTTTGAATCAGCTCAACAAAGATCTGGTATCAACTGGAGACATATGAGATATGCAGATGTTTTATTAATGTATGCTGAGTCAGTATTAGAATCTACAGGAGATGTTGCTACTGCAATTCAATATATAGATATGGTAAGAACCAGAGCAGGCGTGAAAACGATAAGTACTTATTTATTGGAAAATGGAAACACGTTCCCTGCTTTACATCGATCAGAACAAGTACATGGTACTCATCAAATGGTGTCTCCTACTATAGAAAATGTAATGACACATTTAAGAATGGTGGAGCGTCCACTTGAACTATGCTATGAAGGACATAGATGGAAAGATTTAGTGCGTTGGGGTATTGTACAGGAAGTATTGGATACGAACAAAGCGGATGAACAGTGGAGATTGGACAATTTTAGTACAATTGTAGGACAACCACCGTTAAATATTGCAGAAAGAATCAGACCAGATTATCAGGTAGCCGCTTCAACGTATAGCTCAGCAATACATGATTATTTCCCAATTCCAACTGATGAAACACAAATAAACACTGGTTTACCTCAGTAATTACCTAACGCAAACAATGAATTATTATGATTAAAAATAATTATATAGTATTTCTTTTAATTGTAGCTCTAGGTATGAGCTGTAATTTAAATGAATGGGACGCTCCAATGGCTGACCCTTCACATCACGCTGTTTTTACTTCAGAACAAGATTTTGAAAATAGAGTAGAAATAGGTGGAAAGATCTCTTTTGGTGATATATCAAGAGGTGTTTCATCAAGAACTTGGACAATTCCGGAAGGATGGATCTACTCAAATGACATCTGGAAATGATATTATCCATGTTACTTTTAATGAAGTTGGAGAACATGAGGTAGCCTTATCACAAATTTTCAATTCTTCTGCTTATGTTGATGAAGTACAAGTGGGGAATGAGATCGATACAAGTTATACGGTTACTGTTTTAGAGCCTGTGGATATGACAGTATCTGCTCGATTTGTGCTACCTGACGGTACAATTGGAGAGGAGCTAGATTTAACATCTACGAATCAGATGCCAGCAGGTAGAAGCATACGATTTTATTTTAGTGCTGTAGGTGAGCCAGCTAACTTGTATTATACAGCTACTGGAGCTTCACCTGAATCAATTCATTACAATGAAGGTCAAATTGTTGATGGAACTGCAGATGAGACAGATATTCAATACAAAAGACTTGGCCTATATGATGTAGCATTGCAAGCAGGTCGTCAGAGACCAGCAGGCGCTGATACTTTAGTATTTGAAAATTTAATTGAAGTTATTCCTTCTACAGACCCCGTTAATTTAACAGGAGTATATGCTAAAGATGGTAAAGTTGCTATTGATTTCTCTAGAGAGATTGATCCACTTAGTATTAATGTGGATAATTTCTCAGTAAGATTGATGAATAAGGGTTCTGAATGGACTCCTTCAATTGGAAATGCGACAATTGATCCTACTTCAGGAAATATTGTTCTTCTTGAATTAGATGGAGAAAAATTATACAATGATGACCAAGTATGGGTAAGTTATACTCCAGGAACATTAAGATCAGCAGATTTTAAAAATATAGATGCTATTGAAGATAATCCAATGGTATTCCTACCAAGTAGCAACACTTTAGCAACTAGTGGTACTGTGGATTATGGTTTTGAAAATTCAACTGAAGCCAATTGGCCGTATTTATGGTGGGGTGCACCATGGGACGGTTATACATTATCGATGTCTTCGGAAGCGTATAGTGGAACAAAAAGTGCAAAATTAGAAGTGACAACTGGAGCAATCATTGGACATAGAAATGATGTTGGAGAAGATCAAACAGTACCTATGACAAGTGGAGTTACTTATGAAATTGGAGTATACATTAAAGTTGAAAGTGGATTATCTACAATTGATGATAGTGCAGGTGAAGTACCAAATTTAATTGTGTTTACTAAACCAGGTACCAATTGGGCTGCTAGTAGATTTAATTTTAATTCTTATACTCAAGTTGGAGAATGGATTTATGCAAAGCTAGATTTCTATACTCCTCAAGCAGATGGTGATTACACATTCATGATTAGAGCGAATAACCAAGGTAATCCAAGTCCTTTAGTATTCTACATAGATAACTTTGTGGTATCAGAAGTACAATTGAGACCATAAATAAAATGTAAAAGAAAAATAACTTACAAAGGAGGGTGCATTATGTTTTGAGGCATCTATTTCTAACAAAATGCACCCTCTTTAATAGCTAATTACCCCTTATCTTTGATTACAACATTTACCTCTATTAAATACTTGAAATTTTTATGAATATAGAGGTGCTGAACTGAATGATAAAAATGAAACTATATATCTATATTTTGTGCTTATTCTTGGCAATGTCTTCTTGTCAGGAAGAATCGGTAGTGCACGAAAGACAACAAGACTTCAATTTTGATTGGGACTTTGTATTACTGGATTCCGATAATAAATTAACAGAACAAGAGCTCCAAAATGAAAATTGGGAAGCTGTTCGACTTCCTCATGATTGGGTAATTCAAAATCACTATGATTCTGCAAATCATGAGTTCGCTCCTGCAACTGGCTATATTTATGGTGGTGGTATTGGATGGTATAAAAAAGAATTTGATTTAGCTTTAAACCAAGATCAGAAAGCATTTATTTTATTTGATGGAGTTTACAATAACTCTGAAGTTTTTATAAATGGACATAAGCTGGGATTTCATCCTTATGGTTACTCACCTTTCCATTATGACTTAACGAAGTTTATAAATAAAGACGAAAAAAATACATTACTCGTAAAAGTGAACCATTCTAATTATGCTGATAGTAGATGGTATACTGGAGCTGGTATTTACAGAAATGTTGAATTAATAGTCACAGATAAATTGCATATCCCAGTTTGGGGCAATTTTATTAGTACTGAAGAGAGCAGTGAAAAAGAATCATTGGTATCTATTGAAACATATATAAATAATAGTTATCCAAAAGATAAAAACATAGAATTGATCCATGAAATTAAGGATAGAAATGGTAAAATAGTGAATAGAGTTACTTCGACTCAACTGATAAAAGCAAATAGTAAAAAGAAGATAATTCTTAAAGCTAAAATCGAAAAACCAATTTTATGGGATGTGAAAAATCCCTATTTATACTCAGTTGTTACTAAGGTTAACGAAAACAACGAAACTAAGGACGAACTAATTAATAGATTTGGTGTAAGAAGTATTGCTTTTAAGGCAGACTCCGGTTTTTATTTGAATGGACGTAATATGAAAATTAAAGGAGTCTGCTTACACCATGATGCTGGATTAGTAGGTACAGCTGTGCCAAAAGATGTTTGGAGAAGAAGGTTAAAAGTATTGAAAGAAGGTGGTTGTAATGCCATTAGAATAGCACATAATCCAGCTTCAAATGAACTATTGGATCTTTGTGACGAAATGGGTTTCTTGGTACAAGATGAGTTTTTTGATGAGTGGGATTATCCAAAAGATAAGCGTTTTAACCAAAAGGAAAAAACACAGAATGAAGAAACAGAAGGCTATTCAAACTACTTCCATAAATACGCAAAAAGTGACTTAGAGGCAGTGATGCTTTCACATAGAAATCACCCATCTATTTTCCAATGGAGTATTGGAAACGAGATTGAATGGACTTACCCAAGAATTTCAAAAGCAACAGGATTTTTTGGAAATATGAATTGGAAGGGTAATTACTTCTGGTCAAAATCACCTTATTCAAGAGAAGAGATAAAAAATCAATTAGAGACACTTCCAAAGGAAGAAAAAACAATTGACGAAACGGCTAAAAATCTAGTGAAGTGGACAAAAGAACTGGACAGTACAAGACCTGTAATTGCCAATTGTATTCTTCCATCTGCATCACATGAAACAGAATATGGGAAGTCATTGGATATTGTGGGATATAGTTATAGAAGAGTTTTATATGATTATGGACATGAAAATTATCCTGATAAAGTAATCATGGGAACTGAAAACTTGGCTCAGTATCATGAATGGAAAGCAGTAATGGATAGACCTTTTATTGCAGGTACTTTCTTCTGGACAGGAATTAATTATCTAGGTGAAATTAGAGGTCCATGGCCACAAAAAGGGAACAATGCGGGAATGATTGATTTCGCAGGTTTTCCAAAGCCTTCTTATCATATGATTAAAACGTTATGGGATGATACTCCACATACATATATCGCTACGCAAAAACTTTCTAGGTCGATTAATAAAATAGATCAAGAAACAGGTTTAATGGTAGCGAAAAAGCCTGATGCATGGAAAAAAGCACTATGGGAATGGCACGATGTGAATGAACATTGGAATTATGATGAAGGAGAAATGATTAGTGTTGAATTGTATTCTAATTGTGATGAAATTGAGCTATTCTTAAATGGTAAAAGTAAAGGAAAAAGACAGTTAATAGAATTTGAGGACCATATTTATAAATGGGGATTGCCATTTGAAAAAGGAACTTTAACGGCTGTGGGTTACAAAGATGGTCAAAAATTCACTGCAGAAATTACAACAGCTGAGAAGCCGGTAGCGGTACAGTTAACTATCGATAAAACGCAGCTAATCAATAATCAATATGATGTAGCACACGTTGAAGCACAGTTGATTGATAAAAATGGAAATCCTGTCAAGCATATTGAAAAGGTAATAGAATTTGAAATTCCTTCTTATCTAAGAATGTTGGGAGTGGATAATGGATCTAATAAAAATATTCAACCTCATATTTCACGAAAAATAGAAACAGATAAAGGTCGTGCTTTATTGGTACTACAATCGACTACTGAAAGTGGAAAAGTAGATATCAAAGCAAAAGTTGATGGTCTACAAGAAGATGTCGTTCAACTGACAATTGGTATTGAAAAGAATGAAAATGAAGAGGTATTAGCAGAATTAAACTAAAAAAGACATGAAAGCAGCATATTATGAATCGAAAGGGAAAATTTCTGTAGGACAAGGAAAACAGATTAAACCCAGGAAAGGAGAAGTAAGACTTGATGTCGCTTATTGTGGTGTTTGTGGAACTGACGTACACATTTTTCATGGTGTTATGGATCAAAGGGTAAGCCCTCCACAAACAGTAGGTCATGAAGCTTCGGCTGTGGTAGCTGAAATAGGTGAAGGTGTAGAAAATGTAAAAGTCGGAGATAAAGTAGCTGTAAGACCATTAAATTTTGGGGATGCACATCCATTTGATAAAGGATTTAAACATGTTGGTAAAAATCTAAAATTTATAGGAATTGATTCAAGTGGAGCTTTTCAAAATTCATGGACTGTTCCCGCTTATACTCTTCATAAGTTGCCGGAAAAACTTAGTTTAATGCATGGTGCTTTTATTGAACCTCTAGCTGTTGCTTGCCATGATGTGAAAATTGGTAGAGTTGAAAAAGGAGAGAATTGTTTAGTAATTGGTGGAGGACCAATTGGTACTTTAATCGCTTATGTGTTAAAAGAAAAAGGGGCTAATGTATTTATCTCTGAAGTCAATACAACTCGCCTTTCAATGTTAAATGACTTAGGGTTTCAAACTATCAATCCAGCCAAAGAAGATTTAATAGAGCGTATTTCTGATTTGACAAATGAGAAGATGATTGATTGTGCATTTGAAGTTTCAGGCTCTGCACCAGGTGTGCAAACTATGACTGAAGTGGTGAATGTAAGAGGAAGAATTGTAATGGTTGCTATCCATGGTGGAGAACAAAAGAAAGTAGATTTATTCAAATTTTTCTGGTCTGAAATTGAGTTGTTAGGCGCTAGATTATATGAAGAAGCAGATTATGAAGAAGCAATAAGAATCGCAGATTCAGGGTTTGTTCCTTTTGAAAAACTAATTACAAAAGTGGATTCTTTAGACAACATACAATCTGTATTTGATGAAATAGATCAAAATCCTGAAGGGATGAAATATTTAATCAAATGTAACGACAACTAATCTAATTCATATAACAAACGAAATTAAAAAAATAAGCTCATGGGTATTTTAAATAAATTCCAATTAAACGATAAAGTTGCTTTAGTGACAGGTTGTAAAAGAGGTATTGGTAAAGCAATGGCAATTGGTTTGGCAGAAGCAGGAGCAGATATTATTGGTGTTTCTGCCTCATTGGAACTAGAGGGTAGTGAAGTACAAAAGGAAGTAGAGAAAAGAGGAAGAAAGTTTAAGGCATATCAATGTGATTTTTCCGATCGAAAATCTCTATACAACTTTATTTTAACTGTAAAAGGTAATCATCCAAAAGTTGATATTTTAGTCAATAATGCTGGTACAATCTTGAGGACTCCAGCCGCTGATCATCCTGATGAAATGTGGGATAAAGTGGTCGAAGTAAACCAAAATGCACAGTTTATTTTAACGAGAGAATTTGGCAAAGAAATGTTGACAAGAGGCCATGGTAAAGTGATTTTTACAGCATCATTACTAACATTCCAAGGAGGTATAACAGTACCAGGTTATGCTGCAAGTAAAGGAGCAATTGGTCAATTAACAATGGCTTTTGCCAACGAATGGGCAAGTAGAGGGGTGAATGTAAACGCTATAGCACCTGGATATATCAGTACTGACAATACTGAAGCATTGAGAAATGATCCTGAAAGATCGGAATCTATTTTATCAAGAATACCTGCAGCAAGATGGGGTAACCCTGAAGATTTCGCTGGACCAGTAGTATTCTTAGCATCTGAAGCTGCAGCATATATGCATGGAAGTGTAATGCTTGTGGATGGTGGATGGATGGGTAGATAATCTCATTTTTTTTCATAACCATAAAAACAATAACTATGAATACACTTACAAAAACAGAAGTAAAAGAATATAAATTATTTATTGGTGGGGAATGGATTGAAGCATCTTCTAAGATGAGTGAAGATGTCATTAGCCCTATTAATGAAGAGGTAGTTGGAAAAGTTCAAATGGGTGATGAGCATGAAGCAAATTTAGCTTTAGAAGCAGCAGAAAAAGCCCAAAAAGCTTGGAAAAAAGTACCTGCAATTGAAAGAGCTAATTTATTACGCAAATTTGCAGCTGAAATTAGAGCCAATAAGGCGTACTTATCCAACTTATTGACAAGAGAACAAGGTAAACTATTATCCGTTGCAGAAATGGAAGTAGAAGTTACAGCTACTTTTATTGAATATGCATGTGATTGGGCAAGACATATTGAAGGAGATATTATTCCTTCTAACAATCCAAAGGAACAAATTTGGATTCAAAAAATTCCTCGTGGAGTGATTGTGGCGATAACAGCATGGAACTTCCCGTTAGCACTTGCAGGTAGAAAAATTGGACCAGCTTTAGTGGCGGGAAATGCCATTGTTGTCAAGCCAACACAAGAAACACCTTTAGCCACTTTAGAATTAGGATTTATTGCTGAGAAAGTAGGTATCCCATCAGGTTTAATAAATATTGTTACGGGTAAAGGTAGAGTATTAGGAAATGCCCTAGTAGCAAGCCCTATTACGAAAATGGTAACGATGACAGGTTCTACGCCAGCAGGTCAACAAATTTTTAAAACAGCAGCTGATCACCTCGCTCACGTGCAATTAGAATTAGGGGGAAAAGCACCGGCAATAGTTTTTGAAGATGCTGATATTGACCAAGCGGTAGAAGCCTGTTTCCATTCACGTTTTGATAATTGTGGTCAAGTATGTACTTGTAATGAGAGAATGTATGTTCACGAATCTATCTATGATGTTTTCATGGAAAAATTCATGGAAAAAGTGAAAAATATAAAAGTGGGCAATCCATTAGATACTGCCTCCACGATGGGACCAAAAGTGAACGCATCTGAGGTGAAAAATATGGAACATTTGGTGGCAAAATCGATTGAAGAAGGTGCTACAATCGCTTTTGGTGGAAATAAACCAAAAGGGAAAGAGTTTGAAAAAGGATTCTGGTTTGAACCTACAATCATTACTGATGTTTCTCAAGATATGACAATAGTACATGAAGAATCTTTCGGTCCTATCTTACCTGTCCTGAAATTCAATGACTTTGACCAAGTTGTTGAATATGCCAATGATTGTGAATTTGGCTTGGCTGCAATGGTATTTACTCAAAACATGAATACGATTATGAAGCTGAATGATGAATTAGAATTTGGTGAAATTTATGTCAATAGAGGGCATGGTGAACAACATCAAGGATTCCATAATGGGTATAAGTTAAGTGGTACTGGTGGAGAAGACGGAAAGTATGGTTTTGAACAGTACATGGAAAAGAAGACTTTTTATGTGAAATATTAATAATTGACTACTTACAGCAGACATGAAAACGAAAATAATTAATGTTGAAAATAGGTTATTTGAGGTACCTCTTCCAGAGGTGCTCTCAGATGCCAAACATGGAGATCATACACATTTCGAATTGGTCACCTCTACAATTACCCTTGAAAATGGACAATCTGGAACAGGATATACCTACACTGGAGGCAAAGGCGGTAGAGGAATAAAAGCTATGCTGGATTATGATCTTGGTCCTGCATTAATTGGAAAAGACGGAACTCAAATTGATGAGATCTATGATTTTATGGAGTGGCACATTCATTATGTAGGAAGAGGTGGAGTTGCTTCATTTGCAATCTCTGCAATAGATATTGCCCTTTGGGATATCAAAGGTAAAAGAACCAATCAGCCTTTATGGAAAATGGCAGGGGGACATAATAATACATGTAAAGCCTATTGTGGAGGAATAGACTTAATGTTCCCTATCGAAAAGTTATTAAACAACATGCAGTCCTATATGGACAGAGGTTTTAATGCTGTTAAAATTAAGATTGGAAGAGAAAATTTAGACGAAGATATAGAAAGAATCAAAGCAGTCAGAGAATACATTGGGGAAGATATTACTTTCATGGTAGATGCTAATTATTCTATGTCTGTTGAAAAAGCGATAGAAGCTGCTAATCGTTTTAAAAAATACAATATCTTATGGTTTGAAGAACCTACTATTCCAGATAATTATAAAGGATACGCTGAAATTACAGAAGCAACGGGAGTAGCTGTAGCAATGGGAGAAAATCTGCATACAATTCATGAATTTGAGTATGCAATGGAGCAATCAAAATTATCTTTTGTTCAACCTGATGCATCAAATTGTGGAGGGGTAACAGGATGGTTAAGGGCAGCACAATTAGCAAAAGAAAATAATATTCCAGTGTGTTCTCACGGTATGCAAGAGTTACATGTGAGTTTAGTTTCATCACAAGAAAATAGCGGTTGGTTAGAAGTACATAGTTTCCCAATTGATGAATATACTACACGTCCTTTGGTGGTTAAAAACTATCGAGCAGTTGCATCAGATGAAGTAGGTGTTGGAGTTACATTTGATTGGAATAAGCTCTCTAGTTTTGAAGTTAAAAATACATCTGAAGTACTAAAGCAAGTATAAATTAGCTTCAGTTTATAATGAAATGAATGAACCAAAAGTACAAGCAATATGATTAAAGAAAAACTATTCGGGGTATATAAAGGATATAAAATAACTCAATTCGAATTGACCAATAAAAATGCAATGAGTGTGAAAATTATGACACTTGGGGCAACTATTACTTCAATTCAAGTTCCTGATAAAGAAGGTCAATTGAAAGAAGTAGCCTGTGGATTTGATCAATTGGATGGATATTTATCTGAAGAATATAAAGCGAATGCTCCTTATTTTGGTTGTACTGTTGGTCGTTTTGCTTCACGTATCAAAGATGGAAAATTCAGTATAGATGGAAAAGATTATTCATTAGCAACTAATGATGGATCAAATCATTTACATGGAGGATTGGAAGGACTTGACAAACGTATCTGGACTTGTGTAAACCAAGTAAAATCAGAAGTTGGTGATTCGATTACGTTCCAAAGTAAAAGTAAACATATGGAAGAAGGTTTTCCTGGTAATATAGTTGTGAATGTTACTTTTACGCTCTCTTACGACAATGCATTGGAAATAAATTACCATGCAACAACAGATCTTAAAACACCCTTATCATTTACGAATCATACTTATTTTAATCTATCTGGTTTTAAAGACACGATCGAACAGCATTATGCTCAAATTAATGCATTAGAATATTTAAAATCAGACGAAACTAACGTACCTGTTGGTGAGGTAGTAGCCGTAAACGAAAGTGTTTTAGACTTTACTAAATCAAAATTGCTTTCAGAAGCATTTCAACAATTAGAAACGGGGTGTGAGCATTATTTCTTATTTGATACATCTACTTCATTAAGGGAAGTTGCTTCATTCCAACACAAACAATCAGGCTTAGGACTAACCATCAAAACTACAGAGCCGGGTATGTTATTTTATACAGGATATTTTACAGCTGATAATCTCAAAAGAGAATCAGGAGATCAATTTGGAAGGTTCAAAGCTTTCTGTTGTGAAACACATAGATATCCAAACGGACCTAATATTGATGGAGCACCTGATGTTTTTACAACACCAGAAAAGCCATTTGAAAGTACAACAGTATTTAAATTTACAAACATGTAGTACACCTTATTAAAGTGTTCTACTTTAAACACAACACATTATGTTAGAAGGAATTTTATGGTCTGTATTTGCAGGTCTAATGCTTGGATTATACGCCTTGCCAGAGAAGTTTACAAAAGAGTTTGAATTTGAAAATACATGGGGATTATTCTTCATTATTAATACATTTATTATCCCCAATATTGCAGCCTTTTTATTGGTAGATAACTTTGTAGATATTGTACAGAGTATACCAATAAATGTAATTTTAGGAATGGGTATTGCAAGTTTCCTTTGGGGAATAGGCGTAATGATGTGGGGTAAAGCAATCAATTATATCGGTCTTTCTCTTGGTTTCTCTCTGTTTATTGGTACAATTATTTTGATTGGCTCATTAATTCCTTTTATGATTGATGGTTTACCTGATTTACAAGTTTTCGGAACCATAATGTTAGGAATCATTATCGTACTCATCGGAGTAATGAGTAATGGTCGTGCAGGTATTTTGAAACAAAAAGAGTCGGATAAAAATTCAGATGTTCAAAGTGATAATATGATTACAGGTATTGCGATAGCAGTAGTAGGTGGCTTATTAGCTACGGGTTTTAATTATGCAAACACTGTTGGCGGAGGGATCATTAGAGATGCTGTAGTTGCTAGTGGTAATGCAGAATGGGTAAGTTCAATAGTTGTAATGTACATTATTTATGTCTTTGGTGGATTATCTATTGCTAGCTATTTTATTTATCAATTATCTGCTAAAAAACTTTGGAGTAATTTTGTCACTCCACAATTACCAAGAAATACACTATTAACTACAATTATGGGTATTTTTAACTTTGCAGCCTCTGCATTATTTGCTTTTGCAGCCTTTAAACTGGGGCAAAATGGAGGAACAGTAGGTTATGCAATTTTCAATACTGTATCAGTTGGTGTAGCTATCGTTGGTGGTTTAATTACAAAAGAATGGATTGAGGCACCTCCACAAGCAAAGAAATCGCTTTATGTAGGTTTATCATGTATGGTCGTAGGAATCAGTGTGATTGCTTTAGGAAACAGTTTGATCTAAACCAATTTTTTTAATAGTAGTATGTAGATATATTTATGGTATCCTTTACTACTTATTTACAGAACGATTTTTTTAATAACTATTGAAATGAATTTAATAAAGAAATTATCAGGAGCTACATTATTAGGAATAATGATGTTGAGTTCATGTTCAAAGACAACAGGACCACTTACTGAAGTTAAAGAGAATACAAATGAAATCAGTCAAGAAAAATTAGATTTCTTAGGGATTACGGATCCTGAACATCTAAGTGCTGCATCAAAAAGAGCATTGGCTTGGCCAGATTCATTAAATAATAATTGGTTTGGGCAATTTACTGTTCATGATTTAAAAGGAGATTTAGCATATGAAGAAGGAGTAGTAAGAAGAGACCCTTCAGCATTATTGTTTATAGAAGGAAAATATTATGTCTATTATTCAAAATCTGTAGGAGAGACACAAGGATTTGGTGGAGATATTGAAAATGAAAAAGTATTCCCTTGGGATCGTTGTGATATTTGGTATGCTACTTCTGAAGATGGTTGGACTTGGAAAGAAGAAGGGCCAGCAGTCTTGAGAGGAGAGAAAGGGAAATTTGATGATCGATCAGTTTTTACACCTGAAGTAATGGAACATGAAGGCAAGTATTATTTATGCTATCAAACAATAAAATCACCATATAATGTAAGAACTAAAAATCAAGTAGGATTAGCTTATGCAGATTCTCCAAATGGACCTTGGACAAAATTAGAGGAACCAATTTTAAGCCCTGCAAATAATGGTGTTTGGAAGGGAACAGAGCAAAATCGTTTTTTGGTTGAGAAAAAAGGAGACTTTGATAGTCATAAAGTGCATGACCCTTGTATAATTCCTTATAATGGAAAGTTTTATTTGTATTACAAAGGGGAGCAAATGGGTGAAGAAATTACTTTTGGAGGACGTCAAATTCGTCATGGTGTTGCCATTGCAGATAATCCACTTGGCCCTTATGTGAAGTCACCTTACAACCCAATTTCAAATTCAGGTCATGAAATATGTGTATTCAAACACAAAGATGGTATTATCTCATTAATCACAACCGATGGACCTGAGAAAGGAACGGTTCAATATGCTAATGATGGAATTAATTTTAATATTCAAGCAGTTATTCCCGGTGCTCCTCATGCGATGGGATTGAATAGAAGTCTCAATAGTGATGAACCTTTTGCAATTTTTGAATGGGGTCTTACTCACAAATATAAATCCTATAACTATCAACATATTCAACGTTTTGCAGGAAAGCGAAAAACATCTCACTCTGCAAAAAATGAAAGGACGTCAAAAAAGACAAAATCAACACGATAAGTTTTAGTTAGATAGCTCTATCCGATAGGGCTATCTTTCCTTATTTTTTAAACTTACATACATATATTCAACATGAAAAAAATTATCTGTTTTGGAGAGTTATTAATTCGTTTATCCTCTCCTGGTAACCAAAGATTACAACAAACTCGATCACTAAATATAGATTTTGGAGGTGCAGAAGCTAATGTTGCAGTTTCTTTAGCTCAATTTGGAGATCACGTAAACTATGTAACTAGAGTCCCTCAAAATGATATGACTACAGCTGCAATCAGGCATCTAAATAGTTTTGGTGTAGAAACGAAAGATACTTGTTATGGTGGTGATAGAATTGGATTATATTTCTTTGAAAATGGCTCTTGTGGCAGAGCTAGTAAAGTAGTATATGACAGAGCACATTCCTCTATGGCAACTTTAAGAAGAGGGATAATTGATTGGGAAACAATATTTAAAGATGCCGATTGGTTTCATTGGTCAGGTATTACACCTGCATTATCCGAAGGAGCAAAAGAAGCACTATTAGAGGGACTTGAAATGGCTTCTCAAAAAGGGTTATTGATCTCTATGGATTATAACTTTAGAGGTAATCTTTGGAAATGGGGGCAAACCGCTGAAGAAACTATGCCTGAATTAATGGAATTTAACCATGTAATGTCAGGTACACATCCAGATGTAGATGTTTTAAATGAAGAAATAGACGATTACTTATTTAAAATAGAAGGGGATAAAATAATGGAGCGATATCCACTTTGTAAGGTGGTAGTATTTACTTCAAGAGGTTCTATTTCTTCTAATCATAATACTTGGAGTGGAGCACTTTATGATGGAAAAAAAGTTTACAGAAGTAAAGAATATGATCTAACGCATATCGTTGACCGAGTAGGGGGTGGTGACTCTTTTATGGCGGCATTAATCTATGGTCTTAGAAATTTTGAATCTCTTCAAGAAACTATAGATTTTGCTATTGCAGCATCAGCTATTAAGCATACAATCGAAGGAGATCAAAATATCTGTTCTGTAGAAGAAGTAAAACATTATATTGAATCTAATGGTTCTGGAAAAATATTAAGATAATGAAGTTCTCAAGAATTGAAGTAGCATTAAAGATGAAAGAAACGGGTGTTGTACCCGTTTTTTATCATCAAAATATTGAGGTAGCAATTAACGTATTAAAAGCATGCTATGAAGGTGGAATCCGAGTTTTTGAGTTTACTAATCGTGGAGATAATGCTCATGAAATCTTCAGTAAATTAGTAAGCTACAGAGATCAATTTTTACCAGAGTTAGCAATTGGTATTGGTTCATTAGAAGAAGCACCAACGACTGCTTTATATATTCAGATAGGTGCTGATTTTATTGTTTCTCCTGTTGTGAATCCAGAAATGGCAAAATTATGTAACAGAAGAAAAGTAGCTTGGAGTCCAGGTTGTGGCTCTATATCAGAGATCTCATACGCCGAAGAACTAGGTGCTGAAATTGTTAAAGTTTTTCCGGCTGTTCAAGTTGGCGGGCCTGGTTTTATCAAAGCAGTCAAAGCACCTAAACCATGGACTAACATTATGCCTACAGGAGGTGTTCAACCAACTTATGAAAATTTAAAAGAATGGTTTTCAGCTGGTGCGTACTGTGTTGGTATTGGGAATCAATTATTTATTCAATCCGATGAAGGTGCTTATGATTATACTTTGATTCAAGAAAAAACGAGATTTGTAATTGATCAAATTCAAGCTATCAGAATTCAAAATAACACTATTCCCAAAGTATCTGTTTAAGAACTCTCTCTAATGATAAGCTCAGTATCAATCATTAAATGGTGGTGTTGCTCTTCCTTTGAATAATTAAGAAAAAGATCAAATGCTTTCTTTCCCATTTCAAAGGAAGATTGCTTAATGGTGGATAATTTTGGTGTAGTGTATTTCGATATAGGTTCATCAGCATATCCTATAATAGCAATATCTTGAGGTACTTTTAACCCAAGAGATTGAACAATCTCTAAAGCTCTGAAAGCAAGGTAATCACTTGAGGCAAAAATCGCAGTAGGAATTTCTTTTTTACGCAAAATTTCCTCTAGTGGAATTTTTGGTTCTTGATCACTTATTATATGGCTTTTTTCTATAGTAAGTTGATTTCTTTTAAATGCTTCTATGTAGCCCATATATCGATTAAATGTAGTAGAAATACCTTCTTCCCCTTTTAAATGAATGATTCGTTGATGCCCATTATTAATTAAATAATTTACAGCTTTAAAAGCCCCTGAAAAATCATCTGTGATAACTGCTGATGTATCTATATCTTCACAGATTCTATCCAAAAGAATGATTGGAATTCCTTGATCTCTAATTTCATTTAAATAAGAATAATCCTCCATATCCTGCGATAATGCAATTAAAATTCCATCAACTTGAGCAGAAGCCATAGCAAAGCAAGTTTCTTTCTCTTTTTCATAGTTTCTACCTGAAGTATTTATCAACATTTTGTAACCATGTTCTCGAGTCGCTTCTTCTACCCCGTGTAACATCATAGAAAAGAAATTATGATTGAATTCTGGGACGATAACGCCAATTGTTTTTGAGCTTTTTTTCTGTAGATTTCTTGCCAATTGATTGGGACGATAATTATATTTTTTTGCTAATTCTACCACTTTTTTTCGGGTCTTTTCTGAAATTCTTTCCCCCCCATTAAGAGCTCTTGAAATTGTTGTTGGAGAAACGTTCAACATTTTTGCTAAATCCTTAATCGTTACATTGCCTTTATCACTCATCATACCTAAAAAATCTTATTAAAAAATTCTTTTGCTAATTTAAATAAATCTTTGAAAAAGTAATTGCGCAAACGTTAAACTTTTTTCATTTGTCCTTTGATTATACATTTGTAAACAATAGTGTCCTAAACGTTTTCATTTTCTGAAAAAATGCACGTTTAAGCTATTATTATTGTATAAAATCATTCAATATTAAAATAAATCCCCCTGCACATATATTGAGCTAGGTTTCGGTG
>NZ_JBSWYJ010000046.1:0-41975 GCF_056161045.1 Flammeovirga sp. AWQ4_249
TCGATTTCATCACCAGGGCTATCTACGGCAAAACCTAAGATATCAAAGCCACAAGCTACGTTAGCCACTGTAGCAGGGGCAAATGCTTTTAGTTCTTTCATTATAATTTGTAGTAGTTAGGGTCTACTTTCAACCATGGTTCTTCTTCATTTTTGTCTTGAAACAAAAACGAAGCAAAAAATTCAAGACTGTGAATCTAAAAGCTAAATTTTATTCCTTTCACCTAAATGATTTTAAACTCGCTTTGCTCAAACAAAAAATCATTCTTAACGGCTCAATATTTAAAATTCTTTACGCTTTTATCTTCAAGGTCGAAGTATAAGGTCTAAACTTTCAACTTCTTAAATACTTTTATAAAATATAATGAGGACGTAGTTAAAACCACGTCCTCAAAACTAAGAACTAGAAACGTTCTTAATTCTTAATTAATAAGGAAGTTTCCAATTGTAATAATCTCTGCAAATACTCCAGCAGCGGTTACTTCTGCACCAGCACCAGGTCCTCTGATTACTAATGGCTCATTAAAGTAACGACGTGAAGTAAATACAACCATATTATCAGAACCTACCAAACCATAGAATGGATGTGTTGCGTCAACTGCTTCTAAACTTACAGTTGCTTTACCCTCTTCATCAAGAGTTGCTACCATTCTTAGTGCTTTACCTTCTGCTGCTGCATCTGCTCTTTGTTTTTCAAAAAGATCATTTGCCTTTTCTAATTCAACGAAGAAATCATCAACAGATTCAGCATCCATACATGCTTGAGGTAAAATTGGCTTTACTGTTACGTCTGATGGTTCCATATGATAACCTGCTTCACGAGCTAAGATTAAGATCTTACGTGCTACATCCACTCCTCCTAAATCATCACGAGGATCTGGCTCAGTATAACCCATCTCTTTAGCTGATTTTACCAACTCCGAGAATTTCATTCCTTCAGCAAAAGTATTGAATAAGTAAGATAAAGTACCTGAAAGAATACCTTCAATCTTAATGATCTTATCACCTGATCTCTTTAAATCTTGAAGAGGACCGATTACAGGAAGACCTGCACCTACGTTTGTCTCATACAAGAACTTCACTCCTCTACGTTTTGCTGCTGCTTGGCATTTCAAGTAATATTCAAGACTACTTGAGTTAGCAATCTTGTTTGGTGTAGTAATTGAGATAGAATTCAATAGAATTTTTTCGTATAACTTCACCGCATTATCACCAGCTGTACAGTCTACAAATACAGAGTTAGGCAAGTTCATTTCAATCATCTTCTCAACGAAACCTGCAGCACTTGAAGTTTCTCCTTCAGCTAAAATTTCGTCTTTTGGTAATGAAATATCTAAACCTGCTTCATTGAAGATCATCTTCTTTGAATTGGCAGCACCTACTACATTCAAACGTAAATTACGCTCAGTCAGTAAGTATTCTGCCTGATCTCTCATTTGAGTAAGTAATGTATTACCAATCAAACCAAGACCTAACATAAACACGTTCAACTCTGCCATATCTGACAAGAAGAAGATCTCGTGCAATGCATTTAATGATTTATATAAATGTTTCTGCTCTATAACCACAGAAACGTTTAACTCTGATGAACCTTGAGCAATAGCGGCGATGTTTACACCGTTTTTACCCAATGCACTGAATAACTTTGCAGCTACACCAGGACGATGCGCCATATTCTCACCAATGATAGCAAGGATAGATAAGTTACTTTGAACTTCTACAGGATTTACTTTCCCAGAAGCCATTTCATTAAAGAATTCCTCTTCAATTATTTTCTTACTTTCGGCACCATCTGAAGGAGCCACCGCAAATGTAATGGTATGCTCTGATGAAGCTTGTGTAATTAAGATCATCGATACACCACCTCTCGCTAATGCACCAAATAATCTAGATGAAACACCTGGAACACCAATCAAACCACTTCCTGAAAGTGTCACCAAAGAAATTTCTTTAATAGAAGAGATACCTTTAACTGGCCAATCTTCCTGTCCTGATTTACTTGTAACTAAGGTACCAGGGAAAGATGGATTAAATGTATTTCTAATTCTTAAAGCAATATTCTTTTTGATCGCAGGCTGAAGTGTTGGAGGATAGATTACTTTAGCACCAAAGTGAGACATCTCCATCGCTTCTTCATACGACAATTGTTGTAATGAAAATGCAGTAGGAACGACTCTTGGATCTGTAGTCATTACACCATCAACATCAGTCCAGATCTCGATTTCTTTCGCATTTAATGCTGCACCGAAAATTGCTGCAGAATAGTCCGACCCACCACGACCCAAAGTAGTTGTTTCACCACTTTCTGACGACGCAATAAATCCAGTAATTATCTGCATTTTATCTGCTTCTGCAAAATGTTTTGTGATTGCAGAATTAGTTGTTACAAAATCAACTTTTGCTCCACCAAACACGCTATTTGTACGCACGATTTTACGTGCATCCAATTGTTCAGCAGGAACGCCTTCTTGTGTTAAATACTCAGCAATAATATAAGATGAAAGGCGCTCACCAAAAGATTGTAAAATATCCAAAGAACGTAAAGACAACTCTCTCAAAAGGAAAATACCTCTTAAAATGTCTTCTAGATCGTTCAACTGAAGTTTCACGAACGCAATGGTTTTACTTTGTCTACGCACTTCAATTAACTCACGAATGGCGGTTAAATGAGTAGACTCAATATCTTTTAATAATGACTTATAGGTTTCGTCACCTGACGCTGCTCGGTTTCCTACTTCTATGAGCTTGTTTGTTATCCCGCTCATTGCCGATACCACAACCGCAACTCTTTGTCCGCTTTGCTGGTAATCGGAAAGGATATTGGCCACTTGTTGGATATTCTTCGCACTTCCAACCGATGTTCCTCCAAACTTGAGTACTTTCATCCTTTTCGTGTTTGCTAGTTCATAAGTATAAACAATTCGCAATAAAATGCGAGTTAGGTTATAAAAGTAGTATTAAAATCAATGAATCACCAACAATTTGATAAATGAAAGCACATCTTTTTTATAAATTATCAGTAATTCGACCTTTTTTTCTAAAATTTTTCATTTTTAGAGGAGAATTACTACGCTTTCATTAAAAATGTAAAAACAACACTAATTTTAGTTTTTCCTTTTAACCAAAAAACAATTCTCCTATTTTTACCTTACATATTAACACAGTGTACTAAGGTTACACATAATAAACACACATGAAAACAATTATCATCTTAGGTGCAGGCCGTTCTGCATCTTCTCTCATCCAATATTTATGTTCACATGCTGAAGAAAATCAGTGGACTATAAAGGTGGGAGACTACCAAAAAAAGCTAGCAGACGAAAAGATCAAAGGGTTTGAGAATGTAGCATCAACATTTCAGTTTGATATTACCAATGAGGAACACCGTGAAAAATATATTTCTCAGGCTAATATTGTCGTTTCTCTACTCCCTGCCCGTTTCCATATTGAAGCAGCGAAAGTAGCCGTAAAACATGGTGTACCATTGACTACTGCTTCTTACATCACAGATGAAATGCAAGCATTGGGTGAAGAAGCTGAAAAGAAAGGAATTATTTTATTGAATGAAATAGGATTAGATCCTGGTATCGATCATATGTCTGCCATGAAAATGATCGAAGAAGTGAAAGAGAAAGGACATTCTATTGAAGGATTTGAGTCTTTCACAGGTGGATTAGTCGCTCCTGAATCTGATAATAATCCTTGGAATTATAAATTTACATGGAATCCTAGAAATGTAGTTTTGGCAAGTCAAGGAGGTGCTGTTCGTTTCTTACACAATGGAAAACATAAATACATTCCTTATAACAAAGTGTTCAGAAGAACAGAAAGAATTGAAATTGAAGGGTACGGAAAGTTTGAAGGATACGCCAATAGAGATTCATTAAAATATGTAGGGAAATATGGTTTAGAAGGAGTACCTACAGTATATCGTGGTACATTAAGAAGACCTGGATTTTGTAGAGCGTGGAATTGTTTTGTGACTTTGGGAGTTACAGATGACAGCTATGAAATGGAAGATACTGAAGACATGACGTATCGTGAATTCATCAACTCTTTCTTAAGATATAATCCTCATGATTCTGTAGAATTAAAACTGATGCAATATTTAAAACTATCTCAGGATGATCTTGAAATGGAAAAACTAGAATGGTTGGATATTTTCAGTGATAAAAAAGTGGGATTACCTAAGGCTACTCCAGCTCAGATTCTTCAAAAGATATTGGAAGAAAAATGGAAATTAGATCCAGAAGATAAAGACATGATTGTGATGTATCATAAGTTGTTCTATAAAAAAGGAAAGGAAAATATTCTTAGAACGTCACACATGGTTGTCAAAGGAAAAGACCAAACGTACACAGCCATGTCTGATACTGTTGGTATACCACTTGCCATTGCCACGAAGTTGATTCTAGAAGGTAAAATTACCAAAACAGGAACATGTATTCCAATTCACAAAAATATCTATGAACCTGTTCTAAAAGAATTAGAAATATTGGGAATCACTTTTACCGAACAGGAAATAGTGATGAGTCCTCAAGAAATGTCAAGTTTATAAATGATGCTGTCAAAGAAGAAATCTTAGTAGCTGATGATGGTCAGTTTATGAAACTAGATTGTTTCTGGAAGGTGAAGTAATCAAAAGAACTGTAAACTTAAAAATATAGACTATTCAAGCGAATTGGATAGTCAATTTTTATATTATCAGATTTTAAATATTATGTTTCTAAATACATTCTCCTTTTCTTTGTAATCCAACATACATACTAGTCTATAAAAAAGAAAATGAACGAAGTACTTACATATGCCTTATTGGCATTCACCTCATTTTTTACACTAATTAATCCGGTAGGTATTATGCCGGTTTTTATGACGATGACTAATCAATTATCTCGTCAAGAAAGGAAAAGGACTGCACTTAGAGCCTCATTTATTGCATTCTGTTTCTTGTTATTTTTTGCATTGACAGGTCAGTCATTATTCCGATTTTTTGGAATTTCAATTGACAGCCTTAGAGTAGTTGGAGGTATGATTTTCTTTTTAGTAGGATTCGATATGCTTCAAGCTCGTCTTGGATCAGTAAAAGTAACTAAAGATGAAATTCATGAATATGTAAAGGATGTAGCCATTACTCCATTAGCCATTCCAATCATTTGTGGACCAGGATCTATTGCCAACTCTATTATATTAATGGATAATGCAGGTGATGACCCAATGAAAATTGGAGGACTCATCTTAGCAATTACAGCAGTACTTGCTATTACTTGTTTAAGTTTACTTTCTGCAAGTACTATCATGAAAGTAATCGGTGACACCGGTAATAAACTAATGCTTCGTTTGATGGGACTTATCGTTATGGTAATGGCTGTTGAATTCTTCTTTGCAGGATTAGGACCATTGGTAGATCGATTTATTCTGAAGCAATAAAGCTCCTTATATAAAGAAACCCTTCAAAATTTCATGTATTTTGAAGGGTTTCTTTTTTATTCTATTTATTATTAGTTGAAGTAAGACTGTAGTTCTTGACTTCTTTTTGATACTTCATCATCTGACAATTCTTCACCAATATACCTTGGTTTGATTTGCACTTGAGAATACCATCCAGCAACACCATCTTGGTGAATACCATAGGTATAAATAGTTAATTGATTCATATTATCAATCGTATCTACTTTTTTCTCAAATAGCCACTGATTATCTGATGCTTTATTGATTTTCCACCCTTCAGTGCTACTTAAAGTTGATTCCAATTTCTTCACGCTGCTTTCTACTTCATCAGCATAATCAGATCTAAAGATAATTTCTACTTTTTCAAGTCCACCATCTTTATATTTAGGAATCATGTAAGCATTCTGATCAAAGAATTTCACCATGTATTCACCATTTGAATCCATCTGACCAGAAAGTTCTTCTTCAATATATTTTTCTACTTCAGCATTTTCCATAGTTAAATAAAGACCTTTATAAATCTTCATATGATTTGCAGTTGCTGAATTTTCAGATGTTGTAGTCGATTTTTTTTCGTCACCTTCTCCAGGAGTAGTCGATGCAAAAGAGAATATTGAAATTAAAGCTAAAGAGATTGTAAATAGCTGTTTTTTCATTTTCTAAATTTATTTGTTTGTGATTTTTAAGCAATAAACTTTATCCATTACATTTACGGCTATGACGATTTAAGTTTCGTGATTCGATTGATAAATAGTATTATTTGACTATTTTTAAGAAGACTTATAAAATGAACCTCAACAAAAGGTGACTCTTGTCAACACAGCTAAGTGTAAGTGATTGATTATTAATCAATTTGACTACTAATTTAACAACTAAACAGTAACTGAAATGAAGAAGTATTTATTCTTATTAGTAACACTACTTATTACTTTAACATCTTTTGCTCAAGAAGCTAAGAAAAACAAAGTTCAACGTAAAGCACAACAATTCGCTGAAGTTTTAGCTTCTAAGTATGATTTAGATGAAGCAAAGACTGCTTCAATTTATGAGCTAAAATTGGACATGATGAAAAAATCAGGTAAGCTTAATAAGCAAAAGAAAAGTGGTGAAATTACAGTGGAAGAAGCAAAAGAGACAGCTAAAGGTTACAATAAAGAAATGAACAAAAAACTTATTGAAATTTGTAGCGTAACTGATAAAAAGGCTTTCTATGCTAATCAAAGGGAAGCAAATCAAGCCATGAAAGAGGTACAATAAGAATATCCTCTCAAAAGCTAAAAAGGTCACTTTCATTTAGATATGAAAGTGACCTTTTTCTATGTGAAAATTTATGGCTATTTAAACGCTTTCTTTAAATAAAGTAATGCCTCACGGTTTGCATTTTGAGCATCTTTTTTCATATATCTTTCTGATGTTGGATTAGCAAAAGCATGATCTGCATCATACATTTTTACAGTTAGATTTTTCTGTGCTTCTTGCATATGATTTTCAAAGTTAGCAACAACTTCAGGATTAATCCATTTATCTTTTTCAGCAAAAATCCCCAATACATCACAATTCAATTGAGCTAATCGAGAAACATCATCTACTGGCATTCCATAATACATCACACATCCAACCGCTTGTTTCCCAACAATAAGAGCAGATTGTAAAGACCAACCTCCACCAAAACACCATCCAATAGTAGCTATTTCTGCATCTTTACCTACATAAGCTTGAGCACCACTAATAATAGCTGCAGCACGTATAGGATCACATGCTTTCATATATTTGGCTGCTTCTTCTCGGGTAGTCCCTACATTTCCATCATAAAGATCTAATGCTATTACATTGACATTTTTCAATTCTTTGGACAAACGATCAGACTCACTTCTCACATAATCATTCAAACCCCACCATTCGTGAAGAACAAATAGATATTTGTTTGATTTTTTAGAAGCAGGTACATAATAAGCATTTCCTTGTTTGCCATCAGCGACATCGAATGAAATACTTTTCCCAATAAAATCTACAGAAGCTAGTTCTCTTGACATTGCATGAGCATTTCTAAAAGCAATCTCATTTGTAAATGCAGCAAATTTATGAGCAGCTTCAATATCAGCATGACAAAGCACTACTTTTTGGGGTTTACTAGGCTCATGTAAAGCCAAGAGAGCTGCAATTGAGCTAAATAAAATTAAGAGAGAAGTAAAAGTTGTTGTTCTCATTGTAATAATAAATAGTTGGTTGTTTTAAAAAAGATTAATTTCAATATAACTGAAAAAAATCTTTGTTTGTTTAAACAGCAAAATAAAATTGTATTTCATTCTTTATTGAATATTATCTTTACAAGAATGTTGGATTAAAATTAATTTATTAAGATGCTATCGTACACAGATAATAAAATAGAAAAACCTGCAATCGTTTTCATTCATGGTTTTTGTGAAACAAAAAGAATTTGGAATAATTACATAGACATATTCAATTCATATTATCGTGTAATTTGTATAGATCTTCCTGGTTGCGGTTTAAGTCCAAAATCTTCAAAAGAGCAACCTTTACTTAGTGACTTTGCAGACGAAATACACGCAACATTACAATCTTTAGACCTTCAAAAATATACTTTGATTGGACACTCACTAGGAGGATATGTTTCTTTAGCTTACGCAAAAAAATATAATAATTTTCTAAACGGGATCTGCCTCTTTCATTCTTCCATTTTTGAAGATGATGAAGCTAAAAAAGAAGTACGTAAAAAAGCAGCAGAGTTTGTTAGAGAAAATGGTCTAAGAACATTTATCGCTCCAATGATAGGTAATCTTTTTGCCGAGAAAACGAGAAATAATCATAGAGATGATATTCAAGATATCATTGAAACAGCCTGTAATGAAGAAGTAGAGACAATCGCAAAAATTTCTTTAGCTATGGGTTTAAGAGATGATAGCACTGATCTTATAAAAACACTCAACTTTCCTTTCTTATTTATTGTCGGAAAAAAAGATAATGCAGTACCACTACGTAAAAGCTTAGAACAAATTCATTTACCTAAAGATAGTCATATTTTCATCAAAGAAGATGTTGGACATATGGGAATGTTTGAAGCAAAAGTAGAAACACAACAGGTTCTTTTAAACTTTCTTACTTATGCTAATAATGTAATAATGCCATAAAAGGAAAACTTGCAAAACGTTCGGGGATAAACGCATAACACATTCTTTAAAGAATACGACATCTTTGTATTGTTCGATTAGATAATCCATTTAAAACATCAATACTATGAAAAAGATCAACAACTTTGAAGAATATAATCAACTAGTAAACGAAAGTAATAAACCAATTCTTTTAGATTTCTATGCTGATTGGTGTGGGCCTTGTCAGGCAATGCTTCCGACTGTAGAAAAACTTTCTGATGAATTCAATGGACAAGTAACAATGCATAAAGTAAACATTGAAGAGGTACCAGAACTAGCGAGTCTTTATAAGGTAAGAAGTATTCCAAATTTAGTTTTTATCAAAGAAAAAGAAGTGGTAAAAACACATGTTGGAATGGCTGCTGAAAAAGAATTAAGAGCTCACCTTGAAGCTATTGTAAACTAGTACTTTAAGGTATAAAAGTATATTTTTTCTTAAAATCTTTGTAAAGCGAGTAGATATCTGTTTCTTTGATGATAGCTACTCGCTTAACCTTATTTTTATACCTATGAAATTTTTAAAATCAACCGGCGAATATCTAGAAATTAACGATCTCAATAACGAACAAGATGTATCGCTTTTCAACGACAAAAGTGGTAAACTAAGCGTAATTTGGTTTACTGAAGAAGAAAGTCAATTAAGAATCGACGGAAGGTTATATACGTTCTGTCCGAATGAAATTATTTTCCTAACTGAGTTTCATCAGATCGAAGAAATTAATATTAAAAGAGGTAAACTACTTCGTTTTAATAGACCCTTCTATTGTATCTTAGATCATGATACAGATGTAGGCTGTAAAGGAATACTTTTCTTTGGTGCTTCTTCACTTCCAAAAGTAAACTTATCTAATAATGACGGTGAAACACTGATGTCATTATGGAAAATATTTGAGTATGAAATGATATCATCTGATGATCATCAGTTAGAAATGCTGCAAATGCTTTTAAAACGTCTTCTGATTCTTTGTACTCGATTGATGAAGAAACAAACTTCCTTATCAACGTTAGCCGAAGATAAACTTACGGTCGTCAAAGAATTTAATTTCTTAGTTGAATTACATTTTAGAGAGAAAAAGTCCGTTGGAGAATATGCAGAAATGCTTAACAAATCTCCTAAAACACTTTCTAATGCTTTTAAATTATTAGGCCAGAAAAAGCCTTTGCAATTTATACAGGATAGAATTTTATTAGAAGCTAGACGACAAATCATCTATACTGATAAATCAATATCTGAAATTGCCTATGAACTTGGGTATGATGATATTCAAGCTTTCAGTAGATTCTTCAAAAAAGCTCAGGGAGTAAGTCCTAGTGATTATAGGATAAACAACACTGAGAAAAAAGAAATGTCAATATAAAAAAAGGCTATCTTCTGTTATGAAGATAGCCTTTTTTAAAAAGAAAAGATTTATAATTACTTAGCAGATAAAACTGCTGCAAATTTCTTAGCATCATTTACTTCTTGAGCTTTTGGATACTTTGCTACAATATCATTGTAAGTATTTAAAGCTTTAGCATCATCACCTGCAGCCTCATAAGTAAATGCCAACTTCATCATGTAAGATGGAGTAAATTCTTTGTTTGGCTTGTAAGAGATTGCTGACTTGTAAGCTGAAATAGCTTTGTCATATGCCTCTAACTCAACATTTGCATCACCAACTAATGCGTAAGCACGACCTTGTACTAAATCATCATCAGAAGAGAATGCTTCTAAGTGTGAGATTGCTTTGTCAAACTCACCTAATCTCATATATGAAACACCAGCATAATAGTTTGCTAAATTAGCTGCTTTTGTTCCACTATATTGATCAGCAATTTCTAAGAAACCTCCTGTAAGGTTACCATCGCCGTTTAATGCTTTTCCTAAAGAGTCTTTTTCAAAATAGAAAACCGCTGGAGAAAGTTCTGTTTGAGCTTCAGTATTATCTTTCTCGATCTTTACTCCATAAAAGAAGTAACCAGCAATTACTGCTACAACAACTCCTAAAACAATAAGAACAACATTCTTGTTCTTCTCAAAAAAATCTTGAGATTCTACTAATCTATCCTGTAAAATCTCAGCACTTTCGAATACTTCATACTCGTTGTGCTCCTCATTCGTAGTACCTTTCACTGTATTGTGTTTCTTTTCTTTCATGGTCGCCATATATATAAATAGGTCTTTGCCTAAAGTTTCATTATTTATCAGTCGGCAAATTTAAAAAATATTCCCCAAACATAATATTTTTAAGGTGTGTTTGTACTTAAAAATGATATTTAAATCTAATTTTCTTTAAGTAAAGGTAAGTTTTTTAGTAAAAAGACATATTTATTAACATAAAAAATAGATTTTAATGAAACCTTCAACATAACACTTTACACACTAACACGAGAAACATCAAAAAATTAGACCTTTAATAACAAAAAAAGGCACCCAATAAATGAGTGCCTTATATCTTTAATTCTATGGATTCTTATGAATCTAAGAATGGATAATCTGGTTCTACATATACATCTGTATACGCTTCTGAAGCCTCTGGCCAAGGAGATTCTTCTGCAAATTTAACTGCATCTAATACTTTTTGCTTTAACTTCTTGTCAAACTCTTTTAACTCTTCTGCTGTAGCATAACCTTTCTCGATTAATTTGTTTTTCACTTTCTCGATTGGGTCTTGAGCTTTATACTCTGCAACTTCCTCTTTTGTACGGTATTTTGCAGGGTCAGACATTGAGTGACCTTTGTAACGGTAAGTTCTGAACTCTAAGAAGTAAGGACCTTTACCTGCACGGATATGAGCAGCAGCCTCTTCCATTGCAATATGAACTTCTTCTACATCCATACCGTCTACTGGACGAGATGGAATATCATAAGCTGCACCTAATTCATATAAGTGAGTTACGTTTGAAGTACGCTCAACTGAAGTACCCATTGCATAACCATTATTTTCTACAATAAAGATTACTGGTAACTTCCAAGCCATTGCCATGTTAAATGCTTCGTGCATTGCACCCTGACGGATTGCTCCATCACCAAACATTGTTACACAAAGGTTTTTAGTTCCTTTATATTTTTCACCAAAAGCGATACCTGCACCCATTGGAATTTGAGCACCAACGATACCATGACCACCAGCAAAGTTTACTGTTTTGTCAAAGATGTGCATTGAACCACCTTTACCTTTTGTAGTACCAGTAGCTTTACCATACATTTCAGCCATTACAGCACCAGGATCAGTTCCTAACATGATTGGGTGAGCATGGTCACGGTAAGCAGTGATATAATGATCATCCTTTGTTAATGCTGATACTTGACCTGCAGCACAAGCTTCTTGTCCAATATATAAGTGACAGAAACCTCTGATTTTTTGCTGACCGTACAACTGTGCAGTTTTCTCTTCAAAACGTCTTACTAATAGCATGTTTTCATACCATTCCCAGTATTGCTCTTTGGAGAATGCACGTTCTTCCTTTTGTACTTTTTTCTGAGCCATCTCTTACGGTTGTTGAGTGTTAGCGTCCTCTTTCTTACGATAAGAACACTAAAAGATATTTTTAATTTTTCGTTTTCACCCCAAATCTGCTAATAAATCGATTAAAAAACAATCTTAACTACCTTCAATTATTTGCTATCCCTAATTTTTAATCAATTCTCCTAAAATCTTTATCATTTATTATTGCTGATCTTCATCTCCCAAAGCATTTTCTCACATGTACAGCCCGTTCCCATCTGAAAAAGTGAAATTTTCTCAAATTCAATTTCTTTTCCCAAATCAACAATACATGTTTTACTTTCACCCTGCCCAATTGTGATATGAGGTTGATAATTTTCAAATGCATTTTCCTCATAAAAATTGTTTAGATATTCTATGCCTGAAAAAGGAATTTGAGGATGAGTAATTGCAAAATCTTTATTGTACTTTAGATCATTTACCTTTTGATGATAAGCTTTCATTAAAGTTGCAACAGAATAATGAAGATGTTTAAGAGGATCATTTAATGATAAATTCCAACCAACAGTATTTACATTATGCTTATAAATTGATGTAATGTTTAATGTTGATAATTCATCTAAATCCAAGACTTCAAGATAATCGGTCAATTTTTCCACAAAACGATGATACTCTTCTGCTTTTATTCTAAGCATAGAAATCGTTAAGTGAGGAATTGTTCGATCTAAATGAAGATTTAAATGTGATTCCTTTAAGTTATCATTAATCGATATTATTTCTTCTTGAATATTCTTTGATGGAATAAGAACAAGATCTAAAGCTAAATAGGATGTAGACATTGGATTACATTCTATCGAACTTACTTAATTCAAATACTTTTTCTAAAATTTGTCGATCATAAATGGTAAAATCTGCTTTTCTACGAGCAAATACTCTTTCGGCAATCTCTACCATTTTATCTAATTGAGCGACATCATTAGAATCAATCCCGCCCCAAGCAAAGGAAGGAATATGTTTTGGAGGAAAACCACCACCAAAAATATGTGCTGAAACTCCAACTACTGTACCTGTATTAAACATTGTATTAATACCTGCTTTACAATAATCGGCCATCATCATACCACAGAATTGTTGATGCGTACTCTCGTATTTTCTTTCTTTATAGCTCCAGATTCTTACTGGACCATAATTGTTTTTTAAGTTAGAAGTATTTGTATCTGCTCCTAAATTACACCACTCTCCTACAACTGAATTACCTAAATAACCGTCATGTGCCTTATTAGAATAGCCAAAAATTACAGAATTATTGATCTCTCCTCCCACTTTACAATGAGGTCCAAATGAACAATCTTCTCTAATCTTTGCCCCCATATTGATTCGAGTTCCTTCTCCAATAGCACATGTCCCTTGGATAATGACTCCCTCTTCGATTACCGCATTTTTTCCTATATAAATAGGGCCTTTCTGTGCATTAAGAATAGCAGCACGTACTTCTACTCCTTCTTCAACAAAAATATTTGCTCTACCATAAACAACAGTATGCGGATCTTCAATATGATGACTTATTCTACCTCTTGTTACTTCTTCAAAATCTAGAATAATTTGCTCTCTATTATGCGTGAAAATCTCCCATGGATGTTTGATCAAAACGATCTCCTCTGCAGGAACTTCTATTTTTTCAAAATCTCCTGGCTCATCATTTAAATGGGAATACTTTTCAGCTGTATGAAGTACCAACAAGTCTTCTCCACAAACTAAACCCTGCCCTTCTTTTAATTCTTGAATCTTTTGAATTATATAAGGATTGGGACATAATGAACCATTAATATAATATTGGTCCGCTCCATGAACTACTGGAAATTTACCTTGAAGATAATCTTCTGTCAAAAAAGAAACATTCGTATTAAATGCTCTTTCCCATTTCTCATTGATTTTAAAAATCCCTACACGAATATCTGCGATTGGACGAATAAAAGTAAATGGTAAAAGTTTTACTCTCGTTTGAGGATTGTCGAATAATATAATATTCATAACAGTGGTGTTAAACCGATCGCTATTTCAATAGCAATAAAAAAACGGTTAATAATAAATAAATCATCTATCCTATCTAAAATAACCAATACAGTTTATAATGTGAAGGATTTTATGGATGAATAACGAACAAAAATGAATAGAACAAAGATGCAAGTAAGAAATTTAGACACAAAAAAAATCCACAACTTCGTAGTGAAATTGTGGATTTTTTATGGATAAAAACGAAATTATTTTTTTCCGTATCTTTTGTTGAATTTATCAACACGACCTGCAGCTGAGATAGCAGCTTTCTTACCAGTGTAGAACGGGTGAGATGCTGAAGAAATCTCGACTTTGAATAAAGGATAAGTTTCACCTTCGAATTCAATTGTCTCAGATGTTGCTACTGTAGATCCAATAAGGAACTTTTCGTTTGATGTCAAATCGTGGAATACCACTGGTCTGAAATCAGGATGAATGTCTTGTTTCATCTTATTAATATTTTTTACTTTTTCTGTAATCCCAAATCGAAATGCAAAAGTAATATATTGAAACTTATAACACAAAATAACTGACTATTAATTCGATAACATGTCTGAATATCTCGAAAAAAAAGCTAAATAAGTCAATTCCAAGGAGCTACACTTACAACTTTCACCGTTTTTTCTACTATTCCACTTCCATTTATTACCTCAAGATAAACTAAAAATTTCCCGACTACTCGAGCTCCATTTAGATCAATAGCATCCCAACGAATAAAATTTCCACTAGATAATTCATAATTATTCACCCATGGAAATATCAAATGACCTTGACTATCAAAAATCTCTAACCTCATTATTTTCACAACATTACTCCCTCTATTTTCTAATATTAGATAATCATCGACTCCATCTCCGTTTGAAGTGATTAGTGATGGTGAAAGTAATAGCTGATCCATTAATTGATCATTGGTAGAAGCTTTATTTTCTAGAAATCTTGAATTAATGAAAGTTGGTGTAGCAAATCCTACATCTTCAGTCGCAGAGAGCCAATTATTTATATTAGTAGAGGAAACATGATAATTTATTCGTTCAAGAGAAATATCTTCTGTATTATTTAAAAAAGATTGGTGTAGTTTATCTGAATACAAAAAAGTCTCAATAATTTCTTCCTTATACAATAGTACCACTTCTCCTTCTTCATTTGTAAAAGTAGGAATAGATATTTCAAATACTTTTTCATTTTCTAAATGTGGATAATAATTCTGTAATAAGGATTTATCGTCTGTAAATACATAATATCCTTCTTCAATCAAAAATAAATCACTTGAACTCAAGGTCACCTCTTCAACCAACTCTCCTTCTTTAATTCTTGCTAATGACCAATCATTTAAATTAATATACCCTTCTTCTACTCCTAAGTACAACTCGATGAAATCTGTATTTAACACTCCTGGATCATATAAAATTTCAGAAAGAAGTAACTTTTTCTCTTCATTTTTAAAATAAACTTTATGTTTAGTACGCGATAATCTATTCCCTAAACAATCTTTTATTCCTTGAATCTCAATTTCTAAATTACCTTTCTTATTATTATAAAAATTAATGGAAAGTATATTATCAATAACATTGATTTCACTCTCATCAATAATTTTTTCTCCTACTATCAAAGTTGATTGTGAATCGTAAACTATCTTTTCATCAAACATTACAGAAATCTGCGAATGATCTTGATCATAAATCACATTTTCTACATTTGGAGGAGAAAAATCATTTACCACTTCTAGAATAGAATTTTCTGATGAAGGAGTTCCTCCTTTTTGATCTAACGTTGCTTGCCAATTTTGACTACCCAAACACCCCACAGAAATATCTCTCATTTCAATAGACCACCCTCCATCTAGTTTTGAATTATCTTTATAGTAAGATCGATCATATGCTACAGAATGAATAAGTTTGTCATTTTCATTTTTCAATTGAACCAAACCTCCTTTATTGTTAAGATCTTTCCATGATTCAATACCTACGGCTTTTATTCCTAAGGAATCAAAAAAATGTTTTTTATCTAAAGGACACATTACAAGATATTCTCTTGGAAAAATCCAATTATCAGGCAGTTTTAGTACTTGATCATCTACTAACATCGTACACTTATCTAACCCTATGATCCTTTCCGAATTATTATAAAGTTCTATGTATTCAGATTCAGGTAGTTTGTTAATAGGTGAATGATTAATCATCAACTCAGTTATCAACAATTGTTGATAGTTAACCTTTGGTTTAATTATGAAATTTGTATTTTTTGATAAAATTTTGTTGTTGAAACAATCAAAAAAGTTATCAACAGTCAGAGTTATCAACATACCAGAAGGTAAATCATTATTTATTAGCAGTTCTAGAGTATAGTTATCAACAAATTTCCATTTATTCACAGAGTTACCAACATTACTAACAGTGTAAACTATTGTACTTTCTAAAGAATCACTATATACCTTTTCATTGAAGTAAATAGAAATTCTATTGTTATCAACAACATCTATATTAATTATGTTAGGTGAAAGCGAATCTTTAATTATTTCAAAAACTGAATTTTGAACTCCAAATGTACCACCACTTGTATCTTCTGAAGCCATCCAATTGATTTTGTGATCACAATTAAAAGTTAAGTCCCTTCTTTCTAACGAAAATCCTCCATTTTGCTTTTCTTTATTCTGATAAAAAGACAGATCATAATGCAATGAATCTATAATAGTGGAATCCAATCCATTTAATAAATAAATTTTATCTTCATTATTATTCAGAGTATTCCACTTTTTCACGCAAAAAACATTAGTATATTTTGACCATAAGTGAGCATCATTTTCTGCAACCAATACTCCATATTGCATTGGTGTTAATTGCATGTTCGGTAAGTCAATAATATGATCAGATATTGACAGCTTTAAACTCATGAGATTTAAAGTATCATCAGATCTATTATAAATTTCAATAGCTTCACCTAATGGTAAACCAACGCTAGGTGATGGGTCTATCAAAACCTCCGATAAAACAACTCGATTTGTCGCTTCTTTTAAAATTTTCTTGATAAATATAGATGTTAAAATTTCAGTAGCATTCCCTGCTTCATCTTTCACTCCTTTATCTATTTCTATAGAAATGTCATTCATCCAATTTTCCTTTTCAAATTCAATTAGAATCGTATTATCTTTCTTTCTTAAATTAAAAGAAAGACTATCTGAAATTTTTAATCTTCTTTGAAAGGAATTCAAATCAATATTCTCATCATAGGTTAGTTTTAAAATATGAGTATCTTCCCAATCATATAATAGTAATTTTGGAGGTTTTGTATCATAATTAAAAGTAAAAGAATAATCCTGAAGAGTCCGTCCGTTACAAGAATGAAGTGATTGTATATCTATTTTGTGATTTTCATTTTCTAAAAAAGAGTCTTTAAAAATAATCTGTAAGCTTTGTTCTTTTATATAAACATGTTCAACTGAATTATTAAAATCATTTTCTATCTGAGGAATAAATAAAGAAGACAAATATTCTTCAAATTCTAGAACAATAGTGTGGTCATTGAGGATTTCATAAGCTACTATTTCATTCACATCATTCTGAATCGTCAGTGAATCATTTCTTAGTTTAATTTTAATTGAATCCTCTTCATTAAAATGAGTAGAATATCTTATTTCAAATGTATTTTTACTTTTTTGATGTATTGAATTAAATAGTTTATTAGATCTTATCTCTTCTGTTGAAATACTTTTATTAGTCTGAATAATTACTGTAGAATCTGACTTAAAATATCCATTATAAATTACTTTATTAGAGTCTATTGAGATAACTAAAGTATCCTTAAGGTTTTGATTATCATCTTCAATATTAATTAGAGTCAATTCATCTGTTAGTACATGAAATGTTGAATTAGAGATACATTCTAAAGAAGAAGATTCTCTAGAAGAAGTTTGAAATGAAGAAATTTTATCATTCCATCGTACTTTGACCAAAGAGTCTAAATATCTAACTTCAACTATTTCAGGTGGAATCGTATCAAATTCAAATATCAGATTTTTAGAACTCATTCTATTTCCAAACAAATCCTCTATTCCTTCAACTTTTAAAGTATAAGATTGATTCTGATCAAAAAATCCATCTTCAAAAACCAAAGAGATAATATTTTGATTAACTTTCACATCTTTAGGAAAGTTATTTTCTCTGATAGTAAATTGATATTTAGTTAAAGTATGATCTGAAATATTTTCATTAAAATATAGAACAAGTAAGGAATCTGACGTAATATTTAAACTTTGATATCTTGGAGCCTTTTTATCATTATGAAATAGATAGTTAATATTATCTGTATTTCCAGGTTCATCCTTCAATTCTTTAATTGAAAGTAAATGATTTTTATTTACCCACAATGGTTCTGATAAAATTACTCTCCATGTATTTCCATCAATCAATGAAACACTTTCAACATCAATTGAATCTTGATCAACATATATATTAATTTGATTTTCAACCAAAGAATAAAGCTTTTCAGAAAAACTAAGATTCAAAATCAAATCATCATTGATAATTAAAGTATCCAAATGAGGCGGATAAATGTCTTCGACAAAAACAGAAAAGGTTGTATCTAGAAGCTGATTATCATATTTATCTCGAAAATCCTTTAGAGTTATATTATAAATAGAATCAATTTGAAATTCATTATTTAATTCAACTTCATTATCCTTGATAAAATAATAGTTAGGTAAAAGCTCAATGTCATTAAGGAAAATATTCCCTTGATATAAAGGGTCAAGGGACTCGTTAAAATACAGAGTTAATATTGATAAACTTTTTAAAGTATAACTTTCTAAAAATGGTGGTTTTATATCTTCTTCTGCTTCCTTTTTAATAAATCTATAATTATCATATTCAAAAGATTGACCTCTACTACTTGAAGAAAATAGCGATTGTAAACCTACATAAAAATGTGATGGTAAAATAGATACCTCAGTCACAACACTACCAACAAATACATCATTCAATATTATTCTCCATTCGCTTCCAGATTTCATCACTTTCAATGCATACCATTCTTCTTCAATGAATACATCAGAAAATTCAATTAATACTTCATCTTCACCATTTATTTCTTTCACCAAACGAATTGTATTAGATACCTCTACATAAACTAAGGTATCAGCATCAACAATAATAGAATCATTTTGAAATAACACTAACCTCGATTGATTGGTCCTTTGTAAATTGTCAGATACAGAAAAATGATGTTGAATAGATAAATACCACTCTAAAGTATCTTCTTCATTTGCAAAAAATTGCTGTTCATAATATGCATGCAGAGTTCTCACACCAGAACCACCTGATACGTCAGATTGTAAAGTTTTTTCGGGAGTAATAATATACCATCCTTCTGCTTCACTACCTGTAGTAAAAAGACTTCCTTCCCAATTTTCAATTGAATCAAATTGATCTTCAAAATAAATACTTTGACTATAGGAAAGGTTAGAAGAAAATAGAAAGTAAAAAAGTATACACAAAGAGTGCTTGTGAGATTGAGTCGTTAGTTTCATGAGAATAGTTAAATGAATCGTTATTTTTTTATAATTCTTAGGCAATTTAGTGATTTCTCTCATTAAAGAGGACAACATTAGTCATAAACAATTTGTACTGGTAACTATACTTTTGTAGTGGATAATTCTGATAAAAGCGCACAGTTGGGGGTCATTTTTACTCTCAGCTGTGTTTTTTTTATCAAAAAAAGTAACTAAAATCATCTTTTTTTAGTAAAACTCTAATTTTGATACTATTTTTAAGTCGCTTTTATCAGAATTATCCATTTACTTTAAACAAAAGATGAAATTGGTACAACCCTCTTGTGCTTGTAAAGTGAAGAGTAGCCAATCTATCTTTTCATGTCTTACCGCTGAACAACTTGAAAAGCTTCAGTCACATACATGTAACTTCTTTAAAAAAGGACAACCTATCTTCCAAGAAGATTCTATGCCTACAGGAGTATATTGTATTAGTGAAGGTCTTGTGAAAGTTACTAAGCTTGGAAGCAACGGAAAAGAACAGATTTTAAGAATCGCCAAACCAGGTGATTTTGTAGGCTACAAATCTCTTATTAAAGGGAGTCGCTATAGAGCTTCTGCCGTAGCTATCGAAGATTCATCCATTTGTCTCATACCTAAAGCTATTTTCATGGAGCTTCTTCATGAAAATGTTGAATTTTACCAGCAAATCGTCCACTTATTATGTGAAGTGATTGATAACGCAGAAACTAAAATTACTGACATCGCTTATAAACCCGTTCGTGGAAGAATAGCGGAAGCCTTATTGGTACTTGACAAAGCGTTCGTTGACAAAGAACACATCACGTTGACTCGTGAAGATTTAGCAGGATTAGTAGGAACGGTGAAAGAAACCGCCATTCGTATTATCTCTGAATTTAAACAGGAAAAGCTAATTGAAATCAATAAGAGAAGCATTAAAATTATCAATCCTGATGGATTAGTAAAAATTAGTCACCTCTATGATTAATATCCTTTAAAGGATTGATTTCATATGACAAAGTCATTAAAGTTTAAAAGTTCTTTTTAGAGCTTACTTTAATGACTTTTTTTATTCCTTTTTGGGAATCAATAAGAAAGTGTCTCTCATTTTTCCTTTTTTTCAATGATTTAAAGAATATTTTTTAGCATTTATAATTATTGAATAATAGGATTTTAGTAGTTTTACATGTCTAAAAAAGGTACAACCTCCTATTTTAATGGGATGAATCAACAAAACGAACAAACCCCTTTTGCAACCATGAAAAGAGATGACAGCATCTTTGATCTTATAGATCGTGAAAAAGAAAGACAAATTTCTGGTATTGAACTTATCGCTTCTGAAAACTTTGCTTCTGAGCAAGTAATGGAAGCTATGGGTAGTGTATTAACAAACAAATATGCTGAAGGCTTACCAGGCAAGCGTTACTATGGTGGGTGTGAAGTAGTAGATGAGGTAGAAAACCTTGCTATTGACCGTCTTAAAGAATTGTTTGGTGCAGCATGGGCCAACGTTCAACCTCACTCTGGTGCACAAGCAAATGCTGCAGTTATGCTAGCTGTTTTAAAGCCAGGTGATAAAATTTTAGGTTTCGACCTTTCACATGGTGGTCACCTTACACACGGTTCTCCTGTAAACTTTTCAGGAAAACTTTATAAGCCATCATTCTACGGTGTAGAGAAAGAAACAGGTCTTATCGACTTCGATAAAGTTGTAGAAACTGCTCGTAAAGAAAAACCTCAATTAATTATTGCTGGTGCATCTGCTTACTCTCGTGAGTGGGATTACAAAAAACTACGTGCTGTTGCTGACGAAATTGGAGCTTTATTATTAGCTGATATTTCTCACCCTTCAGGATTAATTGCTAAAGGAAAATTAAATGATCCTATAAAGCATTGCCATATCGTAACGACGACAACTCATAAGACTTTACGTGGTCCTAGAGGTGGTGTAATTATGATGGGTGAAGATTTTGAAAATCCTTGGGGCTTAAAAACTCCTAAAGGTAAAACACGTATGATGTCTTCATTATTAGACTCAGGTGTATTCCCAGGAACTCAAGGTGGTCCTCTTGAACATGTTATTGCTGCTAAAGCTGTAGCTTTTGGTGAAGCATTGACGCCAGAGTATGATGCATATGTTACGCAGGTGCAAAAGAATGCTCAAGAAATGGCTAAACATTTCCTTGCAAAAGGTTATGATATTATTTCTGGAGGTACAGATAATCATATGATGTTAATCGATCTTCGCTCGAAAAACTTAACGGGTAAGATTGCTGAAAATACACTAATCAAAGCTGATATCACAATCAACAAAAACATGGTTCCATTTGATGACAAATCTCCTTTTGTCACTTCTGGTATGCGTGTAGGTACTGCAGCTGTAACCACTCGTGGTTTAAAAGAAGCTGATATGGGTAAGATTGTTGATTTTATCGATCGTGTACTAATGAATCACGAAAATGATGCTGAGATTGAAAAAGTAAAAGTAGAAATCAATGAGTGGATGCGTCAATTCCCTCTTTTTCAATGGTAATTGATTGAAATTTTACTTTACTAAGGTATACTTCTATTTAAGAGGTATACCTTTTTTTTATTCTTATAAATTGTTAACTTAATTAATTGACTACCATAAACTTATTATTGTCTTAAATATGAAAATTAAATAACTACTTAATTACCATTATCATGAAAAACTTATCATTCTACATAACTCTTTTAATATTAATTGCCGCTGCTTGTAATAATGAAAGTTCTATTCCTCCTCATTCCAATCCAGATATTTCCATTGAAAATCAACAAGAAATTTTAGAAGTTTATCCATTAGATACAATTAATCTTAATGTAACAGCTTCAACAACAAGTGATCAACCAATAAGTTCTTTCACTAGTTATAACGACTGCATTGTAAAACTTTCCAATGATCCCGATAATGTATATCAAGATCAATATACTTATCAATTTCAAGCATTAGCACCCTATGAAGCAGGAGATCAGGAAATAAGTATAACAGCTTTTACGGATAAAGGTGAAACTTCCGAAATAACTCAAACTATTAGAGTTCTAGAGGCACCTTTTACAATAGATATTGATTCTACTAATGTTCCTACATCAGCTGTTGAAGGAAGTACTTTTATAGTAACAGGTACAATTAAATCAAAAATACCTTTCAATAGTATCACTTTTAACTCTTCAGTTATAGAAGGAGGATTTACTGCAGTTGATGATAATATAGCAGCTCAACTTCCTCATGCCGCAAGAACTGGGTTTAATGTAAACTCACATTCCTATACTTTAGATGATAACGGATATAGCATTTATCAATTTAATACGACTTTTACAGTTACAGCAGTTCACGATGAAGATGTACCACAATTTGCTAATGAATTTGAATTTAGCATTGGTTATAATTTTTATAACTTAAATCAAGATATAAAATGTTCTAGTAGTCCAAGATTTGGAACATGGACTAAAACTGTCCAAATAGATTAGATTAAGCATATAATTACATAATATTTACATTTAAAACACTCATTATCAGTAATGAGTGTTTTATTTTTATAACCTAATTTGGAATTGTTTAGACTTATAATGATGCTAAAGTATTGGTAATCACAAAATAATGTTCTACCTTTGCCCGTCGCATACGTTAACCCGTATTGCGTGTTCAGGTCGAAGTATTTGCAAGTAGCTGTTATTCAGTGATGTAAATGCTTCAAGTTTTAATTTTTATTAAACGAAGAATCACAGTGGATACACTCAGTTACAAAACTGTTTCAGTAAACAAGACAACTGCTCAAAAAGAGTGGATCTTGATCGATGCTGAAGGTAAAACATTGGGTCGTTTAGCTACAGAAATTGCTATGTACTTACGTGGCAAGAAGAAGCCTAGCTTTACACCTAACGTTGACTGTGGTGATAACGTAGTTGTTATCAACGCAGAAAAAGTGAAGCTTTCAGGTAAAAAGTGGGACGAAAAGGTTTACCTTCGTTACTCTGGTTACCCAGGTGGTCTTAAATCAAGAACTGCTACAGAGATGAAAGCAAAGTTCCCAACAAGATTAGTTGAGAACGCAGTAAAAGGCATGTTGCCGAAAGGACGTTTGGGCCGTGATTTATACCGTAACTTGTATGTATATGCAGGTGGCGAGCATAAGCATGAAGCACAACAACCAAAGAAAATTGAACTTTAATAAAATTTAGTGATGGAAGTAATTAACACTTCAGGCAGAAGAAAAACTTCTGTAGCAAGAATTTACCTGTCTCAAGGTGAAGGAAAAATTACTGTCAACAAACGTGAGTTTGCGGATTATTTCCCATCTGAGGTTTTGCAAATCAAAGTGCAACAACCATTAGAATTGACTAATGAGTCTGGCAAGTACGATATCAACGTAAACGTACAAGGTGGCGGTATTAACGGACAAGCGGAAGCTGTACGTTTAGCTATCTCTAAAGCGCTATGCGAAATTGACGCAGAACACAGATTGACATTAAAACCAGAAGGTTTCTTAACTCGTGACCCTCGTATGGTCGAAAGAAAGAAGCCAGGTCGCAGAAAAGCGAGAAGAAGATTCCAATTCTCGAAGCGTTAATCTGGATTATGCAGTTATTTTGGCAAGGATGGTCTTTTTCAGACTATCTGCCATACTGCTTTAAATTACGTTTTGCAAAAAACTCTACTTGTTAGAAACAATGAAAAATTTAGAATACAAAGAACTGCTTGACGCAGGTGTTCACTTTGGTCACTTGACCAGAAAGTGGAACCCAAAGATGGCTCCTTACATTTTCATGGAGCGCAATGGTATCCACATCATTGACCTGAACAAAACAAAGACATCTTTAGAGCAAGCACAAAATGCTTTAAAAAATATTGTGAAGTCTGGTCGTAAAGTGATGTTTGTTGCTACTAAAAAGCAAGCAAAAGACATCGTTGCACAAGAGGCTGCACGTTTAAAAATGCCTTACGTTACTGAGCGTTGGTTAGGTGGTATGTTAACTAACTTCCAAACTGTACGTAAGTCATTGAAAAAAATGACATCAATTGACAAGTTAATGAAGAGTGATGAGTACAATTCATTAGCTAAGCGTGAGCGTCTTATGATGCAACGTGAGCGTGAGAAGTTAGAGAGAGTATTAGGCGGTATCGCTGATCAAACTCGTCTTCCTGCTGCATTATTCATCGTTGACGTTAAGCGTGAGTCAATCGCTGTAAAAGAAGCTCAAAAATTAGGTATCCCAGTTTTTGCAATGGTTGATACAAACTCAAACCCTGAAGGAGTTGATTTTGTAATCCCTGCAAATGACGATGCATTCAAATCTGTAAGTGCTATCATGGGTGCTGTAGGTTCTGCAATCGAAGAAGGAATTGGCGAGCGTAAGAAGGAGCGTGACGAAGCTGCTAGTGCTGCTGCTGAAGCAGAGAAAAAAGCAGCTGATGAAGCTTCTGCTGAGTAATTCACCGTATTACCTTTAAAATTTGATTACAATGGATATTAAAGATATCAAAGAGCTTGAAGCTAAACTTCACGATTTAAAAGTGAAGCAAGGCGACATCTTCAAAGCGAAGAAAGCTGAGCGTGATACTGCGGCTTTAGAGGCTATCCGTACTGAGATGGCTGAGTTAAAAGCTAAAGTAAAAGCAGGTTTAGCAGCTAATAAGAAATAATTCAAGCTTATTAGGGTTTAAAACCGAACCCGCATCGTACTTAGTACCTTGCGGGTTCGTTCGTAAATAAATTAAGGGTAGAGTAATTCTACCAATTTTCAACCATTCTTTTAAATCTTTTATAGAGATGGCTATCACAGCAAAAGACGTTAAAGAGCTACGTACTATCACTGGTGCGGGTATGATGGACTGTAAAAAAGCCCTTACTGAGGCTGAAGGCGACATCGAAAAAGCAGTTGAAATCCTTCGTAAAAAAGGTCAAAAATTAGCTGCAAAAAGAGCTGACAGAGAAACTACAGAAGGTCAAGTTTTCGTTTACGAAAACGCTGACAATTCTAAATCTGTAGCTTTAGCATTCGCTTGTGAAACTGAACCTGTATCAGTTAACGACGAATTCAAAGCTTTAGGACAAAAATTACTTGACGCTGCTGTTGCTGCTGACGCTAAAACTGCTGAGGAAGTACTTGCGTTAGATATCGACGGAGCTCCTGCTACTGAAGCAATTACTGCTTTAACTGCAAAAATGGGTGAGAAGATGGAAATCAGCGGATACGCTAACGTTGAAGGTGCTGCTGTTGCTGCTTATAAGCACGGTAATGCTATCGCGGTATTAGTTGAGCTTTCTGAGGCTGCTGATGCTGACGTATTAGAAGCTGGTAGAAACGTAGGTATGCAAGTTGCTGCTATGCGTCCATTAGCTTTATCTGAAGCAGACGTAGATGCAACTGTTGTTGCTAAAGAAAGAGAAATTGGTGTTGAGCGTGCTCGTCAAGAAGGTAAACCTGAGCATATCTTAGAGCGTATTGCAGAAGGATATGTGAAGAAATTCTTAAAAGAGAACACTCTTGAGAACCAAGACTACGTAAAAGAGCCAGGTCAATCTGTAAAATCTTACGTAGGTTCAGTGAAATCAGGTATGGTTATCAAATCATTCCACAGAGTTTCAACTGGTAAGTAATTAACTCCTCAATAGAGGATATTACATATATAAAGGGTATTCCTGATTTATTCAGGAATACCCTTTTTGCTTTTTTTAATAAGAGATATAAGAATTACATCCCAATTATCTCAATAAAAAAGAGAGAACCGTAATTGATTCTCTCTTTTTAATATGAAATAGAAATAAATATTAGTTAGACCAAAGATCTGATTCATATTCTACTAAATCATACTTGTATTCTAATCCTTTCATTAAAGCAATATCACCTTTAGCATCGCTATATAATAAAGCAATATCTTTATCTTGTGTATTAGAGTACTTAGTTATTTTACCTTGGTATAATAATAAATCAAAAGCATCAGATAAATTTTTACTTTCAGCTAAGTTTCTATCATTGTACCATAGTGCATCTCTGTTTTCCTTAAACAAATTTTCAACAACTTCTTTATAACTAAACGACGCTACCATTTTCTCGATTGTACCTCCATTATTTTCAGCAGGAAGAATTAATGTGATCACTTGAATATCATGAACCCACTTACCTCTTCTACGATCAAATAAGATATCTACTTTAATATCCATTAAATAAATATCTTCAGGATAGAGCTCATCATTCGCTTCAGCTACAGCTCCACCACCGCCACCGCCAGTGTCACCCCAACCAGAGTCGCCTGAGTCACCCCAGCCGCCGCCGCCCCAATCGTCGCCGCCGCCGCCCCAGTCGTCACCTCCTGAGTCACCGCCACCTTCGTCTGGACGTTTGATACGCTCTTTGAATTCATCAATAGTAAGACGCTTCTTTAAAGAGTCATTTTCGTATGGTCTAAGTAAACTACTCTTTACTGCATCAATCATTAATTTTGGTAACCAACGATTTTTTGCAAAGAATGGCTGATTTATTTTATCAGAAAGGTTTACTCTATACCAAACTGTTTTCTTGAACATGATGTCTGCATTACGAACAGGTCTAACAGAGTGTTTATTCCACTCACTCTCATCAATCTCCTGTGCGTAAGCCATACTAGCAAAACTTACAAATGCTAGTAAAAGCAATCCTCTTAGACTTTTCATAATCTTTTAACTTTAGTTTACTGAGATTGTAGTAATTCCTCCTACTCCAGAAACTCTTTCAGTTTGTCCCTGAGAGTTCTTACGAACTACTGTTTTCACATCTACTACAACACGTACACCTGGCGTACCTTTTGGTGCTTTTTTCAACAAGCTTCCGATATCGAAATCTTGTTTACCACCTTTAATTTTTACTGGTCCAGCTAATGGTTTAGTACCAAATGCTACAGTTACTTCCCACTCTACTACACGATAGTTAGCTTCATCTGGAAGGGCTGCTTTGAATTCCTCATCTGGCTTTGGACGAACTTTTAAAGTTCTAGTCTTATAAGGAATACCTTTTTTCATATCGATACCAGGAAATTCAATAGTTGGTTTAGGAACTCCTCTTGTTTTGAAGTTTCTAGTTCCAATTTTATTACCACCACTTCTTACTGTTAAATCAACTGATTTTGCTTTAACACCAGGAATAATAGTAGCTACTTTTCCTGAACTCAATACTTTAGCATTTGTAGCTGAGAATGAAGGATTATAAGCTTCTCCTAATGCTGGAACATCAATCACTAACTTGTTAGCAACATTTCTATATAAAGCATTTACTGTTGCAGAGTTAATTTGGATCGAAGGTTTCACAACTACATACTCTTCTTCAACTAACAATGTAGTATCACCAAAAGGAGTAGTATAAGTAATTTCACCTTTCCAAGATTGAGTAGAACGACCATTTTTATCATATTTAGCAGGTTTAGCAGCAAATTTAACTTCACCAACACCATCTACTACATTGATATCACTTCCATTGTATTTCATTCTTGGTTTAGCAGCCGAAGAAGATGCAGCAATAAACATTGTTGCTTCATAATTTAATCCCGCAGCCACAAATTTTGAAGTAGGCTTAACTACCGCCACTACTTTATCAAATACAACTCTACCACCAACACGATCATTAAGTACTTTTAATACTTTAGTCTCGTTTTGCAAAACTTCAGATGACATTTCTGATAAAATAGCCATACAAGCTGCAGTTGGAGTTTCTTCAAATTGAATGTAAGCAAAGTCTTTATTCTTGTTATCCTTATCGTTTTTGTATTGCTCCATATCCTTTGCAGGCTTAGCTAATTTACCGATAGGTTGCCAAGTTTTAGAAGTATCATGCTTCATTGCTACATCATCGAAATGCTTAGCAAGTGCATTTAACTTTTTCTCTAATTCGTAAGCTTTACCATCCTTTTTACTTTCTCGTCCAATTAATAGCTCAGCAGGTTTCTGTGTATCACTTTTACCTACTAGTTCACCTGTTTTTGGATCAATACCACCTGTCTTCTTTTCGATATCTTTTTTAAGATTATCGATATAAGCAATCATTTCAGCAGTTTCTTTACGAAGTGCTTTAGCATCTTCTAAAACTGACTTAGTGATATCATTAACTTTCTTTGCTGCCGCACCTTCAATTGCATGAAGTTGACGGTCATTCTCTTTCGTAGTAATATGGTTAGAGTTCTCTAAAGATTGCTCAATAAAGATAAATTTATCTAATACAGTATTACTAACGTTCAACGCTAACATGGCCATTAGTACTAAGTACATTAGACCAATCATCCGTTGTCGTGGTGTTTGTTTACCTCCTGCCATTAGTCTTTAAAATTTTCAAGTTCTATATAAATAAATTGACTAATTAGCCTTTCATTGCGGTAAGCATCTTACCATATACATTATTCAACGAAGTTAAATTCGTAGTTAATGCAGTCATTTGCGTCTTGAATTTAGAAGCTTCTTTACTTGCCTCATCCATACTTTGTACAGCAGTAGCTAAATTACCATGGAACTTATTAATAGTTTTTAGATGATTGTTAGCATCTTTTAATTCCATTTCATAAACAGCATTTAAAGCACCTAAGTTCTTTGTAATAGCTTGAACTTGTTGCTGGTGAGCTTTAGAGTCAGCCGCAGTACCTTCCATAGTTTTCATTGCTGAAACCGTAGTTGCAAATGATTTATTTAAATCACCCATAGATTTAGTAGCAACTTGTAATGAACGAGAGTACTCATCAGAAGCACTAGCAACACCTGCTACTGACTTCATTTGTCCAACTGATTTATTTAAATTCTCCATTCCAGAACCAAAGTTCTTGAATACTTCTGGAGTAAGTTTGGCATCAGCCAACATTTTGTCCATAGCACCTAAAGCAGCTACATCTTTTGTTGGGTCAGCTTTAACAGCTTTCTTCTTAGGAGCTTTAACTTCTTCATCAGATAATAACTCTGGATAAGCTAATGCCCAATCATAATGTTTTACAAATGGTTGTGGCGGTTCAAAAGCAGCGATAAAGAATAATAGTGCTTCAGTAACTAGACCTGCAGCTAGGATAGGTCCACCTCCTTCAAGGTGAAGAATCTTAAACATGGCTCCAATAATTACTACTGATGCTCCAAGGTTAGTTAAAATAGGAACATATACTCTGTAGAATTTTGCTCTTCCTGTTTCGTGTAAATGGCTCATTTTTTCTTTAAAATTGTCTAAATTGATTGTTTTGGATAAAAAGTGCTCCTTGCTTAGTGGTACACGCTAATTTTCTAGTAATCAAATCCTGATGATCTACCTAAATTAATCATTACACATCTGAAACCAATATATGATCTTGCTTGTGTTTCAAATTCGTATGATCTTGTACCTGTTTGAACGTAATAAGGGATATCTTTCCAAGAACCTCCTCTTACGATCTTTTTAGGCTCATTTGGATCAGTATAAGTTGGGTTTAAATCCCAAACGATTGGATAACCAGAAGGATTGTACGCATCATCACACCACTCAGCAACGTTTCCAGACATATCATAAAGTCCAAATCCATTTGGAAAATATGCACCTACTGGAGCAGTGTAAGAATAACCATCATCATAATAGTTACCTCTACCTGGTTTAAAGTTTGCTAATGCACAACCTTTACCATTTCTTATATAAGGGCCACCCCAAGGATATTTAGCCATATCAAGACCACCTCTAGCTGCATATTCCCATTCAGCTTCTGTTGGCAATCTAAACGCTGGCATTTCTGCTTTTCCTTGTTCGATTCTATAACCGTTGTAGTGACGAGTTCTCCAAGCACAGAATTCAACTGCTGCTCTTCTTGTAACTCCAACTACTGGATAATTATCAAATGCTGGATGACTATAATAATAATCTTGCATTGGTTCACCCATATGATATGTGAAGTCCTTTTCCCAAACTGTTGTATCTGGACGAAGTTCTTCTTGAATTTGTTCATAAGTCCAATCTGCACTTGTATCAGACTCTGCTTCCATTCCTTCTATGAACTGACGGTACTCATTATTAGTAATCTCTGTCTCATCCATGAAAAAGCCACTAATTGTAACTTGTTTGTTCATGTTGATCATAGAGTAAGTAATATCTTCATCTGCCTGTCCCATATGGAAGGTACCTCCAGGCACATTAGTCATACCAAGTGGAATTACTTGTGCATCCCATTCAGGTCGATCTTGAGAACCAATCAATTGTCCTTCATCGGAAGCACTACCGCCTCCAAAAGGGCCGCCCCCTCCACAACTTTGTGTTAAGACAGCCAAAATGCTTAACGCTCCTATTAGCCTTTTCTTTGACAAGCTTTTCATATGATAAAAAATTCTCCTATTGGATTGATACTTTCTTTTGACTAGATAATGAACGTTAATAAAGTATAACTTAACATTATCAAACTTGAACAAAACAAAAATGAATCCAAAAATTAAAATTGAGAAAAAAAAATTAAATGAACTTAAAAAATGTAACCGTTTAATTAGTCATGACGATACCTTGGAGTTCTAATTACTGAAGGATTTTTAGATCCAAAAGCACCAAATGCAAAAGATAAAAGTATTTCATGCGAAGTAGGTGCTTTTGCAGATTGATCTTTAACTGTGTAATCAAAAGCATAACCAATATGTAATTTTCTACTTTTCAATAAATAAACTCCCGCTAATGCACTTACAGCTTCAATTTCTCTCATACCGGCTCCAACATATACCCATTCTTGTAAATTAGCTAATAATGTTATATCAAAACTAACAGTATTAAAATCAGATTTAACAAGTACAGATGGTTGTAAAATAAAATTATTAGTAACGTCAAATGACATTCCAAACATACCATTAAAAGCCATAGATAAGGCACTAAATGGAGAAGCTTCTCCACCTTTAAATTCTGATGGTAATAAATGTTTTATTGCTGCACTTGCGTATAATTTTTCATTTTGGAAATAAACTCCAGCTGATATATCAGGTACAATAGAATTTAAGGGTTGTCCATTATTATAAAGAGGATCGTTTTCATTTACAAAGCGTAAACGGTCAGTATTTACACTCCTATCATAAATTCCTCCTCTCAATCCAAATGAAAGGGAACCAGATTTTAAGGGTACTAAATAAGAAATCGATATTTGAGCTTCAAGATTACTCATTAAACCAACATCATCATTTATTACGTGGAAACCAACACCTATTTTTTTTGATTGTATAGGGGATGTAATTGAAAAAAATTGCGTATTTAAGGTCCCGTAATCATCAAAAGTGCCTTCATATCCAAGCCATTGTGTCCGATGCATTAATGTTGCTTCCATTTCAGTAGAAGTCATTCCAACAGCTGCTGGATTAAAAAATGGCTTTGAAAACATGTATTGTGTAAACTGAGGATCTTGTTGAGCAAAACTGCTTAGGTGTAATAGCATCATGAAAATCAATATCATGATGTAAGTTTTTGTCCTTTGCATAATTTATAAGTCAGGTTAGGTATTAGTACCTTAAATTGATGATAGAGTTAAATTTATATTGATAGAATAAATATGCTTTAAGCTAGTATTTAATCAAAAATTCAAATATTTCGTAGCGTTCTCCCCTCTCTTAAGTTTTTGTTGAATTATGAAAAACTACAACATAAAACTTAATCAATGCTCCTTATACAATTAACAAAAAAATATAGTATTCCCATAATATTAGAGCATAAAAAAAACACCACATTTGAATATGTGATGTTTATATTTTCTATTGCAAATAAAAAAATTATTCATTTGCTTCTTTAATATAAAGTTCAATTGCACCAGTCATTGAAGGTGCATTAGGTAATGGAGCCTCTACATCCAAATGAAGTCCAGCATCCCTAACTGCTGAAGCAGTAGTTGGTCCAAATGCAGCAATTCTAGTTTCTTTTTGTTCAAAATCAGGGAAGTTAGTAAACAAAGACTTAATTCCTGAAGGACTAAAGAATGCTATCATATCATAATAGATATCACTAAGATCAGAAAGATCAGCAGCTACAGTTCTATAGATAATAGCCTCATTCATAGAAATACCATTACTTTCCATGTAGTTTGGAATATCTTCTTTACGAATATCTGAACATGGGAATAAAAAGTTTTCATTTTTGAACTTCTTAAACAGATCAAACATATCTCTAGCAGTCTTGTATCCTGTAAATAACTTACGCTTACGGACTACAATATATTTTTGAAGATAATTTGCTGTTTGTTCAGAAATACAGAAATATTTCATATCTGCAGGTACTTCTACCTTTAATTCTTTACACAATCTAAAGAAATGATCAATAGCATTTCTAGATGTAAAAATAACAGCAGTATGCTCTAAGATATTAATCTTTTGAGCTCTAAATTCTTTAGCTGTGACACCCTTTACTTCAATAAAAGGACGGAAATCAATTTTAATTCCATACTTCTCTCCTAATTTATGGTAAGGAGAATTTTGATTGGCGGGTTCCGGTTGAGACACCAATATTGACTTCACAGCTTTCTTCACCACTTTTCCTGCTATGTCGTTTGCCATGTTGTTTTATCTATGTTTTACAGTAAATCGTATTACAGTAGATTTACTTTGAGTTATAAGAAATCAACTAATAAAAACCTTCACCGCTAACAACGAAGGAAGGAATTCAGTCGCGCAAAAATACGAAAATAAATAATTATTTCTAAAGTTTACTTGTTTAGATACAGCTATATACACTAAAAAACTCTTTATTAGAAAGCCAACACCTAAAAATAAGCGCATAAATTCCCATGAAATGTAAAAAGGATTTAACGTCCAAAATACGCATAAAATCATATAAAACAGAACATATACCCATGTAAGTTTGTAAAATTCAGCTCCATGAATAGATGGAATATTGGTATTCGAAAAAATATTTCCTAAAAAATAAATAATTACTAATCTAAAAGCCACAAAAGCTAAAATTGCTATGATTATGTAGACAATATTGATAATAAACTCGGAAACTGTTTTATTCATTTCTGGAGAAGTGACATGAGACAACCATATTTCACCACTTCCAAATAACATCATTGCCAAACTACCTACTAAGGCAAAACAAAGTATAAACATTATCAATTGAAGAGAATTCAATTTTGTCGCATCTACTCTACCCAAAGTAACTCCTTCAAATGATTTCAATAAAGAATTTGCCCCTGTTTTTAATCGTCCTATTTTGGCAAAAAAACCTACAAGTACAAAAACTATCAATGACCATAATAGAACCATTGACCTGAAATCAGAATGAAACCTTCTAACTTCATGATCCTTATTTTGCGTTAAAGCTTTCTTTTTTTGTAAAACACTTATTGGTATTTTTTTATCAACAAAAAAACTTTCTGGTGATTTACCATCGACAGTATTGACAACAAAAAGTAATTCACCTGTTGTTTTCTGAAAATCACGTAATTGACTATTAGAAAAATAAACTACTCCATGCTTATCTTTAGATATTTCTTGAAGTTGATTATTTATAAAAATAGCCGCATCTTTTGAAATAATAAATTCCAATCCGAGCCCATTTAAACTTTGAACATCTAATAAAAGATAGAAATTCTGAACAAACGGGTGTTCTTCTGGTATATATGGAACAAATCCATTGACCTTATTTTCGTAAATCAACCATTTATCTTTAATAGGAAAATCTACGGCCTTTACTTTAGTATATATAGAAATGAAAAATACTAATGAAAAGAGTATTCTAAAATATTGTTTCATTTTTTATCTTTTGAATCAATGATAATTGTTACAGGGCCGTCATTTAAAAGAGAAACTTTCATGTCAGCTCCAAATTCACCTGTTTGAATCTTTTCCCCTAATAAGCCTTCTAATGATTCAATCATGGATTCGTACATTGGAATAGCTTTATCAGGGTGAGCAGCATTAATATATGAAGGTCGATTACCTTTTTTTGTACTAGCCTGTAATGTAAATTGTGATATTAAAAGGATATCTCCATTTACATCTTTTACTGAATGATTCATTTTCCCTTCATCATCTGAAAAAATCCTCATTCCAATGATTTTTTTTGAAAGCCAAGCGATATCTTCTTTTTCATCATCATGACCGACTCCAAGTAGAATCATTAAACCTTGTTTAATCTCTCCTATTACTTTTCCTTCTACTTCAACATTTGCAAAAGATACTCGCTGTATAACTGCGTTCATTTCAAATGGTATTATATCATAAAAATATTTCCTCAAAATAATATAAGGAAATTATTCTTGCGAATTTAAAGCATCTTTGAGAAAGATTTTTATTGTTCAACAGATTTTCATTAATATAGTGGCATAAACATTGATGTTTTTAATAGATAAATCATTGAAGATAACTTTTTAACTCAATTCTTCATTTTTTTTATTTAAGTACAAAATAAAAAGCCTCTTTTTAAAGTTATAAATAACACAATAGTATCGAAAATTAATATTACCATGAAAAGGATATTTATACTACTCTTTATTGCATTTAGCGTTATCGCTGTCGATAATGATATTTATGCCCAAAAAAAGAAAAAGAAAAGCAAAAAATCTTCTGATTCTAAAAATGAGAAAAAGGAGATAAAAGAATGGAAAAAGAAGCTTAAAGAAACTGATCCATTAAAATTCAGAGATATGACTCAGGAATTAAATACTCTTAGAGGTCAGGCTTCTGGTTTAAAAGCTGAAATCTCAAAGCTTGAGCAAGAAAAGGAATCTTTTGATTCTCAGCTCCAAGAAAAAGATAATACTATTGCAGATCTTAAGTCTCAGATAGAAAAACTTAAGAAAAAGATGGATAATAATGTTTCCATGTCTGGAGATGATTATACAAAAGGAGTAGTATATAAAGTACAAGTAGGCGCTTTTAAAAATAGAGATTTATCCAAGTTCCAGGATAAAGGTAATTTCTGGATGGAAGACCAAGATGGTTTAAAGAAATATACTATTGCTTATTTCCGAGATTACGGAGAGGCTGATCAGTTCAAAAAATATATGAGAGCAATGGGTGTCAAAGATGCATGGATTGTCGCTTATGATGATAATGTAAGAAAAGACATCAAGGATGTTCAAAGAAAAAGTGCAGGAAAATAATTATTAACAGTACTTTTTTGATAACAAAGCCTTTAGAAAGTAATTTCTGAAGGCTTTTTTGTGTAAATTAAGTTTCTCAAAAATCAAAAATGGTATGTCGAAAAAAATAAATATTAATATTGAAGTAATCACATATGATAACATTAATGAGCTTTCTGAAGATGACCAAAAACTATTGGAACTAGCAGAAAAAGCAACATTTAATTCTTATGCTCCCTACTCTAATTTTAATGTAGGTGCTGCCTTAATTTTAGACAATGGTGAAATTATTACTGGAAATAATCAAGAAAATGCAGCTTATCCATCCGGTATGTGCGCCGAAAGGACTGCGATGTATTGGGCAGGTTCACAATTTCCTAATCAAACAATAAAAACAATCGCAATTGCAGCTAGAAAAGGAGATAATAAAACATTTATTCCTATTTCTCCTTGTGGTTCGTGTAGGCAAGCAATGTTAGAATATGAATTTAAACAGGATAGTCCTATTAGAATATTAATGAAAGGTGATGATAGTACATATGAATTAAAATCTATTTCAGATTTATTACCTTTCAAATTTACGTCGAAAGATCTATTTGAATAATTTTACAATCGAGAAAGCAGCTTTGTATTTAGATGATCAATAATTTTTTCGCCATAGTCTGATTCAGCTGCTTTCTTTTCATAATATTTCATCCCTTCATCATCATTTCTAATTGAACTTAATGCATATAGATATGCATATAATGGAGATTCAACATAAGAACTTCTAGTCTTTATTTCGTCTAACCTTTCTTCAGCTTTCTTCAAATAAACATCAGATTTGTCATATTCACCATTTTCAAAGAAATATATACCTTTCATCATTATTGAACCAATAACGAAAACATTATTTTCTGAATTCTCAAGGTATCCGATATAATCTAAAACTTTCTCATTTTCAAAATCACCATAAAAATTTATTGTTAATAGTGATTCATATATAAAAAGATCATTTTTAGAATAATTATCTAAAAAATCATAAGCAAGATTAACTGCTGATGTATCTCCATTTCTAGTATAAATCCACATCAAATATCTTTGAGCTTCAGCAGATGTAAAAATACTTTTCATTCTAGCATTTTCAAGCTGTTGAATTCCTAATTCCATATTCCCTGAAGGAAAGAAGCTTAAGAAGGGTTTATATATTGGGTGAGCTTCTGGATAAAATTCTCTGAAATAGTTATAAATACCAGATGAGAAATTAAATTCTTTAAAACTATCCAAGTTCTTCATCCCAGCTCTAGTCAAGCTGTATACTTGTTTAGCTTCTGAAACAGCTTTCCATGTTGAACCTTTATAATTATAAGCTCTAGCTTTAACACTTCTAGCTAATAATAAAAAGTAAATTGATTCATAATCATTTTCATTTTCCTCATATAACTGATCTGAAAGATCAATACATTTATCTAAGTCTTTAAATAATAAATCTGTAGCATCAGCATCATCATAATCAAATGGGCTGTTTTTCCAATAAGTATTCATTGCTGATAACAAATATGTTGAAGGGTGATCGCCCATCATAGTATCATATTTCATCAAAAGATCATCAGCTTTTTGAAAATCACACTTATATAATGCGTCCATAATTGAAGAGGCACAATCTAAAGCAGTTTCATTTTCCCACAGTTTTATTGACTCCTGAGCTCGAATAGAAGTAAATAAAATTAAAAATTGAAGGGTTAAGTATAAACTTCTCAACATAGTTTCATTTTGATCGTCCTATAACTAGGATTTTATCGTAATTTAGCAGACATAAAGGTTAAGGGTACGTCTAAGTTTTTATAATATAAACAATCTTAACCCATCTTTTAATAGATGTAAATCAAAAACATGGCAAAAACCAAAAAAAAGAATATAAAAGAGAATAAAAAGTCAAAGAAGAGAGTGCAAAAAAGAAGTAGCATTAATTCTTATACTATTCAAAGTATTATTGACTTATTAAACTCTAGTCCAGAAAGAGGATTTAGCCTACGTCAGATCGTCAAAGATGTTCGTATCAAAAGTCAAACTGATAAAGACAAGCTTAAGTATATTATGATTGCTTTAGCTGATGAAGGTAAGATAATTCTCAAGGGAAAAAAATATCAATCTATACTATTACAAGAGGAACAGCAAAATACTCGCACAGCGACTGTTGATTTTGTAAACCCAAAATTTGCATTCTTAATTGTTGACACCACTGATGGTGAGGAAATTGAAGACATAAGAGTTCTTCTTCCAAACATGAATAGAGCATTAAATGGTGATAAGGTTGAATTCACAACTTTCTATAATCGAGAAAGAAAACGTGATGAAGCTAAAATTACTAAAATACTAAAAAGGGAAAAAGATGAATTTGTAGGTACTTTACAGATTTCAGAACGATTTGCATTTGTAGTCGCTTCTGATCGCAAAATGTTCTATGATTTATTTATTCCAATTGAAAAAATTGGTAATGCTCAAAACGGAGATAAAGTAATTGCAAAAATTACTCAATGGAAACCCAACGATAAATCACCTACAGGAAAAATCACAAAGGTATTAGGTAAAGCAGGAGATAATGAAACTGAAATTCACTCAATCATGTTTGAATTTGGTTTACCATTTGAATTTCCTAAGGAAGTTGATGCTGAAGCCAATGATATTCCAGATGAAATTCCTGAAGAAGAGATAAAAAATAGAAAGGATTTTAGAGATAGAACAACCTTTACTATTGATCCTGTAACAGCAAAAGATTTTGATGATGCTCTTTCCATTAGAAAAATGAAAAATGGGCATTACGAAATTGGAGTTCACATTGCAGATGTATCTCATTATGTAACTCCAGGATCTCTACTTGAAGAAGAAGCTTATAAAAGAGCAACGTCAGTATATTTAGTAGATAGAACTGTGCCGATGTTACCTGAAAAGTTATCTAATGGATTATGTTCTTTAAATCCAAATGTTGATAGATTAGCCTTCGCTGCAATTTTTGAAATGGATGAAGAAGGTAAAGTTCATAAACAATCATTTGGCCGTACTGTTATTCATTCAGATCGTAGATTCTCTTACGAGGAAGCACAAGAGAGAATTGAATCTAAAGAAGGTGATTTCCAAGAGGAAATCAATACTTTAAATGATATTGCACATAAACTCAGGGATGCACGTTTTAAAAACGGTGCTATTTCTTTCGAATCTGTGGAATTGAAATTTGATCTAGACGAAAAAGGTAAACCTATTGGTCTAACTCCTAAAATTCGTAAAGATGCCCACAAAATGATTGAGGAGTTTATGCTCTTAGCTAATAAAAGAGTAGCTGAATCAATATTTCGTAAAAAGCAAGACGGTAAACCTGTCACTATGGTTTATAGAGTTCATGGTGATCCAGACCCTGAAAAACTTGCACAATTTGCTTCTTTTGCGAAACGTTTTGGTTACGATTTTGATTTAAATGAGAAGAAAATTGCCTACTCATTAAATAGCTTAACTGAAGAAGTTGAAGGTAAACCTGAGCAAAATATAATTGAGCAACAAGCCATTAGAACAATGGCTAAAGCAATCTATACCACTACACCTGAAGGGCATTATGGTTTAGGATTTGCTCATTATACTCATTTCACCTCTCCTATTAGACGTTACCCTGATGTTATGGTACATCGTTTATTACAACATTATTTAGATCGTGGTAAGTCTGCAGATGAAAATGAATTTGAAGATCGTTGTAAACATTCTTCTGCTAGAGAAAAAGTAGCTGCAGATGCTGAAAGAGCTTCTATTAAATATAAACAAGTTGAATTTATGTCTGAGTTCTTAGGTGAAGAAATGGAAGGTACTATATCAGGGCTTACAGATTGGGGAATGTTTGTGGAATTAAAAGATACTAAATGTGAAGGATTAATTCGATATTCTTCTATTCCACATGATCAATTTATTTTTGATAAAGATGCAATGATTGTAACTGGTCAAAAATATAAGGAAACCTTCCAATTAGGAGACGAAATCAAAGTTATTGTAAAAGAAACAAACATAGAAAAACGATCGATTGACTTCGAACTCGTTTAAAGATTCTAATTTTAATAAATTAAGTTATGACGACTATTAGCAATGTAATTTTAAAGCATGAGCAAATCGTTCAAAAGATTCGTAGAATTGCTTTTGAGGTATATGAAGATAATTTCGGAGCTAAAGAAATCGTATTCGCAGGTATAAAAGGAAATGGTTATCATTTTGCTGAACTTTTAAAAGCAGAATTTGACAAAATTTCTACTATCCCTTCTGATATAACAAAGATAACTATAGACAAAACTGCACCTCTTCAAACTTTTATTGAAGTTGATAAGGATTTAATAGAGATGGAAGGGAAAGTAATTGTGTTAGCTGATGATGTACTGAATACCGGTCGAACATTAGCTTACAGTATCAAACCATTCTTAGGTATTAGAATTGAAAAATTACAAGTAGCAGTTTTAGTTGATAGAGGATATCACAAATTCCCCGTAATACCGAGTTTCACAGGGTATGAACTCTCTACAACGGTAAAACAAAATGTTGAAGTTGACTTAACAGATCATCTTAGTTTTACTGTTACATTAACCTAAAACTAAAAGAGGGAGTGTAATCTGAACGCTGTCTCATTTTAATTCAGAGTTTAATTTCTTTCCTAGTTCATAATTAAGTTTCTTTTTTCAAGAAGAACAACTTTTATGATACATTTTAAAAGTGATATTTCATGTTTGAGAAGGGTGACGACGAAGGAGTCAATTTATCTTCCCTTTTCAAAGATGAATTATCGCTTTATTTTTGTGTCAAAAAGTGTTTTTGATTACAGGTCAATCGGCATTCTTTCTCCAAATTTAATTCTTAATTGTTGAACAGTCATTGCCCAGTTATTGATAGGCATAGTCCATTTTTTACTGATATTATTAAGAGCTAAATAGATCAATTTAAGCACAGACATATCATTTGGAAATACACTCTTATTCTTGGTTACTTTACGAACTTGTCTGTGAAAACCTTCTACTGCATTAGTGGTATAAATCATCTTTCTGATCATAGGATCATAACCAAAATAAGCACTCAACTCTGACCAATTTCGTTGCCAGGATTCTATTACAATAGGATATTTTTTTCCCCATTTATCTCCTAGCTTTAGTAGTTCATCCTCCGCTATTTCCTTGTTCATGGCTTGGTAGACAAGTTTTAAATCTCTCATAAATTCTTTCTGATCTTTTGAGGCTACATACTTGATAGAACCTCGAACTTGATGAATGATACATTTTTGAATTTCTGCTGCTGGATAAACACTTAAAATAGCTTCTGAAAAACCTTTTAAGTTGTCTGTACATGCTATCAGTATATCTTCAACTCCTCTATTTTTGAGATCCGTAAGAACTTGAAGCCAAAAGTTAGCTCCCTCACTTTCTGAAATATACATCCCAATTAATTCTTTACGACCTTCTTTATTCAAGGCAAGAATATTGTAAACTGCCCTAGATTCTGTACGACGATCTTCTCCCTTGACTTTGAAATGGATGGCATCCATCCAAACGATAGGGTAAACACTATCTAGAGCTCTGTTTTGCCATAATTTGACTTCCGGAGTTATCCGGTCAATAATACCTGAAAGTGTCTGATTACTAATTGATACATCATACAGCTCTTTGATGTGTTCTGATATATCTGATAAGCTCATCCCTTTCGAGTAAAGAGAAAGGATTTTGGGTGCCATATTATCGGCTAGAACTGTTTCGCGTTTAGGGATAATGGATGGCTCAAAACTTGAATTACGATCTTGAGGAGTTGTGACTTCTATTTCTCCTGCAATAGTTTTGACAGTTTTACTAAGTTTACCGTTTCGTTTATTTTTTTGCTCCGGTTGATCGAGTGCTTCTTGCTCTAAATGAGAAGACATTTCCGCATCAAGAGCACTATCTAAAAATTGCTTTAATAGTGGAGCGAAAACGCCTCCTTCACCTGTTAGTGATTGTCCTGATAGAAGTTGTTTGAGGGCCAAGTCACGCATTTGCTGAAACTCAGCACTCTCTTGTTTGGATTGCTTTGCCATAATTTTCAATATATAAAATTTAAAAATTACAGACAGCGTTTATTTTATACTCTATAAAAAGAGGCCGTCTCATAACTAGTTTATGAATCGGCCTCTTTTTTATATCCACATTTTTATTGATTAGTATCAATATTTTGAATTAAATAGCTCTTATTTGAAGTCTAAAATGAAGAATATATAAAAATACACCTTCTTTTACCCCTTTTTGGAGCTTTCTAGCGTATTTCATGATATTCATGGACATGAAGACAAGACCTAACTCTATCTCGATTTTATCAAGACCT
>NZ_JBSWYJ010000047.1:0-41320 GCF_056161045.1 Flammeovirga sp. AWQ4_249
GTCGAATTACTCTATTTCTTATTATATATATACAATATTATACTCTAACATATTTATTTACAAATATTTAATGACATTTTCTACAGATTGCTTTTATTTTTAGAAAAATCGAAACGATGCATTGTGTTATTGAAAATTTTGTAATGAAAAAAACCTTTTAAAGTCAATTAGTTAAACTTTAAAAGGCTTTTTAGTTTTATATTCAAACTATCTTAATATGCTTTTTCATCTCCATTAACAATACCCATTACGGTATCAAAAATGATTTGCACATCAAACCATAAACTCCAATTATTAACATAAAATCGGTCAAGTTTCACTCTACCTTTCATAGCATAAGCATCATTTTCAGTTTCACCTCTATAGCCTCTCGCCTGAGCTAAACCTGTAATTCCTGGCTTTACTAAATGTCTTGACATAAATTTCTCCACTACTTTTGAGTATTCTTCAGTATGTCTTAACATATGTGGTCTTGGACCTACTACGGACATATTACCTATAAATACATTAAAGAACTGAGGTAGTTCATCAATAGATGTTTTTCGTATGAATGCTCCTACCTTAGTGATTCTCATATCTCCTTTTGTAGCTTGTCTAGCATCTGAATCAGCATTTACAGCCATCGACCTAAACTTATAACACCAAAAGGCTTTACCATCCTTACCTGTTCTTTTTTGTTTAAAGAAAACAGGACCTTTAGATTCTAATTTTATGATTAGAGCCATTAGTGGAGTTAACCAAGACATTAATAGAAGAATCACAAAAAATGAAAAGCCCATATCAAAAATTCTTTTTACAAGTTGATTTTGCTGATCATCTAAAGGAACTGGTGAAATATCTAATACTGGTATTTCATCATATCTCTCTAAGGTAATTCCTTTTGAAGCAAACCCTCTAAAGTCAGTAATAAGCTTAACCTTAATCATATGACTTTCTCCCCAATCAATAAGTTCGCGAATTAATTCATACTCAATATAAGGAATACAGCAGTATACTTCATTGACATCATTTTCTATTGCAAATGATTTAAATTCTGAAAGTTTACCTTTCACATGCATCTCTGTTGATTTATCATCAAAGAAACCTAAAAATCTAAATCCAAATTCAGGGTGAACTCTAAAAAACTTTCTAACTTCTACAGCTAACGGACCATAACCAAGAACTGCCACATTTTTATAACTGAAGCCTTGACGACGATACATTCTCATTAAATATATTCCTAAAATTTTCACTGTGAAAATAATAGGCGTCCAAATAAGATAAGTATCTAATAAAAACTCTCTTGAAACATTTGCAAACTTAATCCCCACTACAAAAGTAGAAACTGCCATTCCATGCCAAATAAGAGCATAACTATAGCTTCTTAAAACTTTAGCTACCCTTTGTGTTCTATGAAAAGCATGAGGTTTTAAAGATAGAGATATGATGATCCAAGCTAGGTTAGCAAAAATCCATAGCAAAGTATAAGGTTCTTGATCTATTAAAGGGGAAATACTATCAAACTTAAAAATTGTCGCAATAACAATAGATAAGTTTAGTAATGCAAGATCAAGTGTAAAGTTGAAAGGTTGCAGATATTTTGATTTGCCTGTCATAATAATTGACTATATTTTAACAAGCAAAAATAGGAAATAATATTTTTATAAATTTATAATAAATGTATTATTTCCTTAATAATTCTTTGAATACAAGTAAAATAAATTTTGAATTACCCACAAAATAACGTTTAAACATTCTTCTTGGTTCTTGTAAAAATCTATAAAACCACTCTAATCCTATTTTTTGCATACATAATGGAGCTCTTTTTACCTTTCCTGCAACAACATCAAAGCTACCTCCTACTCCCATGGTAAAATTCACTTTAGATAAAATTTCTCTATTTTGATATAAAAAATTTTCCTTTGTAGGAGAACTAATAGCTACAAAAAGGATATTAGCTCCAGAATTTGCAATTTCTTGTGCTATAGATTTTTCTTCTTCTTTTTTAAAATAACCATTACGATACCCCGCAATTATTTCTTCTGAGTATCTTTGAGAATAATTTTCAACTACTTTACTTACTATTTCTTCTTTTGCACCAAAAAAGAAAATTTTAAAATTTTCATCATAAGCAACTTTTACTAAACCTTCCATTAAATCAATTCCAGCAACTCTTTCAGGTAATGGTTTTCCAAGTATTTTTGAAGCCCAAACTACAGCTTGACCATCTGCATTAATTATGTCAGCTTCAGTAACACTTTCAAAAAGCTCACGATCTGACTGCATAGCCACTATTTTACCTGCATTTACAACAGTATGATTAATTTTATTATTTTCAAAAATAGTTATCTTTATATAGTCTAATGTTTCTTTAAAAGAAACACATGCTATATTTATTCCAAATAGATTAACTGAATTAAACATTTAAGGACATTTTTTTAGAAAATTCACAATATTATCCCTGGATTTTTCACTTGAATAATCCAAAGCTTTAAGAAAAGCATTATTTGATATTTTCTTTCTTTCTAATATATCTAAATTAAAATAATCTTTGACAAGCTTAAATAACTCTCCAGGGTTTCTGGAAGAATATTTAAACCCATTTATAGCATGATCAACATAACTTGATGGTCCGACATCATCTGTGGTTATAATAGGTGTTCCACACATCATAGACTCTAATCCTACTAATCCTAATGAGTCATTTTTTGTTGGATAAATAAATACATCAAATAGTTGATAATATTTATACAGTTTATCCTGGGGTAAGTTTGAAATGACCTGAACATTTATTTTATTATCTGAGATATATTTTTCTATCTTGTTTTTATCAATACCATTTCCAATCATAATTCCTCTTAATTCTATTTTTTCATAATCAGCTTGAATAAATATATCTAAATAATCTTTCCAGCCTTTTGAAGAAATAAAATTTGAAATAAAACCTAATACAGGTGGAGAATTTCTAAGCTCTGATTTTTCTAAAAAAGAAAATTTAGATTTATCTACTCCTCCTGAAGGGTAAACAAAAACATCAGAATCCTCAATTGAAAACTTTGTTTTTATTTTCTCTTTAAAATAGTACGAGGGTACAACAATCCTCTCAGCTCTATGTATTACTTTAAGTAAAAAGAAACCTAAAACTTGACGATGAAAACCTTTAAAAGATATATCTGTACCATGAAAATTTAAAATTATTTTTTTATCTCGATAAAAAAAATATAAAATTGGTGATACAAACAATGGATAATGTACATATACTAAATCAAAACTTTCATTTAGACTCTTGTATATTAACTTAATATAAAAAGTAACATATTTAATAATTTTAAAAATTAAATTCTCACTATAAGTCAATACAATTTTATTTAATATAAATTCTGATTTTAAAGAGTTATAAAAATTTTTTACAAATATTCCATACCTTACATTTAAATCAGAAGGGTACATATTAGATATTACAAGAATTTTTTTCATTTAACTGTAAAACTATAGAATAAAATACACAAAAGATAAAAACTCCTTTACTTCTATCTAAAAATGATTCAGTGGAGCTTAATCCTACGAAGAAAATAAAAAATATTAAAGACAATCCGTTTATTGTTGATTTTCTAAAAATAGAGATTAATATTAATATATATATTACAACTCCAATAAGTCCTAAACCAACAAATAACTCAAGGAATTGATTATGTGCATTATAATTACCATTTAAAGCTTCTTGAAAATCATTTAATAAATAAGTTTTATTGTATAACACTCTAGTATCTCCAGGACCTAAACCAAAAAAGATTGATTTTTTATCTAAAAGAAATTCATTAATAATACCTTTCCATCTAAAATATCTTTCAAAAGTAATCTCTCCATTTGATGTTATTTTAGAAAATTTCACAAAAACAAAATCAAATAGACCATATTTATAAAATATAAAAATAGTTAAAGATGTAAATATTAATATTAGTATAGATAAGCCAATATCATTTTTTTTAATTAGAAAAAAAACAATTAAAAAAGTAACTGAAAGTAGAGATATACGACTACTTGCTTGAAAAAGAAATAACGAGCAAATTAAATATTGAGTAATAAGAAAGAATTTATGGGATTTAAAATTAAAATCTTGATAATAAAATATTATACATATCAAGTAAAAACTCACTATAATTGAAATTATAGTTGGGTGTATTTCTAATGGCCGAACAAAATTCCAATCCATATAAATCCACTTAAAAAAATATTGCATTTGTTCCAATGGATCTTGACTATTAATGATATCTGCAACAACATTAAACTCACAAATTATAATTGAAATATTAATACCAAAGCCTAAATAAATTAAAAATCTTTTTAATGATAACCTTTTATTATTGATTGATAATAAAATCAAAGGAATAAATATTAAACCAAAATGAGAGTCTAAATATAAAAGCCCTCTTTCAATATTTTTAGTCCAAAATAAACTTATTACAAACAAAAAGAAAAAGATTAAAAATAAAGCAATCTGTTTTTTAAAAAGTTGAAAGTTTTCTTTTTTTTCAATCGTCGGTATAAATATTATCCATGATAACAAAAGGGGCCATAAAAAAAATGTATTTATTTCTCTCCACAATGGTATGGTTATAATAAATAGAGCTAAAAAAAACTCAAATATTTTATTTTTATTAATTGATATATTTAATGTATTCATTATTCTTAGTCAGTCACAAAGCTTTGAGTTAATATATTGTATCTTTGTTCATATGAATTATTTACTTTAATATCTGATAAAAAGTAATACAAATCATTATATAGGTCATCATTATTTTTTAGCATTTGTAAAATACTACCAAGTTTATCATCTTCGAATTTATCTAAAAATAATGAGTAATCCTTACCTAACAAATTTTCAATTGGTTTGTGCCTCAAAGTAATAAAAGGAGTTTTAAAATTAATAAAATCTAAAATTTTAATAGGAAAAGTCATATCGTCATATGAATTTCTAGGCCTAGTATGTATTGATAATTTTATATTATTCTTCTTGAAATACGAAGGTATTTTATCATATGGCACTTCATCAAAAATTATTTCTTGATAATCTTTTTTATATTTATGTATATTTTTATCATTCGATAAAACATAAAATTTAAAACTCTTTTTCATCTTTTTTGAAAGTCTTAAAAAAGTTTCAAAACCAGAATTTTTATATGAGATAGACCCTAGATAAACAACCCCATCGAGGGTATCCTTTTTTTTAGAAGTAATTAAGATATCTTCTTTATTAGTATAGCTAGTCCCTGGGGGTAATTCTATAATTTTTCTTTTTGGATAAATCATATTTTTTCCAAAGAAAAATTCTCCCATATCTATTGTTGGGAATGCCATTTTATATGAGACCATTGACAAAAAAAAATTTGAAAATTTATTAAGTATTAAGGTCAATAAATTTCTATAATTTTTATAATATTCATTCGGAAATGCTTCAATATACACATCGCGTATAAAGACAATAATTTTTTTCTTCAAAAGAAAAAGTAACAATAAATTGAAAAAATCAACAATTGAAATTCTGTTTGAAGCACTTTCAACATAATAAAACTCACATTCAAAGATACTTTTAAATGTAAGTTTTATTTTTTCTTTTCCCTCAATAATAAAATCATTATGCTCTCTAAATACTTTTTTAAAAGATGTAATTCTTGTTCTAGGACCTCCAGATACTTTGTTTATATCAGGAACTATATATATTGCTTTTTTCTTCATTTTTATTATTTACAATTGAATAACTAAATAATACAAAGTTAATGTAGAATAATGTAGTAAAATAATGTATCGAAAGAGTATTTGTTACTATAAATATCATCAAATACACAACTTTTGAAAGAAAGTTTGGTAATATCGAAATAAAAGCAAATTGAGTAATTAAAAAAAACATAGAGAATACTAATCCTCCTCTATGATATACATAATAGAACCCATTATCAATTTCTAAAAAAGTTCGATATCTACTTAAACTTGGTGAAGTAATATTGGGTTCAAAATAAGTAGTTTTTATGCCAACTCCTTCACCGAAGAGGATTGTAACAAAAGTATTTCTAGAATTATGAATTACTTCTTTAAGAGCCCAAATACGGTATTTGAAAGTAGGATAATCCCATGGGTGATATATATAAGTTATTTTATCTAATTGTTTTTCATTCAAATATGGTATAATTAATAACATTAAAACCACCCCTACAATCATTATAGATAAAAGAGTTTTAAAATTTAAAAATGTAGATATATAAATAAATGATGTTAGTGTAAAGACTACAAAGTGCTGTAAAGAACCATTTAATAAAATTGTTATTAAACCTAAAATTACATTTATATAATATTGTTTATCTATTTTTCGATTAGTAACTATATATAAAAAAGAAAATAAAGTAAAAGATATTAAATCTGGGCCAGAAACTCTATAAGAATAACCTCCTGCTAGATCAGTTTGAGAATAAATGTTATGGTTTTTACTAAAAAAAAATAAGAAAACATATATTACAAATATCACGATATTAAGATAATACAACAACTTAACAAGGTTATTAATATCTAGTTTTCTATGAGCAGTATTCAAGTAGATAATACAATATAGTAGTATAAAAAGGTGATATTTAAAATCAATATGGAAATCTGGGTTTTTTAAACCATAAATAAAAAAAGGAAGGTATATAATACTGTAAATTACTAACCATTTATTATACTTATACTGAATTTTATTATTTATAAAAATGTAAATAATAAATAATAAACAACAAAACCCAAAAGTGATAACATTGAACTTAGAAGAATTAAATATTGCAATAATGGCAATCGTAAAGTAAAAAAAATACTTATTATTTATTCTTTTTAAATTTAAATTAAGCATATTATTCTTCCAATAAAATTTTACAAGCTGAAACTAACGTTAAAGCTTCTACTTTTTCAAGCATATTTTTATTATAAAGATCTTCCAAATTTTGTTTCAATTTTGGATAGTCAAGTAATAAATTAATGTTTTTATTAAAATAATTATCTAATTCACTTTTTAAGGCTTTATTATTGTTATACCAATAATTCAAAGGGTTCATATGTTCTTTTGTTTTATCACCTTTTGGTGGTCTAATTTTATTAAAAATAAATTTAGGTATATCATTAACTGCTAACTCTTTATTGTTATATTTTATTAGATATTTATCAATGTAAGGTTTAGATCCTGTTTTTTCCCAAATATAGTCTGCTGCAAATGGATATTTTTTATTTATCCATTCTTTATATAATTTGTGCTTATATCTATATTCTAAAGGTATTTTTAGTACGTATTCTATAAAATCTATATCATAAAATGGTGAAAAAGTTTCTGTAAATTGTTGCACACCCAACAAACCATTATTTGCTCCTGAAAAACCTCGTTGATTTAATAAATAATCTTCTTGATTTATATATTCTTTATTTAAATTATCAAAATTAACCTTATCTAAATAAAATTGAGAATATGCACCTTCATGATAATTTATTTCTCTATCATGTTTGTTAATTTTCGACAAAGTACCAATAATTGCATCTCCCAACTGTCCTGTATGAGCTAAACCAAATTGATTAAAATTTAGATATTTATATAAACTTAAACCATGAGCCAATCCATAGTATAATACATTACCACCAGTAATATTTGTAACTTCATCTATTGAGGTCAAAAATAAACCATTATCTAATGATTTAAATATCCACTCATGCTTCAAATCTGAAGAGATTTGCTTAGGAATTATTTCATCTAAATAATTTGATTGAGAAAATGTATAATTAAACTGAGAAGTATATCCAATATCATGAGCAACGATAGTTGTCATTCTAGAATCTAATCCTCCACTAAGTCCAACTAAATGTTTATAATTATACTCTTTATCTTTATTAAACTGTCTTTTAATAGCTTGTCTAAACAAAAAGTCAAGTTGATTGACTATTTCATTTTTTGATTTCCCTATCACAGGTTGATTATTTAAAGAATAATATTTTGATATTTCAAGATTATTTTCTTTAAAATTCGCTATTGAACCTGGTAATATTTTTTTTATATTTAAATCTAAGGTATTATCATCTAACATAAAACCAAAAGACAACAACATATATGCCCCTTGCTCATTTAAATCTATCTGAAAGTTATTCTTTTTCTTAAATGAATATAAGTCTATTATATCTGTTCCAAAGACAAATACATCATTACTTATAAAATAATATATATGCTTAGAACCTATTTGATCTGTAAAGAATGATATTTCTGATGTTACTTTATTATAAATAAAGCCACAAAATGTACCTCGTAATTTATTCAAAAAACCATTTTTATTTTTTTTTATATTCTTCACAAAAAAAGATTCCCAAGAAGAATCATTTTCAGATAAAATATTTTTATTAAAAATAACTCCGTCCAAAAGACAAATAATATCATTATCCTCATAAAATATTTTATCATCTAAAAATTTTTTTAAGGTCTTTTGTTTAGCAACAAATTTATTGTGTTTTTTTTCTTGAATTAAAAAATTATCATTAACAGAATGAAAATCATTTACTTCATAGTTATTTCGATTTTTATCTAAAAAACAAAAAAATCCAGGCATATTAAATTTTAAGTTTAAATACTTTTTTATCGATTAAGTAAATATAAACAAAGTATAAAAATATAAACATTACTAATTCAATGGTTTTAAATTCAATTGTAATATCATCAATAGTCAAATTTATTAATAATAAAGCCAACTGAATAAAAACTGCTAATATAAGAGGCTTAAAATAACTTGAAAAAGAATAGTTTATCATTTTTTTATAAAAAATATACCATAATGGTACAATTAATAATAATTGAATTATTAATTGAGAAACTATTGCTCCGACTAAATTAAAATAATTGACCCCTATAAAAATTGATAATGGTATTGAAAATGAAGTAAAAATATTCCAATACAATGATATATCTGTTTTACCTTTTGTTATTACTAATAAAGAAATTTGTCCTGATATACTTCTTAAATAAACGATAACTGCAAATATTCTTAACTCAAGACTCATATCTACATAATCATTACCATAAAAAATTGTTATTAATTCTTCTGAAAAAATAATTGTAATAGAATATACAAAAAGGTTAACTATATGTAATTTTTCAAAAATAGTTTTCACTAATGATACTAATCGCTCCTCATTATCTTGAAATTTAGGTAACAATGAAACTCCTATCTTAGTAACAATAGGGTCTATTATTTGCAAAGGTCTTCTTATTAACTGTTTGATTAAACTATAACTTCCTAATAAGTCTGGGCCAAGTATTTTCCCAATTATTAATATATCAAAATCTCTATTAAAGTAGTTTAATATTTCACTACCTGTTTGAAAAACTCCTATTTTTAAAAAAGGTAATACTTCATTCGTTTTGAAATGTAATTTTAATTTATTTTCACTTTGTCCAAGAATAAAATAAATTATATTTACTATAAAAAACTGTATTAATATCGAAAATACTAAAGAATAAACCCCAAAGTTAAGATATGCTAACACTGTAGCTGTAAACAAAGAAGAAAGTGCACCTAATATGTCAATTAAAGATATTTTCTTAAAATTTAATTCTTTTTGAAAAAATACTTTATATTGTTTTCCAATAGAGGATATTATCAAGTTTAAACATATAAGAGGAATTAGAATTCCAAGTTCTGAAACTTGATAAAAATCAACTATAAAAGGAGTTGATAATAATATTAAAAAAAACAAGATAAAACTAAATAATAAGTTAATCCAAAATAAACTATTAAATTCATCTTTTGAAATATTTTGTTTATGTAACATAGCTGGAGTCAACCCTAAATCAGTAAACAGGTTAACAAAACCATATATTAACATAACTATTGCCATTATTCCAAAATCTTCTTTTGGTAATAACCTAGAAAGAATAGATAATCTAAAAATGGCAAAAAGTGAAATTAAAATTGTAGCAACAGTAGTCCATTTTGTGCTGTTTATTATTTTTTCCTTCAGTGACATTTACTCAGCACAATTAATAATATTTCCAACAAAGTTAATAGTATTTTCAGGGCATAAAATCTGTTCAATATTTTTTTTATTTTTCTCTTTTTCTTTTTTAGATAGAGGAATAAAAGCTGTTCCAGATTGAAGCATAGAAAGATCAAACACAATTATATTGTTTCTTTTTAAAAATGAATAAATAGGATTTTCATTTCTTAAAAAAACCTTAGCACCTCCGTATAACATTGCATAAATATTCCCCATAGCTTGCTGTCTTGTATGATTCATTATTACAAATTCGCATTTTGATAAAATATTTAAATATTCATCAAGTGTAATAAACTCTAATAAAGAACTAAAAGAGTCTTTTAGTTTTTCATGACCATAATTATTTATTTGTTTTGCATATACATTATTTCCATAGCTTAAAACTGTTTGAATCTTTCCTTTTAGTTTAACTTTTGATAATAAATCTATTGCCTCTATATGATTATTTGAATATGAAGCAGAATTACCCAAAAGGATATTATCTCCTTTTACCGAAAAGTCTTTATTAATTAAAGTGTTAACATTCCCGTAAATAAATGGTAGGTATTTTATATGCGAAGAATTATTATAAGTTTTTAATATTATATCATAGTCTTCTTTAATTACAGGAGCGATATATTGAATTTTATGAAGAATACTTTCTTGCCGTTGATAAAATTCTTTTTTAATATTTAAAAAAGATAAAATTTTTCTTATTTCATTCTTTATTTTCTTTTTATTATTTCTTTGAAATAATTTTTTCGTCTTATTTAACAGAATTTTAGATTTCAATTTTTCATGTTTTTCATAAAAATCTACTCCCCAAGGAAACCAGATAATTTTTTTATTGTTGTTTAGTTTTTCTAAAAAAATCAATGTTTCCTCTGACATCTTATGAAGTAAAATTAAATCAGCCAAAATTACATTCTCTTCAAATAATTTAATATTTTGATGTACTAATTTAACTTCATCTACATTCTTTATATATGTTAAATTATCTGAATTTGAAAAAATAAAATATTCATTTTTTGATTGATTATTATTATTGAAAGAATTAATAACAAAATCAATAAACTTTTCATCATTCGCAATATGTAAAATTCTTTTTATCACTTGTTATTTTTTAAAAAAAATAATTCTTTTTTAATTAAGTTTCTTTTTCTCTCTTTTAATTTCTTTATTGGAGTTCCTGCATAGATAGTATATTCTTTACAATTAGTATTTACAAATGATAAAGCACCAATAGCTGCACCTTCAAATATAGAAATACCTGGCATTACTACTGAGCCAGAACCAATTATAACATGTTTACCAAGAAAAACCTCATTTGAATATACATTCGTGAATTTTTCATGAATCATAGGATTTGTCAAAAAATCACCACTATAATCATCTGAGGATGAATACACAGCAACCTTTGATGAGATATTAACAAAATTTTCTAAAACTATATTTCCTTTTCCTATTAAGGACGAATAACAACCAATATGTATATAACTTCCAATATCAAAATGCGTTGATGATGATGTTGCTGATAAAATACAAAAATCATCAATCCTAACATTTGATCCAATAGATATTCTATCAGCTCCATAAATTGATGCTTTATCTGATATTAATACATTTTCTCCTAGATCTTTGAATCCTAGATTAATTAATTTTTCTCTTGATAGAAATCCCATTCTTAATTATTTAATACCCTTAATATTATCCTACAAATCATATCAATTTCTGATGATGATAACTGGAAATATAAAGGCAAACATAAAATTCTCTTAGAAATTGAATTTGCATTTTTCAATTCATTTTCATAATTATCCCTAATATAATTCAAATCCGAAAGTAACGGATAAAAATACCTTCTAGCATAAATTTCATATTTTTTTAGTTCTTCAAATACATCTTTACACGTTTGTTCATTTCTAAAGATCACAGGATAATAAGCATAATTAAAATCTGCATCAGATTTAATATTAATTTTTTTAATATCTTTTCTATCTAACCAAACATCATATTTTCTCGAATCAGTTTTTCGTTTGTTAATTATATCGTCTACATATTTTAAATTACAAAGCCCCATTGCTGCATGGAATTCTGAATTTTTCCCATTAATACCTATTGTTTCAAAGCTTTCTGGTCCATTATGACCAAAATTTCTCAAAAAAGACATTTTCTTTAATAGATTACTGTCCTTAGTTATTACAGCTCCTCCTTCAATAGTATGAAATAATTTAGTAGCGTGAAAACTAATTGTACTAATATCACCATACTCCAAAACAGACTTTCCTTTATACTTTGTACCAAAGCAATGTGCTGCATCATATATTACCTTAAGTGAATACTTTTTAGCTATTTTTTCTATTTCTGAAATATTACATGGATTACCATAAACGTGTGTTGCTAATATTGCTGATGTATTCTCTGTTATTGCATTTTCAATTTTTGTAGAATCGATATTCAATGACTCAGGATCAATATCTACAAATATTGGAGTACAACCTTCCCAAACTATACTAGAAGTAGTTGCAACATAAGAAAAAGGAGTGGTAATAATTTCACCTTTCAAATCAAGGGCTCTAATTGCAATTTGAAGTGCTATTGTTCCATTTGTCAGATATAATAAATGGTCAATTTCAAGATATCTTTTTAAGTTGAGCTCTAGATCATTAACTAATGGTCCATTATTAGTGAGCCAATTTCTTTTCCATATACCATCAGTTAGCTTATTAAACTCTTCTTTAGGTGGTAAAAATGGCATTGTTACATTTATCATATCTATTTCACAATTAACTTTTTCTTATTTGAATTGATTTTATATTTACTATTATAAAACCATAATTCTGTTGATAAATTTGGTTTCTTTCTTTGGTAAACTTTTAATACAGAATAATTTATTATCAATCAAAGACCCTTTCTTTAAATTCAAAAAATGATTAAAATGATATATACTATCATTTTTTGTTAAATATTTTACTTTTATGAATGATAGTTTTCAATATCGGTCGGTGGATTTTTTATTGTAAAAGAGAAATGTGGTAAACTTAGTGAATCATACGAAATATTAAATCCATTAACCAACAATGATTTATTCAAGTCTTGTGCGGAAAAATTAAATACTTGTAATTTAAATTCAGAAAAAGTTCCAAACTCTTTAATAATATAATTGAAACTTTTTTCGATCCCTTTTTAGATACTCTATTAATATTCCCTGTAGGTATATTATGATTGTTGATCTTAATATAAGAAGAGAATATTTCACATTCCATCCTATATAGAAATAATAACAACATCCAAGGAGCCAAACCCATTGCATTTTTTCCCTAAAAGAAAAAAACGATCAATACAACCGGAAAAAAACTAAATATTCTATTGAATTAAAAATCATAAAAAAACACATGGATATAAATCCATGTGATATTTTATTTAAAATGATTAATTGTTTATACCACAAAAATCTAAAATAACTTTATTTTTTTGATCTAATTGTTTGAATTCATCATGTGCAACTAGATAAGCTATTATATCAGCTTTATCATAAGCTTCCTTATAATTTGTCAACTTAAATACATTATGACTTTCAACATTTGGTTCAACAATAAAATAATTATCATTGTTCGCATTTTGCAAAACCTTTTGAACGATATATTTAGCAGGCGACTCTCTTAAATCATCAATATTAGGTTTAAATGCTAAACCCATTAAAGCAATATTAGGTTTACGGCCATGCTCTAATTCAAACTTTAGTTTTTCATTTTGAATTTTTTCTGCACACCAAAATGCTTTATAATTATTTATTTCTCTTGCCTTACCAATGATTTGAGATTCCATTGGGTATTCAGAAACAATAAAGTAAGGGTCGACAGCAATACAATGCCCACCTACACCACAACCTGGCTGTAGTATATTAACTCTGGGATGCTTATTAGCTAAATTAATCAATTCCCATACGTTAATATCTGCTTTATCGCAAATCAATGATAATTCATTAGCAAAAGCAATTTGCACATCTCTTGAAGAATTCTCCACTAATTTACACATCTCTGCTGTTCTGGCATTAGTAGCATGTAATTCTCCATTAACAAATTGACTATAGAATGCTAAAGCTTTTGTAGTAGATTTTTCATCAATACCACCTATTACTCTATCATTATTTACCAATTCATACATTACATTACCTGGTAAAACTCTTTCTGGACAATAGGCTATGTTTAATTTATCTTCCAATTCCGGTCTTTCAGAATAAATTAAATTTGCCATTTTCTCCGTTGTTCCAACAGGGGATGTTGACTCAATAATATATAAATCTCCTTCTTTCAATAATGGTAAAACGGCCCTTGTTGCAGATTCCACAAAAGATATATCAGGCTCATTTTTCCCTTTAAAAGGAGTTGGTACAACAATTAAATAAGCATCTGCTTCAACAGGTTTTACATCTGCTTTTAAAAAACCACCTGCAACTGCTTCCGCTACTGCCTTATCTAATTCAGGCTCAACAATATGTATTTTACCTTGATTAATTGTTTCTACTACATGTGGGTTCACATCAACACCATGTACATTTACCTTATTTTGAGCTATTAGGGCTGCCGTTGGTAAACCAATATACCCTAACCCAACCATTACTACTTCAGGGTTCATTATCTCTTTATTATTTTTCTTTTATAAAATCTACAACTCTTTTTGAAGCCTTACCGTCTCCATATGGGTTATGCAAAGCACTCATTTTCTTATATCTATTTTCATCAATAAGTAAAGAGGATGCTTCTTTTACAATTAAATCTTTATTTGTTCCAACTAATAAGACTGTACCTGCTTCCACAGCTTCTGGTCTCTCTGTTGTATCACGCATTACCAATACTGGCTTGCCTAATGATGGTGCTTCTTCTTGAACACCACCGCTATCTGTAATTATCAATTTCGATTGATTCATCAACCAAACAAAAGCAGGATATGACAACGGATCTATTAAATGAACATTTTCAATATCTGCTAATATTTCATAAACTGGCTTTTGTACATTTGGGTTTAAATGGACAGGATATATTATTTGTGCGTTAGTTGATTCTGCAATTTCTTTTAATGCATAACATATATTTAGAAAACCTTGACCATGATTCTCTCTTCTATGGCCTGTTACTAAAACTAAATCCTTATTAGGATTAACAATAGCTTTAAGGTTTTCTATTTCCTTATTATCGTTCAGTTGTTTAACTTTCTCTACACTAAACATCAATGCATCAATAACCGTATTCCCTGTAATTAATACATCTTCCTTTTGAATATTTTCTTTTAATAAATTTTCTTCTGATGTTGAAGTAGGTGCAAAATGATAATCTGCGACTCTACCCGTAATTTGACGATTCAATTCTTCAGGAAAAGGAGCTCTTTTATCATACGTTCTTAAACCCGCTTCAATATGACAAACTTTTGCTCCTGAATAAAACCCTGCTACACCAGCAGCCATTGTTGTCGTAGTATCTCCATGGACAAAAACATAATTAGGTTGAAAATCTTCTAAAACATCTTTCATACCTACTATTATATCACTCGTTAAAGAATATAAATTCTGATTAGGCTTCATTAAGTTAAGATCAAAATCAGGTTCAATTTCATAAAATTCAAGAACTTGATCTAACATTTCTCTATGTTGTGCTGTTACACAAACTTTAGTATCAAAATTTATTTTATCTTTTTGAAACTCCTTAACAAGTGGAGCCATTTTGATAGCCTCAGGTCTCGTCCCAAAAACAATTAAAATTTTTTTCATTGTCTAATTTCTAGATTCAATTTAGTCATGTTTGTATTACGTATTTTTTTAAATAATTAAGTCAAGTTCTTCTAATAAAACTTGACTTAATTATTTTTATAGATTTCTCTACTCTTTTAAAAAATTATTTACCGATATTATAAACATTAAAGCCAATTTCTTTTAGTTTATTTTTATCCAAAATATTTCTACCATCAAACACATTTGCAGGTTTTAAAACACTTTGATAGATTTCTTCCCAATTATACTCAATAAATTCATCCCACTCCGTTAAAATAGCAATAGCATGTGCTTTTTCAACTGCTTTATAAGGACTATTAACAACTTTAACTCTTTGTCTTATTTCTTCTGAAGAATGATTATTAAGATATTCTAAATCTGCATAAATTCTTTCTTCTGTCACCTTGGGGTCATAAACTACTATATCTGCTTGTTCATCTAACAAGTGATCTGCAACATAAATTGCAGCTGATTCTCTTGTATCGTTTGTATCTTTCTTGAAAGCCCATCCAAAGAAAGCTATTCTTTTACCAGATACTGTATTATACGATTCTTTGATGATCCTATCTGCAAATCTTCTTTTTTGGTAATCATTTAGTTTAATAACTTGATCCCAATATTCTGCTACTTCATCTAATCCATATGATTTAGCAATATAGACCATATTTAGAACGTCTTTTTGGAAACATGATCCTCCAAAACCAACTGAAGATTTTAAAAATTTCGGACCAATACGAGTATCCATACCTATTGCTCTAGCAATTTCATCTACATCCGCTTCAGTCTTTTCACAAAGTGCTGACATTGCATTAATAGAAGAAATACGTTGTGCTAAAAAGGCATTTGCTGTTAACTTAGATAATTCAGAAGACCATACATTTGTTTGTAATACTCGTTCCTTTGGCACCCAAGCTTCATATACTGCTGATAAAGTATCCTTAGCAATTTTACCCGAATCAGTATTATCTCCGCCAATCAATACACGATCTGGATTCAATAAATCATCTATTGCTGTTCCTTCCGCTAGGAATTCAGGATTAGATAAAATTTCAAAATTTACACCTGTACCTGTACTTGATAAGATACTTTTTAGTGCTTCAGCTGTTCTGACAGGAAGTGTAGATTTTTCAACAACTATTTTGTCAGAAGTGGCTACTTCAGCAATTTGTCTTGCACAAAGTTCAATATATTTAAGATCTGCAGCTTGTCCCTTCCCTTTTCCGTAAGTTTTTGTAGGTGTATTCACTGATATAAATATCATGTCTGCATCTTGAATACCTTTTACAATATCTGTAGAAAAGAATAAGTTTTTATTTCTAGTTTGTTCAACTACTTTATCTAAACCAGGTTCATAAATTGGAAGTTTATCTAAATCTTCATCATTCCAATCTTTGATTCTTTGTTCATTAATATCAACTATATTAACTTTAATATCAGGATTTTTCAATGCAATAACAGCCATAGTTGGTCCTCCTACATATCCAGCTCCTATACAACAAATATTTTTGATTTCTTTTTTCATATTTATTTCATCTGATTTTTTGATTTCAAAAATGAGTTGATGTCTGTTAGTATTGCAAAACTTATAATTGTTAAAAACCCAAATAACATTCCTAATACGGTTTTTCCTTTTGCAGAAAGAGATACAGTATAAAATTCTGAAAAACGATTTACAAATTCAACAGGCTGTAATAAAGATAATTTTCTCCTTATTACTGCTATACTATCTTCAGCCTTTCTACTTTTTTGCATTGCTTCAAAAGCTAGCTCTCCACTTTGTCTAATATAACTATCTGTCTGTTGTTCAGTAGACATTAAAATTACATTTGAACTTGTTTTACGTTGTTTATTTTCTTGTAATAAATCTCCTTGAGAAGTAATTATTTTCTTATATGCTTGATTATACTCTTGTAATTCCTTCTTTTCTTCCTCGAAAGAATTGGTTTTAATTTTTAGATTCTCTTTATAAACATCTAAATTCTTCTTTACATATTCATTATTATTGAAGTAAAATTCAAAGCCATCTTGAATATTTTTTTTTGTTATGTTAGGATCTTGTGAACTTACAACTAGTTCAAAACGAGTTTCATTATCGTACGAATTTAACAATAAAGAATCTGCTAATGATTTATTTTCAATGAAGTTAAATTTATATTTCAAGAAATAACTTGACACCTCAATTGATGAAATTAATTCTGCTATATCTAATGGAATATTTAAAGCTTTTGCCAACATTGGTCTACCTTCTCCTGTACATAAAGCATTTAACTCTCCAATTTCAGTTGTAAAATCTACTCCTTTTAAAAACCTAGAATTGACAGTTGCTTTTGAGGAATAGTATTTTGATGTATTTTTTGACATATATCCAATAGCTCCGCCTAATATTATCCCAATGGCAATAAGTACCTTCCATTTATAAATAATATTGTAAAAGTAAAGAACGATAGATAATAGAGCTTTTAAGAATGAATTAAAAACAGAGCTTATTTTATTACCTATTAATGTAAATAATTCGATCAAATCTATTTCATCATTGTTCGAATTTGTTTGCTTTGAAAAGTTGTCTGATTTTTTGTTTTCTTCCATTTGGATTTATATCGATAAGTACAAGACACAAATATACAATAAGAAATCAAAAATGTGCTCTTCATTCTTATTGTATATTCTTTATGTACTTTTATTAAGAGGATTTAGGGTTTAAATTCTCAAAATACCACTTTGATGCCTTTTTTAAACCGTCTTTTACGTTGAATTTTGGCTGATAACCTAATAAAGTATTCCCTTTTTCTATAGAAGCTAAAGAATGTCTTACATCTCCCACTCTTGTTGGACCATAATTAGGTTCTAAATTCGATATGGATTCATCGTATTCAGACAAATATGCTTTTAAATAGTTAAATAAAGTATTTAAATCTATTCTTTCACCATATGCTACATTGTATACTTGATTCACAGCGTCAGGATTTGATGTAATACCTGCTTGTTCGTTGGCGTGAACAACATTATCTATGTATGTAAAATCTCTCGATGTCATTCCGTCACCATTGATAGTTGGTGCTTCTCCACTTAACAATGCCATGACAAATTTTGGTATTACTGCTGCATATGCTCCAAATGGATCTTGCCTTTTCCCAAAAACATTGAAATATCTTAATCCTATTGTTTCTATTCCATATGTTTTAGAGAAAACATCTGCATATAACTCATTGACAAATTTAGTTACAGCATATGGAGACAAAGGTCGACCTATCTTATCTTCTACCTTAGGAAGATCAGGGTGATCACCATAGGTAGATGAACTTGCAGCATAAATAAATCGTTTCACTCCTGCATCTTTTGCAGCAACAAGCATATTTAAAAAGCCTGATACATTTACATCATTTGAAGTAATTGGATCATTAATAGAACGTGGTACTGAACCTAAAGCAGCTTGATGGAAAATTATCTCTACACCTTCAACTGCTTTTTTACAATCTTCCAAGTTTCTGATATCTCCTTCTATAAAATTAAAATTATCAGAAGATAAAAATGGAACAAGATTTTCTTTTTTACCAGTGGCAAAATTATCTAATCCAACAACTTGATTATCTTGTTGTAGAAAATGTTCAAGTAAATTTGAACCAATAAATCCTGCAACTCCGGTAATTAATATTTTCTTGTTTTTAAGCATACTATTATAAACGATCTGTGATGTATTTTTTATCTATTACACTTTTAACATCATAAATAACAGTTCCCGACTTACTTAATGCTTCCCAATTAATTTCTTCTTGGAAACTCTTGTGTGAAACTGCATGAATGACCGCACTGTATTTTTTTCCTTCAATTGATGGAACTAAGTCAATACCATATTCTTCTTTCACCTCTTCTTTATCAGCATGTGGGTCATATACCTCCACATCTAAATTAAAAGCCTGTAGTTCTCTTACTACATCAATTGCTTTAGAATTTCTAATATCTGGACAATCTTCTTTGAAAGTAATACCAAGCATTAACACTTTAGTACCTTTTTCAACAGAAGCATTTTTTTCCATCATCAAACGAAGTACTTTACTTGCCACATGTGCACCCATTCCATCATTAATTCTACGACCTGCAAGAATAACTTCTGGATGGTACCCTAAAGACTCAGATTTATACGTTAAGTAATATGGATCTACTCCAATACAGTGTCCACCTACTAAACCCGGTCTGAATGGTAAAAAGTTCCACTTTGTTCCCGCTGCTTCTAAAACATCTAACGTATCAATTCCTACTCTATCAAAAATTTTAGATAACTCATTGACAAATGCAATATTTAAGTCACGTTGTGAATTTTCAATTACTTTCGCAGCTTCTGCTACTTTAATAGATGGAGCTTTGTGCGTACCTACCTGTACAACAACTTGGTACATTTTATCAACTTCTTCTGCAATTTCAGGTGTAGAACCTGAAGTCACTTTCATAATATTATGAACTCTATGTACATGATCTCCTGGATTAATTCTTTCTGGAGAGTAACCGGCAAAGAAATCTTGGTTAAATTTCATTCCACTAACTCTTTCTAAAACAGGAACACAAACTTCTTCTGTACAACCTGGAAAAACAGTTGACTCATATACAACAATATCACCTTTTGATAATACCTTTCCAACTGTTTCACTTGCCTTTTCTAGAGGCGTTAAATCTGGAGTCTTATATTGATCAATTGGCGTCGGTACAGTAACAATATATATTTGAACCTGCTTTAAATCATTAATATCTGAAGTATAAGTAATGTTTGCTTTTGCTTGTTCTAGTTCTTCAGCTGTTACTTCTAGTGTATGATCCGTTCCCTCTTTTAATTCTTCTACTCTAGTCTTGTTAATATCAAAGCCAATAACATTGACATTTTGTTTTGCAAACTCAGCAGCTAAAGGTAAACCTACATACCCTAATCCAATTACACCGATAGTTTTATTCATAATAATTATTCTAAAATTTGATTTTTAAATAAATTTCTTTCCTTGCTTTTCTTTAGCATTAGCTAAAAATTGTTTGACTCTCTGTTCATGATCCTTTTCACATATCATAAGCACATTGTCATACTCAGCAACAATATAGTTTTCTAGTCCTTGGACAACGACTAATTTATCTTTTGGCGTTTTTACAATAGAATTGAAGGTCTCATAAGCCATTACAGTTCCTTGTAATACATTCTCTTCTTGGTTTTTGGGAGCTTGTTCATATAAAGATTTCCATGTACCTAAATCAGACCAACCAAAATCTGTTCGCATCACATAAACATTTTCTGCATGTTCCATAATCCCGTAATCAATTGATATATCGCGACATCTATGGTAAATTTCATCAATTTTAGCTTCTTCTTTCTCCGTATAAAAGGAATCAATTGCAGAATTGAATAGTTCATGAACACCTGGAAGATATGCTTTAAAAGCTTTCTTAATAGCATTTACATTCCAAACAAAAATACCCGCATTCCAAACAAAGTCTCCACTTAATACAAATGCCCTTGCTAATTCTTCATTTGGCTTTTCTGTAAATGTCTTTACCTTATATAAAACTTCTAATCTTTCATTGTTCAATGCCTGAATATATCCATACCCTGTGTCTGGTCTATTAGGACGGACTCCCAAAGTGACTAATATATCATGAGAAGCTACATAATGTAATGCTTTTTCTACCCTAAGTTGGAACTCTGGTACATCTAAAATAACATGATCAGCTGGAGCCACTACCATATTCGCTTCAGGATCTTTCTCAGCTATTTTATAGGCTGCATAGGCCACACATGGAGCCGTATTACGTCGACATGGCTCTAATAATATTTGATCATCAGATAAAAAAGGTAATTGCTCCTTTGTAATATCTTTATATTCTTTACTTGTAACTATGTATATATTTTCTTTAGGACAAACAGCTTCGAAACGATCAACTGTCTGCTGGATCATTGTACGACCAACTCCTAAAATATCTTGAAACTGTTTCGGGCGTTTTTCTCTACTAAAAGGCCAGAATCGACTTCCGATTCCTCCTGCCATTATAACTACATAGTTATTTTTCATGGTAATGTTTTTATGCAAACTTAATATCAACTAAAACTTCAGCTCCTAATTTTCTGTTAAGCTTTTGTACTATACGTTCTCTTGCCATAGTTAATTCATTTTTAAGTGTTGGTGTAGAAAGACGAACATATAATATCTTTCCTCTCAATTTTAAGCTAACAGTTCTTGAAGCAATTGGTGTACCTAATTCTTCCTCCCAAATCCTTTCAAGTACCGCTTGGTTATAACTATGACTCTTTTTTAAAGATTTAACGAATTCCTGCATCGCACCAGCTACACTAATGGATTCATGCTTTTTAGGAATTGGCGTCTTTTTTCTAAATCTATATTTTAATTTTTTATCGTCAGACAAAATATTTATTTTAATCTATTTCAATTACATTAAAAGGCATTGAAATATCTTCTATCAATGACTTAGACCGTTCAGGTCGAGCATCAGACAAAATTATCTGTCCAAAGTTCTTATCTTTTATTAATTGAAGCAATTTTTCAATCCTATTGTCATCTAATTTGTCAAATATATCATCTAATAACAATATCGGAGTTGATGAAAGTTGCTTTTTAAGAAAGGAATGTTGCGCTAATTTCAAGGCAATAATAAATGACTTCTGTTGTCCTTGTGATCCATACTTTTTTAATGGATAACTAAACAATCTAAAGTCAAAATCATCTTTATGTATACCTTTTGTAGTTCTTTGGAGTATAACATCTTTCTCCCAAGACTCTAGAAATAGATCTTTAGGTTCATGCTCATTGAAATCTGATTTATACTTTATAGTTGCTTCTTCTTTTTCATCAGAAAGAAAGTGATAGGCTTCTTGAAAAAGCTTAGAAAAATTACCTGAGAATTCATTCCTTTTATTATTTATTTTAATCCCTTCAGTAATTAATACATGATCATAAGGTGCTACCCAATCTTTATTGGGAATTTGTCTGTTCTCATGAAAGTTTTTAAGAAGTTGATTTCTTTGCACTAATGCTCTTTGGTAATTAATTAAAGATTGAAGATATTCTTTATCAAATTGTGAAATTACACTGTCAAAATACTTTCTTCTGATTTCGCTACCTTCTCGAAGTAAATCAGTATCATTTGGTGCTATTAAGACACAAGGAAATTTCCCAAAATGTTCACTAAACCGTGTATACTCTTTAGCATTGAGACTTATCTTTTTCTTTGTTTTATCGTACTGACAAATGACTATATCCTTCTGGTCTTTCTGGATAAATGTACCTGATAAAGCAAAAGATTTACATCCATGTCTCACATTTTGATTTTCAGTAAAACTAAAGGCACTTTTTGTCATAGAAAGTATATAGACCGCATCAATTAAGTTAGTTTTACCAACTCCATTGGGGCCAATTATACAATTTACTCCATCTTTAAGGGTAATAGAAAACTCATCGTAACTTTTAAAATCCTTAAGATATAGTCTTTCCAGATACATTTATATTCTAATTTTACTGAGCTGCAAAATTAGTTATTTTTTTGGTAATACAATCTTAATAGATATTTACCTTTCAAAAAGTGATTTAATTAATGTAGGAAAAGAAGTTTGAGGGTATCCTTTTGCTTTATTTTGTTTACTAATTTCATAGATAGACCACCAATGTGCAAATAGGTCTTTATAAGCATTAAAAAGTGAATTGTTGGGATCATAAATATGGGCTGGTTCTGAATTCACTCCATTCAATTCCATCACTTTAAATTCACCTCTTTTTAGTGCTTCTTCATTTTCAGCTTTCACATCATATCGGCCAAAGTAAAACTCATCTACCTGAGAAGATATCGTATCAAAAATAGTAATATCCAACTCATCTTTGAGGTAATTTGCGTCATTAAAAATTGCCCCTCTACAATGGTTTCCCATTTTTGACAACATGAATTCTTTTCCTTTTGGAAGTACAAGATTTAAATCTTTTCGATATTTTTCCTTTAAAAAATCAATATAAAGTATAGCTCTATTATGGTTTTCAAAAAGGTTTAGTAAAGTACTTTTACCATCGCCAATGACATATAATTCGCCCTTATAAACAACAGAGGTAATCTTACCACTACTCTCCGATGGATATTTGATATACATGATACCAAATTCATGTTTAGCAGAAATGAATTCTTGTAAAATTATACCTTCAGGATTTGAGGCAAGATAATTTTCTACCTCTTTATCATTTTTCAATTTTTCTACACCGCTTCCTCTTTCTCCTTCATCAGGTTTAAGAATAATTGGATAAGATAAATTCAAATGATTCATCACACTTTTCACCTCTATCAGTGAGGGTGATTTTTCAAAAAAATGAGATTGCGGTAAATATTTTTGAGGCAGCTGTTTTAATGCATCATATTTTGAATAATTAAAGAAGCCACCATATTTCATACCCGGGTTAGCTAAAGTCATAAAGCTCATTGACTTTGACTTAGCTGATAAAATAAAATAGTAGAAGTATACTGGAATATAAAAAATATAGAAGGGCCAAAACTCCCATTTTAATATTCTATGTTTAAAATCAGGTTTTAAATTCATGATTTTATTAATGTAAAAGGCAATGTTAACTTATCTTTTTCCTGTATAAGTCTGTCGTGATAGAACATATTTACTGACATAATATCTACTTTTAATTGAGTAGTACTGACTGTACAGTATTGTGGTCTTTCCATAGATAATCCAAGATGGTCTGGTATATCTAAACTCTCATGAATTGATAATATCTCATTTTCATTTCTTTCTTCTTCCTTTAACCATTTCATAAAATGGTCAGTTCTGTTTCTCTTTTGTTCAGTAGAATATAAAGTAGAAGAAGACCAAATATGTGGTTGAGAACCATCTAATTTCGAGATATGCTTTTCTTGTCCATCCCATACAAATTGTAATAATTCTGTTGAGGATTTAATTTCAACAACAACCAACGTGAACGGTTCTATATTTTCAAAATTATACGCTTCAATATAACTTATTGCATCAGGTGCTGTTAGTGCATCAATGACAACCTTTCCTCTACTATGTCTATAAGGAGGTGTAGGAATATGTCCTTCAAAACCTCCATTTAAAAGGCAAATTACTCTTCCTTCTTCGGAAGCTCCCAACCAAGTCCCTAATGCTTGTCCATCAATAGGAGCTAAAAACTTCACTTCTTTCCCTTTATGAATTGTTGGTGCAAAAGCTGAAGATCTACTTTTTCTTTCATCTCTATTAGAGGTAAAGATGTAAGATGTAGGTGAAGTAGGTACAAATGTAAGTGTACACATAATCTTTTATTATCTCTGAGACTGTTGTTCTTCTTTATAAGCTGATGTAGACTTTGCTACTCCAACTTTATCACCACATTGAATATTGGGAAAATAATGCTTTAACCCAATTTTTATGATCGCTAAGTGATGAACTGCATGTTCATTGCAATGATGGATTTCTCTAGCTAATGTACTAGGGGTCAACCATTCTCTCACTTCATTTTCTTGATAATCTTTTACCAATAACTCTAATTCTTCTAGAGCATTTGTAAGTGAGTTCAACCAATTTACAATTTCATCTAATTTAAGTGATGCTTCCCAAATATCTCGCTCAATCGCAATATTTCTTTTCCTATCTTCATAACAAACAGAAGATTTTAACGAAAAACTATGTAACAAACATTGGTAAAACTCAATGATATGCCTTGTATGTTGCCCAATAGATGATTGTGAAAATAAATCTAATGGTGCAATGTATTGTTCTTCTGATAATTGGGTCAATAAACTACGGAGTTGTTCAGATAGCTCAACTGCAGATTTTATTACAGTATTATTCATGTATTTAATATAAAGAGCAAAAAAATTAGCTGTCTTATCCAAAATTAATAAAACAGCTTAAAATTATAAATAATAGTAGAATTATTCTATTCAAAATCGAAGTATGCTGATTTTTTTAAGTTAATATCCTTATCATACTCTTGATTTAGCACTAATAAGGAGGTTAATAATGTTACTAAAGTCATTCCAAAAAGTTGTAAACCATCAGAATGACCACCTTCAACAGGCAAATCAACACCAATTATAATAAATACACATAGGGAACCACCCATTATTATTGATGAAATCTGAGCACCTTCTTTTGAAAGAGGAGGGTATACCAATAAAAATGCAGCAATAAACTCTATGACAGCTATTAATAAACGGAAGTCATCGCCTAGACCAATTGTTTTAAACACATAAACTGATTCAGGGTCATCTCCAAATTTATATAATAAAGATTGTAGTAATATAACAGCAGGGACAATTCTCAATGCCCAATACGACAATACTTTATGGATTTTAAAATCTTTTTGCATTGTGTTGGAAATAAAATTAGGTAATAAAAGAGTAAAACTTTTGAGTGGTTAAATTAGTATTGGCAATTTAGAATATAAGTCGTAATTTTTGAGAAGAAAATTACACATGAAAATACACTTGCAAGAAATAATGAAAAATATCACTTTTTTAATTTTACCTATCTTATTCTCAACATTTTTTTATAGCTGTGACTCTTCAACTAACGATCACAATAAAACGACAAAAAAAGCTAAAACTGAGACTTTAAATACTCAAAATTCCAAGAAAAATATCATTTTCTTTGGTAATAGCCTTACTGCTGGATTAGGTTTAGAAAAAGAAGATGCATATCCTTCAGTTATTCAAAAAGCATATGACAGCCTTAATATTCAATATAATTGTATTAATGCAGGATTAAGTGGAGAAACTACAGCAGGTGGAAATGATCGAGTTGATTGGATTTTGAGTCAGAATAAACCTGATATTTTTGTTCTAGCTTTAGGAGGAAATGATGCATTAAGAGGAATCTCAACCGAAAATACATCTGCTAATTTGAAAAGTATAATAGATAAAGTAAGAAAAGTAAATCCTAATTGTAAAATTCTACTTACTGGTATTGTTCCTCCTCCAAATATGGGACAAACTTATTTTGATGAGTTTAAAACGATTTTCCCTACAGTTTCTAAAGAAAAGAATACATATTTATTAGATTTCTTACTTGAAAATGTGGCAGGAGAGCCAACCTTAAATCAAGAAGATGGTATTCATCCCAATGTTGATGGGGCAAAAATCGTTGCTGAAAATGTAATGAATGCACTCAAGCCAATTCTTTAATCCTCTTCTTTTTTCTTTTTGAAAATAGGACGAACAGGTTTCTTTACTTCTCCTTCTGTTGTATCTGAAGTTTTTCGCTTGATAACTGGGCGGACTACTTTTTTAGGTACTTCTGTAGCACTTTCTTGTGTAGTCTTTTTGCCAATTACTGGACGTGAAGGTTTCTTTACTTCTCCTTCTGTTGTATCTGAAGTTTTTCTTTTGATAACTGGACGGACTGCTTTTTTAGGTGCTTCTATAGCACTTTCTTGTGTAGACTTTTTGCCAATTACTGGACGTGCAGGTTTCTTTACTTCTCCTTCTGGTGTATCTAAGGCTTTTCGCTTGATAACTGGACGGACTACTTTTTTAGGTACTTCTGTAGTACTTTCTTGTGTAATCTTTTTGCCAATTACTGGACGTGCAGGTCTCTTTACTTCTCCTTCTGGTGTATCTGAAACTGTTCGCTTGATAACTGGACGGACTGCTTTTTTAGGTACTTCTGCAGCACTTTCTTGTGTAGACTTTTTGCCAATTACTGGACGTGCAGGTCTCTTTACTTCTCCTTCTGGTGTATCTGAAACTGTTCGCTTGATAACTGGTCGCACTACTTTTTTTGTCGAAGTATCTTGTGAATCAGTAGAAGACTTTTTCTTTATCATTGGGCGAGAAGGTTTCTTTACCTCTGCTGTAGAATTTACATCTTCGCCTTTATCAACTGTCTTTGGTTTTACTTTGGGTCTAAATTTAGGTCTTGTCTTTGTTTCTTCAGCACTGTCTTTAGGTGAATTTATTGCTTTCGGTTTCACTGTTTTTTTAACAACAGCTGTTTTCGCTTTTGGCTTAGGTACTTCCACTTTTACCGCTTCTGCTAACCAATATCTTCTTCTAATTTGATTAATTAAAAAAAGTTTTTGTTGAGTGAAACTTTTAGGATGCACACTCATAAATAAAGTTTCCCATTCAGCATATCTTTCAGGTTCTGAAACTTTAAATGCATTGGCATCAATTCGTTTTTTTGTTAGATATATTTCAAACTCACTCATTATGATAATTCTTTTTTTAACCTTGTAGGCATATCGATTAAAAGATATAGGTTAATTTCCTACCCATTCTTTATTTAATCTCTGAAGTTGACGTCTATAAACACTAAATATTCTTGATTTCGAAACCATACCAACGTATTTTTTATCTTGATCAATTACTGGTAAGTTCCATGCATCTTCTGTTTCAAACTTTTGCATTACACTCTGCATTCTTTCTCCATAATAAACAATACTTGGAGGTTGCATCATTACATTAGCAATTTTCACAGATTCTTGTTGGTTTTGATCAAACATAATTTCTCTTACTTGATCCAAAGTGATAATACCTTTTAGAACTCCTTCACTATCAACTACAGGAAATACACTTCGTTGTGAGATACTGATTGCTTTTACAAGATCACTCAACATCCCTCGAACAGGAACAGTTACAAAATTTGTTTCAATTAATTTATTAATATTTAATCGATCAAGAACTTGCATGTCTCTATCTCCTTTCAGATAATCACCTCTTGCTTTTAATGTACTTACATGCGGTGCGTCAGGATTTACAACACTAACAGTAGTATATGCAATAGCAGAAACTAACATTAATGGAACAAATAGAGTATATCCACCGGTAATTTCAGCGATTAAGAAAATAGCTGTCAAAGGAGCGTAAACCACACCACATAACACACCACTCATTCCTACCAAAATAAAGTGAGACTCATGAAGATCTGCTACGCCAAGAAGATTGACAAAACGAGCAAAAGCAAAACCAGTTAAACCTCCGATAACTAGGGCAGGACCAAAAGTACCACCACTACCACCTGAAGAAAGCGTTAATGAAGCTGCAATTACTTTTGCAAAGAGAATCATAATAATATACGCGAGGAACAACCAAGCTTTTGTATTGGGAATTATGGATTCAAATAATTCTGCTCGCTGTAATAAATGATGTTCTTGACCATTCAGCAATGCTTTTATTGATTCATAACCTTCACCATAAATAGGAGGGAATATAAAAATCGTTATCGAAAGTAAAATACCACCTAGTAAAGCTCTTCTATATCTATTTGGAAACTTTTCTTCCATTAGATGTTCCATTTGATGTAATGTCTGATTAAAATAAATCGACATAAATCCTGCTAAAACACCTAGAATAATAAAGAAAGGAATATTCTGTGCTTGAAATTCATCCGTAATTTTGAAAGAGAAAAGTACTTCTTCTCCAACAATTAATGAAGAAACAATAGCTGCACTTACAGATGAAATTAATAAAGGAACAAAGTTGGCAACCGAAACACCTGTTAGAATTACTTCAATACTAAAGATTAGACCTGTTATTGGTGCATTAAAGATTGCTGAGATTACACCTGCTGTACCACAGCCAATCATTAACGTTTTTGTCTTATAATCTAATAAAAAGGATTGGCCGATATTTGAACCAATTGCACCACCTGTAAGAACAATTGGAGACTCTAGACCAACAGAACCACCAAAACCAACTGTAAACATTGATGTCACAAATCTTGAATAGATCTTACTTTTACCAATATTACTATTGTTTTTAAAAATATCGTGAAGAATATCAGTAATTGCGTGACCAACACTACTTTCTTTATATAATGTCTTGGCAATTAATGTAGTTATGATTAAACCAATAATTGGGAATAATAATAACCCCCAATTGTCTCCAAAATTATAATGTGTTAGTTTTTCATGAATATGGTGAACTGACAATTTTAATAAAACAGCAGCTAAACCAGAAGCAATACCGACCATACTACTCACAATAAGAATAAAATTCCTATCTGAGAGATGGACCCTTCTTAAATTTAATAATTTTTCAACTAACTTCTGTTTTGCCATTTATCTATTAAAGTAATCAGATTATAATATTCGATTCAGCTGATTGATCACGCACAACTTTCAAAAAGTAAACTTACAAAAATACTAGACAAAAAAAGTCACCTTCCTCAAGAAAAGAAAGGTGACTTCTTAAAATTTTTTCTTTAATACTAATTCAGTAATAAGCTACTTACATCAGAAGTAGGCACAGTTTCTACAACTGGGAAATCATTTTGTTGGATCTGAGGGATTTTAGCACCATACTTAGCGTTGATTGCTTGGATTGTATAGTTACCAATTACCGCATATCCTCTTTGTGTTAAGTGAGCACCGTCTAAAGAGAATAAGTTACCACTTAAGTAAGCTGTAGTGTAAGTTACTCCGTCAATTGTAATACCTTCAGTTGCTGCAGCACTCATGATTGATTTAGTATCTACATATGCTAAACCTCTTGCAGTCGCTTGTTCGCTTAAGAATACATTATACTCTTCGATTGTTGATTTAACTAAATCTACATCTGCTTTCAATAAAGCTTCACCATTTGCTACAACTGGTAATACTTCAGATAAATCAGCTGGAGGTGCAATCTGTCCTGCTAATAATAATTGAAGTTGTGTCAACTTCGGTAATGCATTTAGTGTTAACAATGAACCTTCTTCAGGTTGTAAAATACCTGTTGCTGAAGAAGCATCCATTACTGGTAACATATTCACACCACCAACAAATACTGGATATTGTTTTGCTGCTTTCAATGCTTCAATTGTAGCAGCAGTATTTACAGGAATCGCTGCTGCAATAATTCCATCAACTTCTTCTTGAGTACCAGTCATTGCAGCCCATGATGTATTGACACCCAACGCAACTAAACCTGTAACTGCTTCTTGACCAGTTTCAGATAATAAATAGGCATTCGCTGTACCATCTGCTTGTTCAGGTGTCATTCCTCCACCAATAGCTTCTTGGTAAACTTGTAAATAAACAATTTTAGTTGCAATATCAGTTGATGTTGGTTCAGTATTACCTTCTCCGGCTAAAACTGAAATCGCATATGCTGTAAAGTTAGCCCCACCTAATAAAGGATTTGGTGTTATTAATTGTTGAACAGTTCCACTTTCAGCTTGTAATGCAGCAGTAACTTGAGCCTCAATTTGTGGATCAATTAAACTAGCCATTAATAGATTAACTGAAGCTGCAGTTGCATCATCAACTTCCAAGAATGCTGGGACTGTATTGAATAATGCTGCTTCAGTAATATCAGGCACATTTAAGATAACACCTTTAGCTCCATTAGCCATCATTGCATCTAATACTGCATTGATAGACTGCTTAAATAAATTTACAGGAGTGATTGCTGTAGCTTGCATCATATCGTTTGACCCTTTAGATCCACCGGCTGTAGCATATCCTAAGACATCATTTGCACCTAACCACATAGAGAAGAAAGAAGCATTCATTGCTACTGCATCTCCTAGAACTGATGCTCCTGCATTTGATTGGAAATAACCAAAATAAGGATTAACAGAACCATACCCTTGAACTGCCATATCAACTGCTCTAATACCTGGTACGGCCATGTTGTGGAAACCACCATGTTCACCATAAATATTTTGTGTTGGTGCAACTGGAACTGTACAATCAAAACAAGGTCCTTGGTTTGTTAAGATTAAAGGTGCTCCAAAATAAGGAGAATCATAATCTACACGTGGTTGATTAAAATCCTGTGCACCTAAACCAGCTTCTTGTAAGCTGTTAGCGATTAACTGAGGATATGAGTTGTTTTGAGCTGCAGCAACCCAAGCACCATCTGTATAACCTGAAGTCAATGAATTACCTAAAGCTACATATGTTGTGTAGTCAATCGGTTCTCCAACAGAAGATCCACCCGATGGTGTAAAATCATCTACTTCTGTTGTACAAGCAGAAAGAAATGCAATAGCTCCTGCTGCTAGTAATGATTTATATTTATTAAAAGTCATGTTATTCTAAAATTGATAGGATTGGTTGAATTAGAAATTGTAATTTAATGAGATCGTAGGTATATAAGCTGAAGCTTTGTAAACACCATTTAATCCACCTGTAGATACACCTTCTGGAATTACATTTTCTCTTTGTTCTTTACTTACATACAAGAAAGCTGCATCAACACCAAAATGATCTCCAATTCTGTAAGATGCTCCAATAGTTAATCCTAAAGAGTTCGCATCTGGTGATTCAGGTGTCAAATAACCATCCTGTAGAGGAGTTGTATCATAGTACGCACCTGCTCTTACAGTTAATGCATCTGTTGTTTTATATTCTACACCAAAATTGATAATGTATGAATCTTGCCATTCTCTTGCGTAACGAATATTGTTTGAAGAATGAGTATCAAAATCTACTTTTAGAGAATCGTATGCACTCCAACCTACGTAGTTAAAGTCCAATGCTAGAGCTAATTTGTCTGTTACATTGTATCCAACACCGATAGCAATCGTTTGTGGTAGAGGTAAAGTTGCATCGAATTTATCTTTATTAATACCTGCTTGCATTCCAATCTGACCTGCGATGTAAGCATTTGGTACATCAAAAGTAGCATCTCCACCTTCAACAGACATATCTACACCTGAACGGTAATTTGCACCAATTGAAAATTTCTCAGTTACTTGAGCAAATACACCAACATTAAAACCGTACTCAATAGTACTTCCTTCAATTTTAGATGTAACATCACCTCCTGGTACTGCATTAGCTTTTTGGAAAGCTACGCTTCCACTTACAATATCTAGTCCAGCACCAATTGATATCTTATCTCCAATTCTATAAGATACAGTTGGTTGGAAGTAGATAGATTGTAATGAAATTTCTTGTAATGAGTATCTACCTGTCCAGTCTTCACTGTAAGATACTGTAGAACCAAATGGTGTAAATACACCTAAACCAAAAGCCCAAGGTGAATCAGCTGATGGTCTAAAAACACCATATGCATGAAATGGTGTACCCATTGGTGATTCTGATTGATACTTTTGAGTACCTTCAACACCTCTGTATGAAATGTTTGAGAATACAGGACTGAATCCAACTTGAATTTGACTACTTTCTAAAAAAGAAAGAGCACCTGGGTTAAAAAATAAACTTGATGCGTCTGGTCCGTAACCAACGCCGACATTACCACGTCCTGTTTGTTTTGTTCCTTGAAGCAGTACTTGGAAGCCATTAGCAAATGTAGCTTGTGCAAGACAAACTGCCGCTAAAGATAACAGTAGATTTCTAAGTTTCATTAAATAAAATAGATTATGATGTAGTTGTTGTTTTCGAGATTAAGTTTAGACTTAGCTCTTAATTTCAGATGAATAAAATGTTATGTTTGCATAACAAATTGTTCTCAACAATAATAGGTTTACTCTTCGCAAAGTGCAAATATTCCGCAAAAAATCCCACGTACTTTTCACACTTATACTGAGTATACTACGTAAAATTATATTTTTTATTAAAAAAATTCAACAAAACTGATAGTTGTTTTTTAATATTAATTAAAATAAACAACCTAAATAACACTCAACACTCATTAAAATTGAATAAATATACACTCATTATTATGTAATCGTTAGTATATGTCACGTTAAAAATAATGTATTTAGTCAAAATTGTATTTTAGTAATACTATTTAAATGAATAAACATTCATTTATATTTAACGATTACAGATATACATTACCTTTAATAGAATCGTAATAATCAGTAAAAGCTTTGTAGAATAGTTTTCCTTGGTATTGATACCCGTATTTATTGAGATGCACTCTATCTTTAGCAGTCATTGATAAGCTACTCCATTTTTCTATAGATCCTAAACCTCCCATTACCTGATAAAAGTCCCAGACCACTAAATCTTCCTCTTTTGCTAATGCATAAATTACTTCAGATGCTCTAACGTTATCTTTATTTAGATATTTAGACTTTCTAAAATTATCGCCAGGAGTAGTTAAAATAATAGGTAATGAAGGGTTTGATGCTCTGATTCTAGAAATTAATTTTTTATAGTTTTCCTTGAATTTCTTTTTATCCAATGAATGGAAGGCATCGTTTGTTCCTAATGATATTATTAATAAATCTGGGTTAAGAGTATTGAATTCATATTCTAGGTCTTTGCATTTCAAATAGGTTTTGACAGTCGCACCATTTACTCCAGATGAACTGTACACCATTTCATTTGCTCTTGTATTTGAAACTCTAATACCTCTAATTAGAAAATTATTTTGGCTAGATTCTTCTTTTTTGAAAGCCAACTGAAATTTTGAAACTGCAGTATCAAAAATAAATATCTTTCTACCATTTTCCTTTTTCACTTCTAAAAGGTTGGTGTGCTCAAATGGGATTACTTGTGGATCAAATTGAGTCTTATCTTCAGTTGGGTAATAAATTTCTATTCTATTCCCTTTAAAATTTCTCAGAGAATCTACACTTATATCTACTGTCAGCGAAGCAAATTTTTCTTTTGTTCTAGCAGTAATTCCTGCTAATCCATATTCACTTTTATGATAACTAATAGATGCTCTTTTACCCTGCCAATTACCTACTTTAGAAATGGAAAAATTATATGGATTATTCGTTTTAGCTGCTTTATAAGGAAAAAAGAAGCCTCTACTTTCCATTGGAAATCGATCATCATCATAAAAGCTTTCTCGCACCCAACCAGAAAATAAATCAGCTTGAATATGAGAATCACCAATGTGAAGTATTTCAACTTTACCTTCTCCTTTTTCTTCTAACCTCTTTAGTTTTTTTATAAATGAATTAAAAAGAATGGAGTCATTATAAACATGAAGCTTATTCGCATCCATTCTAATAAAGTCATATACGACAAAAGGTTTCTTATTCGAAGATTTTGATGCTGGAATAGAAAATACACAAAGTAATATTATGGTCAAAAGTAATTTAATACTAATGATCAAATTCTGATTTTTCGATAGATTATTACTTTGTTGCTGCATTAGAAGATATTCTATTTTTGTAGCGTTGGTATTCTCTTACTAGTTCATTATGAAGCATGTCTCCAATGTAATTTGCACCTTTTCTTGTAAAATGTGTATAATCTTTTCCTGCCCAAGCTGGCTTTTTATCTGCCCATTTGACAATTGAGTTTTTACCACCCATTGCTAAATATAAATCCCAATAAGCTACTCCTACTTGTTTTGCTGCTCGCCTTTCAGCTGCTCTAATAGCATCTATATTTGGATACGATTCTATTTTCGAACCATCCTTTCTTGCCATATCGGAAACACCAATGATTAGAATATCTAAATCAGGAGCTACTTCTTTGAAGTATTTCAATTGTTTCAGTAATAGACGTTCGTAAAATTTATAGTTTGTAGCTTCTTGAGGAACCACATTAACACCAAACTGCAAGATTAATAAATCTGTATTTGTTGTGGCTAATAATTCTGAAAATTGTGTCTTGTCTATTTTTGTAAAATCAGTTCCTGAAGATCCTCTCATTGGTATATTATCAACTGCTATGCCTGTATTACAGTCAAAACTTACTCCATATACCTCTGGAGATACATCAGATGTAAAGGATACTTCTAATTGTCCTAATGCTCCAGAAATAGGTAGCTTCACTTTTTTACTTTCCGATGATGCTTTAACTGTGATTGGATTACCTGTTGCTGCATTCATGATATAATCAATTTGTACATCTGCAACAGTATTTCTCAAGTAAACATTAAAATACTCAAACTGTTTATGAGACTTTTTTGAATAAGGGGCTGGCTCAAAGCTAATACTTCCTTTTTCACCTTCATAAGTGAAATATTTACCAAAAAAGCCATAATCATTATGTTTACCTCTATATTTTTTTGGACCAAAACATAAAAATTGTTCCCAATTATCTGAATACATTTGAGACAATGTAGTTCTTCTATTTTTTTGTTCCATTATTGGCACTAATCCTACTCCGCAACCACCGAATTGTTCTTGGAGATTTCTTCTCAATTGCTCGGTCATACGGTCACCTTCCAATTGGGAATCACCATAATGAAGAATTCTAACTAATTCTCCTTTTTCGGAAATAGATGACAATCCCTCAAAAAAATGATCCAAACAATAAGGGTTACTATCAGGATATTCTATAGCTACAGCGCCTTTAGGTGTTTTTACTGTTAAAGGTTTTTCCTCTACAGGTGTCCAAGACGACTCTTCTGAAATACTTTCTAAATCTACTGTAAGAGAATCTTCTTCCTCATATTCTTCAACATCAACAATTAACTCTTCTTTTTCATCTTCAAGCATACTTTCAGGCAAAACATCTTCTGAAGTTGGGATTCTAATAGTTGTTCCGAAAAGGTTTATTTCTTCAGGAGACATCATTAGCACCAAGCCGAGCATTAAGCCGATATAAACTAGAATCTGTAATATTTTTAATGGAGTTATCTTCATTCTTCTTTTTGTAGGTTAGACTTGTAGGGAGAAATAATTAGTGCTTCACTTCTTGTAATATTAAAGCTACATTAAAATAAAAAAAATACTACTCAAATTTAGAAAAAATATATTTGAACGAACTATCAATTTCTTTCTTATATATCAACAATACTTGTAGTTTTGCAAAAAAAAGAATCCATTATGGCTGAAGAATTAATTTTACCAGAAAATGGTAACAAAATAGATATATATGAGAGCATTTTGCCTCAAATCAAAGGTTTAACTTCCATTGAATCTGATTTAATTGCTAACCTAAGTAATACATGTGCTGTATTAAAAGAAGCTTTTGATCATTTATGGATAGGTTTTTACCTCATTAAGGAAGATGAACTAGTGTTGGGTCCATTTCAAGGCCCGATAGCTTGTACACGTATCAAAAAAGGTAAGGGTGTTTGTGGTACAACTTGGTCAGAAGCAAAAACACTTGTAGTAGAAGATGTTGAGCAATTTCCAGGACACATCGCTTGTAGTTCTGCTTCAAAATCAGAAATCGTTATCCCTGTAATTGTCAATAATGAAGTGGTAGCGGTATTAGATATTGACAGTGATCAACTCAATATGTTTAATGAAGTAGATCAAAAATATCTTGAGGACTTATGCCAGTATTTAAGTTCTAAATGGAATTAATTTCCAAAAAAATAAGGACACCTTTCTTTAAAGATGTCCTTATTTTTTTATTTATCTGCTAAGATAATTTGGTCTACAGCTTCTAAAAGATTTTTAGCATAATGTGTCGCTACTGAACCTTCTACCATAGGATTATCTACTTGAATTCTATACTTGATTCCTACTTTCTCAGCGGGAATTAGATCTCTTTCCTTATCGCCAATCATCCATGTATTTTCCATGTCTGCATTGTACTTATAGATTGCTCTTTCAAACATCAATGTACCTGGCTTACGGCTAAGTGAGTTAGACCATTTTTCATGTAAAGGTGCATAAAACATATCATCAATCGCATTATTACATGCTTTTTGTAATGCATCATGACAGATATATACATCTTCTTTCTTATAAATGCCTTTAACGATTCCTGACTGATTTGTCAGAATCACTAAGGTAAATCCAGCATCTTTCAACTTTTGTAACGCTTCAGGAACTCCTGGAAGAACTTCAAACTTTTCTAAAGTATAAGCATAGTCTACGTAGTCCTTATTTAATACTCCGTCTCTATCTAGAAAAACGCACTTATTTTTATTCATCTTTAATGATTATTGAAATGAAATAATTCGCACAAATTTAATAGTTATCTTCATTAAACCTTCATCTATTCGGATTTATAAAGCCTTCCTTTCCAAGATATCTTCGGATTATTCAACCCATAAATTAATAATGATGCATAAAAAATAAGATACATGAAATCGAAAAGCAGTGTCACTTTCCAGCTGATTCTAACTTTTAAACGGATTTGGATAAAAATCAAATACAATAATTTCAGGCTATATAAAACAGGAATACTACTTAAAAACACTCCTTCTTTCATCCCTATCAAAAACAGTAATGGATAAATAAGAACATTAAGGTAATTGAGTATTTTTAATGCAAATGGAATTTTCTTTGCTCCTTGCATCCATCGCCACCTTTGATGTAACCAACCATTTATTGATTCTACTGATCCTGTTATGGCTAATACATTCTCTGAAAATAATTGAGAAAATGTTCCTTTGTTCTGAATAATTAATTTAAAAACGGTAAAATCTTCAGCAACAGAGAAAGGCACATTTTTAAAACCTCCAACCTGTTGTAGTGCCTTACTTTTTATCCCCATATTATTTCCCATGGCTGTAACTGGGATTTTAAAAAAGGATAAAATGTTCAACAGACTTAATGCATACATCCAATCTAATCTTTGAAAATCATCCCAAAGACTACCATTTTTTACAATTGTCGTCCCTGTAACAATATCTTTTTTCAATAATTCATCCAACATAGATTGTAACCATTCGGAAGAGTAAACCACATCAGCGTCTGCAAATAATAAATAGTCTGCATTAGTATGATTCGTCAACTGATCTAATACATTCACTTTTCCTTTTAATGACGTATTTTGATCAATAAAAATTAGTTTAATGTTTTGGTATCTATCTTCGAATTCGTGAGCAATTTGTGCTGTATTATCCTCAGAATCATCATCTCCAATTAAAATATTAAAATATACATTGTTATTAACATTTTGTTGAAGAAGACTTTCCAAACAAGATGCTAATGTAACTTCCTCATTTCGAGCAGCTACGAGTATACTTACATTTAATTGTTGATTCATTCCTTAATAAACGTGTTAAAATATGCCTTTACCTTAAAACCTCTGTTTTGTTGGTTAATACAAAGTTGGTAAATTAGTGCAAAATTAATGAGATACCATATCCCCTTCAAAAGAAGGCATTTTTTCTTAATTTTTATGTGTATAATTTAATGTCAGCACTACTGACTTGATTCATAAAATTACTTATCTATGTCCACTGTAATTAATACAATTCCTTATAAAACTCTATTAGACTTCAGTAAAAACGTTTTTCTAGCAATGGGATGCCCTGAAAAAGATGCAGAACTTGCTTCAAATGTTTTATTATCTGCAGATTTGAGAGGAGTGGATTCACATGGAGTTGCTCGATTGATTGGATATGTAAGACTTTGGGAAGCGGGTAGAATAAATCCAACTCCTGAAGTAAAAATTATACACGAAACTCCAAGTACAGCAACTGTCGATGGTGATGCAGGTTTAGGTTTAGTGGTCGCTCCACAGGCTATGCAAATCGCAATTGACAAAGCTGAACAAGTTGGTACAGGTTGGGTTTCTGTCAAAAATAGCAATCATTATGGCATTGCTGGTTATCATGCAATGATGGCTTTGGCACATGATATGATCGGACTTTCAATGACTAATGCTAGTCCGCTTGTGGCACCTACCTTTTCCAAAGAAAGATTATTAGGAACAAACCCTATTGCCATGGCTATTCCTGCTGGAGAGGAACCTGCTTTCGTTGCAGATTTCGCTACTACAACAGCAGCAAATGGTAAATTGGAAATTCTTCAACGTAAGGAAGAAGATGCTCCAGTTGGTTGGGTTCAAGACAAAGAAGGTATTTCTTCAACAAATGCTGCTGCATTAAAAAGCGGTGGTGCATTATTACCATTAGGTAGTGATAGAGTAAGAAGTAGCCACAAAGGATACTGTTTGGGTAGTATGGTTGATATTCTATCTTCTGTATTATCAGGTGCAGGATATGGCCCTTGGGCTCCTCCATTTGTTAGTTTCTTACCTTTACCTGAAGATCCTGTTGGAGAAGGTTTAGGACATTTCTTTGGAGCAATGCGTGTCGATGGCTTTAGACCTAAAGAAGAGTTTAAATCTCATATGGATAATTGGATCAGACGTTTTAGATCTGCTGAAACTGTAGAAGGTCAAGAACGTGTGTTGATTCCTGGTGATCCTGAAAGAGAAATGGAAAAAGTTAGAATTACTGAGGGAATCCCCGTTTTATCGCCAGTAATTAAAGACTTAGAGGAAGTTGGTAGTAAGTTTAGTCTAACACTTTAGACTAATCTTATTTTACTGTTAAACCTACATCAACTACTCCTTACTAAAGTAACTTAGCAATCGACTTAGCTTAATTGACATCTATACAATAGACCTGTTACCTTTTTATCATTTTTCAACTAACAAACCAATTAAAAGATGCTTTATAAAGTGAAGCTAAAAAATGCAGACGAGCATGTATTATTGTCTGATAGTTCCTATGAATTTATCGAACAAAATGAATACTATCGTCAACTTAACTTACTTGAAAACCTAAGGTTACATGCTAGTGGCTATGTTTTTTTTCAAAAAAACTTCCCAAAACCACAGGGAGGTTATAAAAACGTCACCATCTATCTACACAAACTAATCGCAGAAAAGTTTGTACCTAAAGAGGAGGCTAACAAACGCCTTTTTGTTAGAATTAAAAATGGTAATCCATTGGATTGTAGAGAAAAAAATCTTGAATGGGTTACTATGGCTGAGTTGAGAAGAAATCAAAAACATCACAATAACAGAACAGGTTATAGAGGTGTAGTAAAAGTGAGCAAAAAGACATATAGAGCTGTTCTATATTCTAAAGGTGAACGATATGATTTAGGTATTTATCCGAGTGCCGAAGAAGCTGCTGAAGCTTACAACAAAAAATCAAAAGAGCTTTTTGGTTCTACTAAAAGTATAAACAAGGTGGATGATTAAATCATGATATCCTACAACATCAAATAATTTTTATTATATTAGAGAATAAGCTACTTCATTTTTAGTGTATTTTTAAGTGCTTACTCTTTTTTAATTTTTGACAGAACTACTTTTTTGATTTTAAATCTTATCAAAGCAATGAAGTAACTTTTTTAATCAGTTAACATTAAAGTTTTAGCTTTTAACTCTTGATATATGACATTATAGAAATTTTGAAACAATGTTTATTTACTTTTTTACTAAAAATATAAATAAGTATTAAAAATAAGATCAACTTTATAGTGAATAAACAATCATTCATATTTATATTTACATAAGAAACTCAATTTCAGTTCAGAAACTACCTCTTAAAGTAAGATAAATAGATACGAATGTTATGGCAGAACAAGGAAAAAAAACAACAGCAAGAAGAACTACTAGACGTAAAACAGCTAGTAAAACTCCTTCCAAACGTACTTCTCCTAAAAAAGAAGATAACGTTTTAAAAGCTATTACAGAGGAAACTGCTCAAAAAGTTGAGCAAGTAACCGTAAAAGGTGAAAAAAAAGAAGCATCAGAAAATGTTTCTTTTAACATAGAAGACTTATCTGTAAAAACATTTCTTGATTCTACTGCCAAACAATCTTATGAACTTGTAAAAGATGCATCTTCTTTTTCAAAAGATTCAGCAAAATCAATAAATACTAAAGCTGAAGGCCTTTTGGCACAAACTGAAGATGCTTCAGGAAGAATGATAACTGAAATGAAAGATTTATCAAACGCTACCATTGAGGGAGTGTAAACTGAACGCTGTCTCGTTTTTAATTCAGAGTTTAATTTCTTTCTCAGTTCATAATTAAGTTTCTTTTTTCAAGAAGAACAA